>NZ_JBEYUH010000010.1:0-179187 GCF_040643435.1 Rhodococcus sp. NPDC047139
GTCGAATCACACGGCGGCCGACTACCGTGAGACACCGGTCCTCGCTGAGGCCGGAACCAGATAGCCGAGCCTCCGCCGAACTCGGGGCGATTCAGCCGTAGTGTTGCCGCAGTCGGCAGATTGTTTCCACCACCGTCGGGCTTGTGCCGAGTCTTCGGTGTCGAGTGCGAGCAGGCCCAGTTGAAGCATCGCGCCGGCATGTCCCTTGCGCGCTGCGTGTTCCCACCAGGATTGGGCTTGTTCGCTGTCACCGGCATTCTTGGCCAGCCGTCCAAGACCTGTCATCGCGTGTTCGTTGCCGAGGTCTGCAGCCTGGCGCCACCATGACCGTGCCTGATCCAGGTCGCCCGTTTCGTCGGCCAAGGCGCCCAGTTCATACATCGCTATGGCACTGCCGTGCGCGGCCGCTTGTTCCCACCAGGATCGGGCTTGATCGTCACCGGTCAACGTCGCGGCCTGCCCACCCAGTCTGAGCATCGCATCCACGTGGCCGCCGTGAGCCGCTTGTTCCCACCAGGTCCTGGCGTCGATCCGATCACCATGGTGATCGGCGAGCATTCCCAGGTGGAACATTGCGTCCGCGTCCTTGCTCTGAGCGGCGCGCTCCCACCAGGACTTGGCGCCGTCGAGGTCACCGCGGAGGGCAGCCTCGAGTCCGAGATTGAAA
Source organism: Rhodococcus sp. NPDC047139 (assembly GCF_040643435.1). NCBI lineage: Bacteria > Bacillati > Actinomycetota > Actinomycetes > Mycobacteriales > Nocardiaceae > Rhodococcus > Rhodococcus sp. NPDC047139. The sequence continues at coordinate 668 of NZ_JBEYUH010000010.1, forward strand.
TGGCTGCTTCCGCTGCCCGCGATGTGGTCGGTGCTGTCGTCCAGTGGTGCGTCTTCTGTAGTGAACAGTTCGGCTTGTTCCCACCAGTGTTGTGCTTGGGCTGCGTCGCCTTCTTCGGCGGACAGATTGCCTAGGTAGTGCATGGCTTCGGCATCGCCGTAGTCTGCTGCTGCGGACCACCATTTTCGGGCTTTGGTGTTGTTGCCCTGCTGGTGTGCTTCCCGACCGAGGCGGACCATCGCTTCGGTGTCTTCCTGCTGGGCGGCACGTTCCCACTGGTATTCCGGTGCTGATGCCGGTCGGTCTCGTCGAAGCCATTGTGGTTTGCCGAACGTGCCAGCCATAACGCCTCCGTCTGTCGGCCGTCGATGTCGAGGTCGGCCAGTTGCTCGGCAATATAGCGGCACGGTCCGAAGCTGATCATTTCGGGGACAGAGTTGTCCGTCCCATTGCCGATGGGACTGTGGCTCGGTGGCGGTTGGTGGTGAGATCGGCACGCTCGGTCAGCGGCTGCTCACCGCCGGGTGATCTGAGTGTCCGATCTTGCAGCAACGACGGTGCGGTGGCCGCGGGCGCTGGTGTCTTGCCGCCGAGGACGGTGGATTGTCGACGGCACGTGAAAACTGGTTCTGGCTCACTTTCCGTGATGGCGCATCAGAAATCCATGGAATGGCGCTGTGGCGACTTTCGGGGTGGCCGGTCAGGTGCGGTGTTGCTCGACCCGAGTCGCGCAGTACCGATAACCATCCTGGTTGGTGACCTGTTGCCATTCGAAGGTGACATCGGCACCAACGTCTACGGTCCGGAATCCCTCGGCGACGATGTGACTGAAGTGCGCCCAGCACCCACCAGGGGTCTGAGGCGAGTCGATTACTCCCCACCCGTCTTCGTCGTGCCAGATGCGGACGATGCCGGTCGTGGGCCCGCCCGAGGTGGCGACGGGCGAATCCTGACCGGGGGACGCGGGCGATACCTGCTCGGCGCTCCCGTCGGCGTGCATCCGCCACAGTCCGGCCCGGAACGGCCGGCGACCCCGGGTAACAGGTTGTTGCCCCACAGGCCATGCCCGGGTGCATTCGTAGGCGTAATCCGATTCTGGCCGGTCGAGCCGGTGCCACTCGAATTCGACGTGATCGCCTGGGTGCAGTGCAGGGAACCCGTCGACCGCCACCGCAGCGAACCGCACGAGACAGCCACCGGGGACGTCGTCACCGTCGATCACACCCTGCATACGCTCGATGTGCCAGTCGCGCACCACTCCTCGGCTTGTCACCGGCCCAGTATCTCGTATCTCCGCCGCCGCGGGGTATCTCCGACGTCTCAGTAGCCGAGCAGGATTCGTTTACGAAGCAAGTCGAAGCCGGCACGCCCGTACATCTGCCGTTTGAGCATCTTGATGCGGTTGACGTGGCCTTCGACCGCACCGGAACTGTAGGGCAAGGCAAGACCGTTGCGGACCGCATCGTGATCGGCGTCCAGGCCCCGGACGAAGCGGTGCAGATGCGGTAGATCATCGGCGCGGACCGCGACCATCCACGTATTGAGGTGTTCACCGCGGCGTTCGGTGAGGATCTGCGCGAAAGCGGTGACGTGGGCGGCGGTGGCCTCGAGATGCTGACAGCCGGCGAGAACCTGTTTGAGTCCGATCCGATCCTCATCGGTGAGGTCACGGGGGTGGCGCAGCATCCAGGAGGTGATCTGCCGGACCTTCGGCACCGAGCCCCGCAGGGGAGCAGCTCCGGCATGACGCAGCAGCCGGACGTAACTGCGGACGGTGGTGTAGCTCCCGCGATATCCCATCGCTCGAAGTTCCTCCTAGAGGACTGCAGCGGAAGTCTGTCCGTCGCCCCACCTCACATGCGGGTAGTCGGTGAACCCATCCAACAGCCGCGGACGACCGGCCCGTGCAGATCCGAGCAGCTCGTCTACCTCGGTGGCGCGGTAGAAGCGGCGCACGGTGTTGCGTGCCAAACCGAGTTCCCCGCAGATCGCCGCGATGGACAATCCTTTGGTCTTGAGGGCCGCAACCTGCGCAAAGCGACGCTTGGTGCGTTCTGTGAGACGCGGACTCGCCTGGCGAGCAGCGAGCATCTCACCGGCGAGCTTGCGCTGTGTTTCGCAGGTTGTGGGGTCAGGGGACGACTGCGCTTCGAGCGCAGAACGCAGACAGTGGTGATGTGCGGCAACGGTTTTCTCGACAGTGGCGGCGAGATTGTGCCATAGATGCCAGCGGTCGGCGACTTCGATCGCTTCGGGTGCACCGGTCCGGGCGGCCTCGGCGTAGGCGCCGGCGCGATCGCGACAGATCACTGCGGTTCCGGGACGCCCAGCCAGCCATGCGGCCACGGTATCGGCACGCCGGTCGGGCAGGACATCGATCGGGCGGTGGGTGTTCATGTCCACCAGAACGGTTCCGTAGCGATGCCGTTTACGCAGGGCGAAGTCGTCGATCCCGAGTACCTCGACGGGGTGCACCGGTGGCTCCGGCAGGCTGCGCACCAGCCGCAACAAGGTCGAACGCCCCACCGGCATCCCCAAAGCGTCCGCCAGGCGTGCTCCGACTCGTCCGGCCAACGCCAACCCGATCCGCTCGAAACTTGCGGTCAGCAACCGGGTGCGCCGAGCATATGCCGAGGTCAGTCCGTCGACCTGTTCGGCGAATGTCCGTCGGCTGTACTGCCCGTTGGGGCACAGGAATCGGCGCACCCGAAGAACCAGGCGGCTGGGGCGGTTACCGATCGCGGCGTCGGCGAGGGTGCGGTCGTAACGGCTGTGGACCCGCACCGACTTGTTCCCGCAGTCAGGACACGAGGCGCCCTGCGTCGCCGCACATGCGCGGATACGGATCCCGGCAGCGGACGCGTCGATCGACTCGATAGTCACACCGGCCAGGTGTGGGAGCAGAACCCGCAGGTCACAGCGATTCGCAGAACACCGACAAGATCATCGTCTGCGGATCGGCGGAACCCCTAAGGGGCACCCACTTCCGTGATGATCCGATTGCGAGGTCACCGTCACCGGTTATCGGGATGAGACGGTCGCCTGGTCCCGATCCAGTGGATACCGTCGGGGCCAGGTAAGTGCGGTTGCGGCAGGTAGCAGGGGTAGAACTCGCCGGTGTGCCAAGCGCCAGCAACTGTCTCCGGATCGTCGGGTTCGAATCCTGCTCGGACTGTAGGCAGGTGTTCACGCCAGCCGACCAGTCCGGAGTCGTCGCGACCCCATACCCGCACCACCAATGTCATGACCGAATCCACCCAGCTCAGCCGTTCTATCTCGTACACCCCGGTGCCCCAGGGTCGTGCCGACAAATGTCTGGTGAGCGCAGACAGAAAGCGCATGTCCCAGTCGGTTTGTTCGAAGTCACCGTGTCGGACGGTCGGCAGTTCCTCACCGCTATCGCTGGTGTTGTAGTGCTCGTAACGGCCGTTGTATTCGGCGCCTCGGCTGCGATCCATGGTCGAAGTCTGCCAGGCAGAATCTGCGGGTTACTGTGCTGAGATATGGTGTCGCGCCATCACGCAAAGTGAGCCAGAACCAAAATTCAGGTGCCGTTGACATAAAGGCCCAGGTCAGGAGTTGTGAGACGGCTGTGGGAGTGCACAGGACGACGAGTTCCCGCTGCCGGGGCGACGTGGCCCGCGCTCAGGGCCGCCGGACCGCTGGAGGGTGGCCCCTGCCAACCTGTTGCGGAGATAGATGATCGCACGCCGAGCGAGATGGAAAGAATCACGGAATGCAGGACAGTCAATCTGCCGATTCTGCGCTGGCGTCGCCGGCAGTCATAGCTCGGCTCGATTCAGGTCACGATCGCGATGCGTAATTGCTCGCGCGTGGGCAGACGCTGTCTGTCGAGGATGTTGCTTTGGAGCAGCGCAAAGAACGATTCAATCGCGGTGTGGTGGCCGGCCGCCTCGCTACTCGGTGATCAGGTAACGTAGCGCTTCGCGAGTTTCCGGATCGGTGGAGTAGATGACCGTGCCGACCATTCCTCGGGTCAAGAGGACCTTGTAAACGTTGCGGACCAGTCGGTCGAACCGAACGTCGGTGATCTTGGCTCGGTTCTTGAAGTCGGGATCTCGGTTGGCGGCTCGATTGGTGGTGAACCGGCCGCCCCTCCACACCAGGTCGGGACCCAGGATGACGCCGTTCCAGTCGTACTCGAAGCCCTGGGCTGTGTAGACACATCCCACTTGTCCGAAGCCGCCGTCTTCGGTGGCCCACAACGGAGCAGGGGGAGCGTCGCCGGTGCGACGATCGCTCTTGCTGTTCCACGGCCGCGCCCAGCTTCCGATCTGTACATCGGGAACGAGGTTGTCGTCCTTGTCGGCGTTGCTCCACGGCCAGCAGTAGCCCGCCGTCATCCGCGCCGAGTAGCCCTGCTCCATCTGCTGCAGAAGCAGGTGCTCCATCTCCTCGGGGGTATCGGCGACGCGCACCGTGAATTGGGGGTCGGGCGACCATTTGAATGGGCCTCCGTCGGTGAGACCGAGAAGACGCTTGACCCACAAGACGTATTCTTCGCTACCACCGCAGCGGAACTGTTCGCCGAGATGCACGTGCTGTGTTTCGAGCCGATCGACGTGGCGTAGCGCTGGACCTGCTCCAGAGACCCCATTTCCCCGGGACGCACCACCTGGTGCTCGTCCAGAAGAAACACCGGCACTCGAGCCGCGGCGATGAGCTCATCGACCTGGGGCCGATCGGTCCGCAACTCGGCGCGCGTGTAGCGATCCACCGAGGTCTCCCGGATCCGGTGGGCTTCGCCGATTATCAGGACGTCAAGGCCGTTGGGCTCGGCGGACATGAACTGATTGAAGTACTTGAACATCTTCTGTACTCGAGGGGCTCGATGTCCGGCCACCTTGCGCAGAGTTTGGGTGAACGATCGTGACCCGGTGGCGTGCAGGACAGTTCGGCCCCGACGGGCCAACTCGCCGAGCAAGGACAGAGCGATGACGCTTTTGCCGCTGCCCGGACCACCCGTGACGATGATGACGCGCTTGTTGTTCGCGGCCCTCGAACTCTCCACAGCATGGAGTACAAGATCGACTGCGAGCTGCTGGTTGCCGAGAAGGTGGAACTGTGGCCGGTCGCGCACCTCGGCGGCAGCTACCTTCAGCAACTGCTGGGACGGCGCCACAGCCGACCGCATCAACGTGTCGGCGGCAGCGCGACCAGAGGTCGGCGCGAGACGGGTGCGTAGGAAGTCGTGCATGGCTCCACGGTCAGCGGCAGTGAACAATCGTCCGGTGAGGCCGGCTGGGTATGTGCGCAGGTCGGCCACAGTTCCGGGATCGGTGGCGTTGTGGAGGTATGCGATACCGGCCAACGCATCGGGTTGGTCGGATACGGCGCGCGCAAAGTCGGAGATGTACTCGCAATAGCCTTTGACCTGCGCTACGGGGTGCAGCTTGGGGGCACCCGGCATGCCGGGGACCTCGACCAATTCAGGATTGTCTTCGTAGCGGTACGCGGCCGTCCACTGCTTCAACTCGACAACCACGTACGAAGCTGCACCCGATTGTGGGTGCATTCCGGCAAGCACGACGTCTGCTCGCTGGGAGGTCAAGGGCAGGTGGTACTCGACGAGCATCTCTACGTCGCCGAGTCCCGCCTCAACGAGGTCTTGCGCAAGTGCCGGGAGGCTACGGCTCCACGATTTCTGCTCGGACAAGCCGGCTCGGCGACCGGTCTTGAACAGCATCTGCTCCAACAATTGCTCCGCAAGCGAGTCCGGTCGGTCGAGCTCGACGATACGACGGGCAGAAGTACGAAGCAGTGTCACAGTCAGGTCCCCAAGGCAGCACGAATCCAGTCGTGCGGGTGGGGACATGTCCGTGGCTGCTCGTCACAGCGGAAGTCCGTCGGGCCGCGGTGGAGAGACTATCGGAAGGGGCCGTCGCGCTCACCCCACCGCGGAGGGCGCGTCTGCGGTTCCGTTCACGCGCCGCTCTGGGCTGGGCGGCATACTTACGCAGCCGCACCAGTCCTGCAGGCGCACCTCACCGCCCGCCCGAATTCGTCGTCGGGTAGCCACCCGTACTCATCACACTTCCCGCACTTGTCGGGTACTGCGCGGGGCACTGCCAACCCCTGCCACATGGGCACCCAAGCCTGCGCATACTTCATCGGGTCCGCAGGTCGATGGACTGCCTGGGCGGTCGCGACGAGCTTTGGGACTCCGTGCACCTCGATCAAGATCTCTATGGCAGCTGCATCCTCGGGTTTGAGATATGCGAATGTAGCCGTCAATCCCGCGCGGCTGCATGCCGCTGCAAGGTTGGCGACTGACGGACTGAGCGGTGCTTTCGAGACTTGGCGCGTGCGGTTGGTTCTCGTCCTTGGTGAATCGATTCTTGAAAGACTGCCTGGCTCTCCGTTGTCCGCACGACCGCGCGTCGGCTTTTCAGGCCCCGGGGCGGTACGCGGCTCTTCGTAGATCGTCTGGATAGTGATCCACTGGCCGCGCTCGTTCTGGATCTTCTCTCGGATCAAGTAGCCCAGCTCAGCCAACTCTCGGAGGGCGGAGCGGACGGCGTCGCGCCCCTCCTTCGGTGACTTGCCGGCGATCGAGTCGGACCGAGTGCGCCAGTCGTCCGGTTTCGACAGCAACCAGATCAGCACGCCACGGGCGCGGAAGGACAAGCGCTCGTCGTTGATGACGGCATTGCTGAGGATGGTGAAGTTGCTGGCCAGGCGCGGTCCACGACGCACGCCGCCAGCCAGGGTATTCTGGCCCACGTTCGACTCCCAACTAGTCGGACAACCGGCCCGTCGGGAGTTGCCGCTCCTGGCGGGCCTTCTTCACTTGTGACGCCACGCGGGTCGGTGGCGATCTTGGAATCTTGGCATCGAAGAATGATCAACGCAAGAAAATCGTCGATTTTGTTTGTAGACAATGTGTTTCAGGCTGGGTCCGTACGTCGAAGTCCGCAATGGTCGATGTCGAGTCGGCGACTCAACTACCGGAGCGGATCATCGACCCCACCGGCATCAAGCGCCCGCTCCTGAACCCAATGTTCAGGCGCTCTTCCAAGCGCTCACGCGTCGGCCCCGTCAGGCGACGTTGGTTGAAGATAGCGAGCGTTCTCGGATAAGCGCCTCGACGCCGAGCTCTCGACCCTCGCACGCGAAGCTCATCGCATTGAGGATTTCCTCCGGTGCGATATCGCTGAGGGGGCGGGTGACGTCGGCACGTGTCGTACGGAACCCGCGCCAACGGGCCTTGTCGATCCCGACTCGGATGGTTGAAGGAGTCTGCGGGGCGAGACATCTTCTTGTCGACCATCAGTACCCGATCGATCGGATCGCGTCGATACTGAAGTGAGTAAGCGAGAGGGGGCTGCCATGGATTCAGACGACGGAATCCGGGATGGGACCGGGCACAGCGAGGAATCGCGCCGATCCGAGCTGGTTTCGAGAGCCCAGATTCATGAGCAACGAATGGATCTGTTGAGGCACTTGATCGCATTGGTGCTGGTTCTCGCCCTATTCGGAATAGTCACTTATCAGGCACTGAGCCAGGGTGATCTCGAGAATATTGCCCAAGCAACCGCACCCGTTTCGGGTCTTGCCGGAATTGCGGTGGGCTGGTTGTTCGGTGCGAGAAGCAGTTCCGCGGATTGAACCGCCTGTAAGTGTCTGTAGTGGCTGAGCGTTGTCGGCCCCCTGGAACCTGATCCCACTGCCAGACTCGCGAATTGCACGGCAGAGGAATGCCTCGGGTATCTGACCGGGATTCTCCGTGCGATCCATTGGTTCGACGGGTCCTTCGAGCAGCAGTTCCTGGACGGATATCCGCAACTGGTGCTGGCCAGGCTCCTCGATCTGATGCAGCTGCAAGGCTGACCGCACCGGCTTCGGACTGAACAGAGATTGAGTAGTTTCGACCCCGCTTTCCGGGGTCGAAACCACGTAAATCGGCAATGGAAGGGTCCGAGACTGCCTCGCGCGCTGAACCGGGGTTTGCCCGCACTACACGTAGGGCGAGCCTCGGTTCAGCGCGCGAGAGTTGTACGGGCGCAGGTGACCCGGGGAACAAGGCGCGGGCCTTCTGCGCTACGAACCCTTCCACCACGACGTGTACACGCGACCGTCGTTGCCGCAGATGAGAGCGTCGAGGTTCTTGGGCCCCCGCGCGATCGCCGTCACCTTGCGACCCGCCGGGAACACCCCGCCGATGTTGCGCCATCGGTCGCCGATGCCGGACCAGTCGCCGCCCTGGTACCACCACGAGGTGTAGACACGACCGTCGTTGCCGCAGATGAACAGGTCGATGCTGTCGCGGGACTTGGCTACCGCGCTCACCGGCGCGCCCCGCGGGAAGATCCCGCCGATGTTGCGCCACGTGTTGTTGAGGCCCGACCAGTCACCGCCCTGATACCACCAGGAGGTGTAGACGCGGCCGTCGTTGCCCGTGATGAAGGCGTCGAGGTTGCCGGCGCTGCGCGACGTGACCGCGACAGGTGCACCCGGAGGGAAGAATCCGCCGATCGAGCGCCACCGGTCGCCGATGCCGGACCAGTCGCCGCCCTGGTACCACCACGACGTGTACACGCGGCCGTCGTTGCCGGTGATGAACAGGTCGATGCTGTTCGGCGACTTGGTGATTGCGGTGACCGGTGCGCCCTTCGGGAACACGCCACCGATATTGCGCCAGTTGTTGTTGATGCCGGACCAGTCGTTGCCCTGGTACCACCAGGACGTGTAGACGCGGCCGTCGTTACCGGTGACGAACAGATCCAGATTCCCGGGGCTCCGCGAGGTGACAGAAATAGGAGCACCGGGAGGGAAGAACCCGCCGATCGAGCGCCAGCGGTCGCCGAGACCGGACCAGTCGCTACCGTGGTACCACCAGGAGGTGTAGACGCGGCCGTCGTTGCCGGTGATGAACAGGTCGATGCTGTTCGACGACTTGGCGATCGCGGTGACCGGCGCACCCTTGGGGAAGACACCACCGATGTTCCGCCACCGATCGCCGATACCCGACCAATCGTTGCCCTGGTACCACCACGACGTGTAGACGCGACCGTCGTTGCCGGTGATGAACGCGTCGAGGTTGCCGGCGCCACGCGACGTGACGGACAGAGGTGCCCCCGGCGGGAAGACGCCTCCGATGTTGCGCCATCGGTCACCGATGCCCGACCAATCGGGATACAACGTGTGCACTGCGTTGATGTCGCCCTGGGACAGGCCGTTCCGTTGCCCCATCACCACACCGGGCGGCAGCGGGGCTCTCGGCACGATGGTGGGTTGTCCGTTGGTGCTGAAGGCCGTCGCCGAGTAGTGCATGACGGAACCGAAATCGTATCCGCCGATATCGTCGCCGTCGGTGATGTGCTGGTCGAAATTGTGCGCATTGGCGGGATCGATGTTCGCGAAGCGGATCTCGACCAGAGTGTTGCGGTCCTCGCGGCTCTGCTCGTGCCACAACCCGAGTGCGTGGGCCATCTCGTGGACGACGGTGCCGACGGGAGCATTGGCAGCGATCTCGATGTCCTGATGCCCACCGCGCATACCGACGGGTGATCGGCTCGCTGTGCTCGGGCGGAACCGAACGAAGTTCGCGTGTCCCGCTCGTGCGATGAATCGTATTCGAGTGTTGGCGGTCCAGTGCGCTACTGCGTCCGTGATGCGCTGGGGATTGGGGAATGCGGGGTCGATCTCGAATGGGACGGTCGCATTCGGCCAACGCAGGTGCGCGCCTGTGATGCCTATTCCCTCGGGACCGGCCTGGGCTGCGATCTCCTCGACCGTACCCAGCACGATGTTGCCTTCGAACACGGCCAGGCCGTCCACGTCGGCGTACTGGACTTCCCGATCACCGTCGGCGGTGTGGACGACGGTTGTGCCGGCGACCGGCCCCGACCGATATTCACCGGTGTCGCCGTAGTCCTCGGCGTGGGTGAGTGGTGTTTCGTTGATGGACATGGGATGTGTTCCTTCCGTGGGGTGTGAACCGTCCCGGTCGGGAGTCGATTCGTTCGGTGCGGGGTCGATGACCTTCTCCCGCAGAGAGTTCGATTGCAGAGTCGTCAGGTGACGACGTCGACCGGAACCGTCAGAGGTCCGGCGTCACCTGTCGTCGGAACCGGGATCGATCGGGTCGACAGCAGGTCGCCGACCGCGACCGTCCCGTCGCCGACGAGGTCGACGTGGCAGCGCAGCGACAGTGCCATTGCGGCAGGCACTTCCGGTGCGGCGAGTTCGAAACGAGCGCGTCCTCCCGGTTGCACGGGAGTGCCTGCCATCGCGACACTCGCCAGCACCGGTGCACCCCCGTCGGCGAGCGAGACGTCCCTGACTTCCACCACGAGCAGTGCCGTCGTCACGGGGGCATCGGCCGGCATCGTCACGACGCCGTGGACTCGTCTCACACCCGCCCTCACGTCTGTCCGAACCGTCACCACTGGATGGCGGACACCGAATCCAGTGGTTCGGTGATCGCCTCCGCCGCGACCTGCAGATCCGCATCACGCAGGGCCTGCGGGAACCGCAGCAGTGCGCGCTGTTCGATCTCGGTCAACGGCACCTGGAAGACCCGGAACTCGTCGAGGTCGAGCACTTCGAGCTGATCGAGGTTCTGGCTCAGCAGGAAGCCTCGGGCCTTGAGCTCGCCGTTCTCCACGAACACGAGCACCTTCCAGAACTCGCGGGGGATCTTCACCCGTCTGAACTCACGGTCGTCGTCTGCGAACACCGGGCCGCCGAACGCCGACACCTTCAGGTCGTCGACCTCCACGTCTGCGAAGACCGCGTCCTCGAGCTTGCCCCAGACGCCGTCGCGGGCGCTCTGGTTGAAGTCGTCCATCTGCGGGGTGATGTTGGTGTAGAAGAAGGAGTCGGTGTTCGCCTTGGTCGCCTCGCTCATGCCGCCCCACAGCAGGTCGGCCCGTCGTGCGAGGTGCCCGCGATCGAGTCGGTTCGCTCGATACAGCTCGTTGCCGACCTGAGCGTCCGCTGCCAGACGCGGGTCTTTGACGAAGTCGATGTTCTTACGGCTGAGTTTCTTCATGGAACCGCCGTCGATGTTCCACGCCACCCAGGCCGCGAACCGGCGCGACTTGCGCATTGCCAGCGAGAAGTGCGTGTAGTGCAGCACCTCGGACCCGTCGTTCGACTGTGCGATGTCGGGCTTCACCTCGGCCGTCACTTCGGGAAGGGGGACGGGCGTCGACAGGAAGTTCTGGTCGTAGCCGACGGCTGCAACCGCCTCTACCGATGCAGGCGGGGTGAGGGTCACGCCCAGCTTCTCGAAGACCGACTGCGGCAGGCATGCCAGCGCGTGCTCGTCGGAACTTCCGTTGGCTTCGCCGGCGAAATGCAGCCCGGCCAGGACAGTGGTCGCCGCGTCGGTTCCGGATCGGAACATCCACGCCGCTCCAGAGTCGCCGCCGCTGCTGATCTCACCATCGGCTGCAGGGTGCTTCGGGTCGGGTCCGATCTCGAATCCACCGATCGACCTCGTGCCGACCCCTCCGTACGTGATCTTGGCGATCACGTCGACGCGACGCACCAGACCGTGAGTGATGCCGGTGGTGCGGCCACTCTTGATCACCTTGTCGCCGAGTTCGGGTTCCCCTAGAGCATCCGGAACCACGTCGAGCCCACAGATCTCCGGATCGAATTGCCGATCCTCGATCGTCGCCACGGCACAGTCCCCGGCCGGCCCCAGGTGCGACCGCACGAGTCGTCCTATCCGGTTGTCGTCGACACGGTTGTCGTCGTGCGGACCCGGCTGGACGATCGTGTCGCCCACCCGACCCGTCGCGTTGTGCAGCACGTGCCAGTTGCTCAGGATGTACGGGGTGTGGTTGTCGACGTCGTAGACGATGCATCCGATCGTCCCGGCACTGACACTCATGTGCCCGACGCTCACGCCCGGGAGGATCGGATCCATTCGCGCCTTCCGGGGCGGCGTTGCTGCCTCCGGGACGCGATGGAATGCGGCTTCGTACGACCGCTCGATCACATCGGTCGGAACCTCCACACCGTTCACGGTGATGCTCTCGGGAAGGGGGGAGGTACCCAATGCTTCGAGAGCCTCGGGCTCCGATACCTTCTCGTTCACCGTGAACTGCACGGCGAGCTCGTCGGTGGGTTTGCCGTCCACGTGCTTGTATCCGACGCCGACGGACGAGACGTTCGGGTCGTCGAGGTAGTCCGCGCCCTTGGTGCGGATGAACTTCCGCAGGGCGACGGCGAGTGCGTCCTTCGCGGGACGCTGAGTGCGGTTGGTTCTGCCGTTCTTTGTAGCCATCATTGATCCTTTGGTGTGGTGTCGGTAAACGAAGCGCGGCTGATTCACGAGTTTCGATCTGGAAGAGCGCGGTCCCGACCGCGGTCTGTGAGAAGAAAGCTACGAGCGCACAATCACTCCGGGCAGAGTAGACGGCTACTCGATTCGTGGTGGCACAGCGAATTCGGTGCTGCGGAAGGGCTTCGTGCATCCGTCACGGCAACCCTGAATGGGTCCGTGAGTCGCGTGGCGAACGAGTAGGGGAGTACTCGTGACCGCATGTATCCGTCGGTTCTACGGTGATTGAGGGTCGAAGAAGTACGGAACTCCCGACAGAGGTTGCGATATGCACACGCTCGAAGGCTGCAGAACTCTATCTCGGTATCGGACGGCCGGAACCGTTGCTGCGTTGGCGCTCTGTGTCTTGGGAGTCGCGGCGTGCGATCGGACGTCGGGGGGATCGGAGTCGCCGACCTCGTCGGTGACGGAAACCGTGCCTGGAACGTTTCCCGAGTCAGCGCCGCCGACAGTCGAAAATACGGCGTGGTCGGAGACGCCGTCGTACATGGAGACAACGCCGTACGTGGTCCCGACGCGCTCCTATGGGTCTCGACCGACTCCAGGATTAACTACGCCTGGGCCGACGACTACGCCACTGCCGACGATTCCCGGAATTACGTCGGATCCATCCGTCGGTGGGCCAGGTAGCGTCGTTCCGCCCGCGGGGAATGTGCCGGTCCCCGATGAGTGATGAAGCGACCCGCTCGACCGCAGCGCATCCGACACACATGTGGGCCGGTCTGCTCGCCGGTATCGTCGCGCCGACGACCCTACTCACCGGGCTGTGTTACTACTTCGGTTTCGTCTCCGCCCGAGCGTATTTCGCGTACTTCGGTGTCGACACCGGCGCCTTCGGTTTCACGACGGCCGATTACGTGCTGCGCAGCGTCAGCGTCCTGTATCCCGCCCTCGTCTCGTTTCTGGCGGTGGCGTGTGTGGCGTTCTGGGTCCGGACCTACGGTCTGCGGCTGGTTCGGCGAGGCCGACAACGTCGAGTCGTCAGACATGCCGGATGGAGCGCAATCGGTGTGGGAGTGCTGTTCGTCGCCCTGTCGGTCTCGGCCGTTATGGTGCCGCAGTTGTCCCCGGTGCGCAGCGCGACGCTCGTGCCTGTCTTCCTGGCTGTGGGAGCGGTGCTGATCATCGTCGGAGTCGGCATCCGGTCGGCTCTCGGGGCGGACGGTGTCTCGACGGTGTCGGCCGCAGAGCGATCGACCTGGCTGTTCGCGGGTGTTGCGCTCGTGCTGGCACTGTTCTGGTGCACCAACATCTTCGCCACCGAGTACGGACGTGGTCAGGCGCAGAACGTCGCGGCCGAGCTGTGGGACAAGGAGACCGTCGTCGTCCTCGATACCGCCGACCGCCTGTATGCGCCTGCGAACCTCGTGCACGAAACCGTACTCGATCCGAGGTCGGATGAACGATTCGGTTATCGGTACCAATGTCTGAGAACGCTGCTGGTCAACCAGAACTACTGGGTGTTGCTGCCTGCGCGGTGGACGACCGAGTACGGATATGTCCTGGTTCTCCCCGTCGACGAATACTCGCGCATCAGCATGACGAGACTCGGAGGGATCGCCGAGACCGACGCCGCGAACTGGGATGCGGAGTGGACGTGCCCGGAGGTCGCGCCGTTCTGAGACGCCGCGGGACCGCAATCGGGTAGGACACTACGCGTGCCCGCCGTCTCCGGGCGCGTGACGATCGTTTCACCAGCTTCGAACCGATGGGCAAGGGTGATCGACATGCCGAAGAACATCGTCTACTGCGCCGACGGGACCTGGAGCTCGGGCAAGCTCACGAACACGAACGTTCACCGTTTCCACGAAGCGCTCGCGTCGACTTCCACCCAGGTCAAGTTGTACGACCCCGGAGTGGGCACCGGCGGAAACCTGCTCTCTCGCTTGCGGGGCGGGGCCTTCGGGGAAGGTCTCGTCGAGAACGTGCGGGAAGGCTATGGGCGTATCGCCGAAGTGTTCGAAGAAGGAGACCGCCTCTTCCTCATCGGCTTCAGTCGCGGCGCGTATACGGCGCGGAGCCTCGGCGGGATGATCTCCTACTGCGGGTTGCCGTCCGGCCGCCCGACCGATCGTCTCGTCGATCAGGCATTCCACGCGTACCGCAACCGGACGGGCGGCGATAAGAAGTGGGCCGACCCTCCCGTCGAAGTCCGCATGGTGGATGGGCACATCGAGATGATCGGTGTGTGGGACACGGTGGGAACGCTCGGGATCCCGGGGGCGCTCTTCGGCCGTCTCGACCAGAAGGCCTATGGATTCCTGGACACGCGACTCCACCCCGATGTGAAGGCCGCCTACCACGCACTCTCTCTCGACGAGAAGCGTCGCCAGTTCCCGCCGACACTGTGGGATGATGAGCCGGCAGACGAACAGGTCGTCGAACAGGTCTGGTTCGCGGGAGTGCACTGCGACGTCGGCGGTGGATACCCGTCGACCTCGCTGGCCGACATCACTCTGGCCTGGATGTTGTCCAATGCCGAAAGGCACGGTGTAGAGATCGATCCGGCTGTCGCCGAGACCTATCCTGCGCTCCTGCTGGACTGCACCGAGGCGCTTGGGCCGGTCGACGAATCGTGGAATCCACTGTGGGGATTACCGAATCGCCGGAAGGTCGCCGACGGCGCTCTCGTGGCCGACTCTGTGGTCTACCGGGTGACCATGCAACCTCGATACTCACCGCCGCTGGCCATGGACAGCAACCCACGGCGTTTGGCGAGATCGTACAGGCTCGCCTCGGTGGTCTACATATAGCCGCTTTCGGAAGATCGGGCCGCTACCGACCGGCTCCGATGTCGACGAGGGGAAACTCCATGTTCACACCATTGCTCTTACCGACGCGTCACCCACGGCAGTATCTCTCCGAGATCAAGAGGCGGTCGCAGGCTGCCTCGCCGCTGCTGGAAGGTCGTCTGCCGTGGCTCGCCGCCGAGTTGGTCGGGCGGATCCCTACGATCCGACGGCTCGCCAGCAGGGCCGTGATCAACAAGTACGCATATGCAGTTCCGCCGCGCCCACGCCCACTGACGTTGGCCGCCGATTACACGACGTGGACGAGCCTGACCGACCGCACCTACAGCGGACGCCACCTTCCGCCGTCCACCGAGTCGCCGGAGGAACTGCCGGCCGTCGAGGACGTGGTGGCGCTGTTCCGGCGAAACCGGGACTTGCCCTCCACCGACACGAGCGTGTGGTTCGCGTTCTTCGCGCAGTGGTTCACCGACAGCTTTCTGCGCACGAACAAGGACGATCCGAAGAAGAACGACTCCAACCACGAGATCGATCTCTGCCAGATCTACGGGGTGAATCAGCACAAGACGGAGATGCTGCGGGCTCACTACGGAGGTCGCCTCGACAGTCAGATCATCAAAGATGCGGAATATCCTCCATTCCTGTTCGCCGCTCGGGAGCCGGGCGAGACCCCGACCATTGCACCGCAATTCAACGGACTGCACGACGAGGAGTATCTTCTGGGGACAATTCTTCGCCTGTGCCCGGACGAGCGGAAGAGCTCTGTGTTCGCAGTCGGACTCGAGCACGGCAACAGCACGATCGGCAATACCGTCCTGAACGTGCTTTTCCTGCGCGAACACAACCGGATCGCCGGCCTCCTGGAAACTGCGTACCCGGAGTGGGACGACGATCGGCTGTTCGAAACCACCCGCAACATCATGATCGTCCTCCTACTGAAGATCGTCATCGAGGAGTACATCAAGCACATCGGCCCGTTCGATTTCCCCATCGAGTTCGTGCCGTTCATTGCCGACGGTGAACGGTGGAATCGAACAAATTGGTGTGCAATCGAATTCAACCTCCTGTACCGGTGGCACTCGCTGATTCCCGATTCGGTGGTGTTCGATTCGCGGCGGATGTGCTCGAGCGAGTTCGTCGACAACAACCCACTCGTCCTCGACCGGGGAGTCGACTCGATCATCGAACAGTTCTCGCGACAGAAGGCGTCGAGGATCGGGCTGGGGAACACCCCGGCCTTCCTGGTCGATCGGAATCCCCTTTGCCCCGAACGTGAGTCGGTCGAAGAGAGGACCGTCCAGTTGATGCGACAGGCGCGGCTGCGCTCGTACAACGACTACCGTGAAGCGTTCGGACTCGACCGGTTGACGAGCTTCGCCGCCCTCACTCCGAACGCCGAACTACAACAGAAACTGGAAAAGCTCTACGGAGATACCGACCAGGTCGAGTGGTACGTGGGCGTCTTCGCCGAGGACTATCCACCTCGACGCATGATGGGCGAACTGCTCACCACGATGGTCGCGCACGACGCGTTCACCCAGGCGTTCACGAATCCGCTGCTTGCACGCAACGTCTACAACGAGGACACCTTCTCGAAGGTCGGCATGGAGATCATCGAGCAGACACACAACCTTCAGGAGATCGTCGCCCGAAATTCGAAGCGCACTGAGAAGGCATACGCGAGCTTCCGCGTCGAGTGAACGATATCCCCGACCTTCAGAGGAGCCTCGCGACGACCGGCGCGTGATCGGAACACGCCGCAGCGCGCCGCAAGGTGGGATCTGCGGTGATGCCGGGGAGGGAGGCTGTCACGGTGCTCGCGGCATCGAGGTGGTCGAGCAATCGATGGCTGATCAGGATGTGATCGATCAACTCGCGCTGGCCCTCGAAGATCCGCGAGAACCGGCGCTCCTCGGGAATCAGTGGCGCGACGTTCCACAAGCGGGTTCTGTCGCCGCGATCCGGGCGAGGGTATCCGCCGGTCCCGATCTGGGATCCGGGCGGTCCGTGGAGGACCTGCGTGGTGGCGGCGCCGGCGGTGTCGTTGAGGTCGCCGAGCACGATCACAGCGGGGTCGTCGCGCGTGGGGCGGTGGCCGGTCGGATCCTCGAGCAGGGCGGTCGCGGCAGCTCGTACGGTGGCTGCTTCGGCCGCCCGCCGGTAGAGCGCGTAGGCGCCGAAGCGGGCACGTTCGTCCTCGTCATGCGGAGCGAATCGGTTACCGGGATACGTGAGCAGTTTCGACTTCAGGTGCGTGGTGAGCAGGTCGAGCATGCCGATCTCCGTCTCGACCCGAACCTTCAACGCACCGCGCCCCATCCGGGACGCGAAACTGTGCGGATCCGATCCGTCGGATATCCGTATGGACCCCAGTGGCTCCGGGAAAGCGGTGATATCGGCCGAATCGAGGAACGGGAGCCGGGACGCGAATCCCACCCGAATTCCGCGGGCGTCCGGACAGGCAGACAGGCATCGGTGCCAATGATCCGGCAGGAGTGCGGTCAGGTCGGCGAGGGCTTCGGGATCACCGACTTCCTGGACGGCGAGGATATCGACGTCGATCTCGGTGACGGCGTCGGCAAGAGCATCGAGTTTTCGCTGGTAGACCCAGTCGTTGGGTGGCCCGAATGCGTGTCCTGGCCGGTACAGATTCTCGAGGTTCCACGTCGCGACGGTGACCATGTGTCCTCCCGGGTGCGTGCGCCGTCACGATGTGGATGGCGACGGCGCCGTGTTCTCCTTCGAGCATGGGGGGAGGCCATGGGAGTGTCGCGAGTAGCGCACTACTCGTTGCGCATCAAGCGCCCCAGTTGTTCTCGATCACACACATCGAGCTTGATGCACGCGCGATACAGGTGGCCTTCGACGGTGCGGACCGAGACGACCAGCCTGTCGGCGATCTGCCGGTTCGTGAGGCCGGTGGCCACGAGCGCAGCGATCTCTCGTTCCCGGGAGGTCAGGGGAAGAGGATGAGCCGCCGATTGGATTGCCGGTGTCGTGACACCACCACATCGCGAAGCCAATTTGAATGCATGGGCGGCAGATTCGGTACTCTGCCGCTTGTTCCCGTCATGGGTGTGTGCGGATGCGGCGAGTGCGGCGGCGTCCGCAGCATGAAGGAGTAATCGACGCTTCTCGAACTCGCCGCTGACCGCGTCCAGACATGCCGCGTCTGCCTTGGCGACAGCGTAGGCGTGCCGGGCCTGGACCGACACCACCGGACCGTCGACGTGGTCGACGAGTTCGGCCAGGCGGTCTGCGACGGTGCGATCACCGAATCGCGCGGCGTCGTGGAGAGCGTCCGCTTCGACGGCGTACTGTCCGGACACACGTGCTGCCTCGGCGGCCTCGTGAGCGAGTGCGAGGCTCCGCTGTTCGGAGTTCTCGGCCGCAGCCAGCCAGGACTGCGCGATGAGTCGGCTGGGACCGTGTATCGCCGTGTGCCGACCGGTGTGTTCGTCGGCCTTGTCCAGTACGCGCCGGGCCTGCTGGGGTTGTCCGAGCACCGAATACGCCTTGGCCAGCAGGATGGTGGCCGGAAGGCGCCACGGCAGGGGAACATCGGCTGTGAGTGCAGCCAGCGACTGTTCGATCTCGGAGACCACCTCGGGGAAACAACCACGGTTCGTGTGGACCACCGCGGCCATGATCTTGGAAATGGCCCACGCGAGGTACTGGCCGGACGAGGAGAAATGCGACGTGTCGGCGACACGCTTCTCCGCAAGCGCCAGGTTGCCGACCTGGGTGAGGGCGACGACGTCGCCGTACCGGATCATCATGCGGATCATGCCGTCGGTCGGTTTCCGCATCTCGAAACAGCGGAGGGCGATAGGTTCGAAGTCGCTCCCGCGGCCGGTGACCGGCAGCGCGAGTCCCGCGCTGAACGCTGCCCATTCGACTGCCTGTGGAAGCGCAGCCGGGTCGGAGAGAACCTCCTCCACGAGAGCGAGTCCTTCGTCGATCCTGTTCTCGTGGACCGCAGTCGAGGCGGTGACGGCATCGGCGAGTGTCCGCAGGGCGGGATGGTGAATACGTTCGTGCAGCAGGGCAAGAATGTCGTGGGCACGGTCGACTTCGCCGAAGGACCAGAAGAGGACGGATACCTGCGGCAGGCCCCACTGGACGAGTTCGAGTTCGTTCAGACCGGCCGGGTCGAAGCGCGAAAGGGTCTTCGCTGCGAGCTCTGGCTGCCCCTGCCACAGGAGGGCGCGTGCGAGCAGCTCGGCGGCTGCTATTCCTCCTCCGTTCTCGCACGCCTGACGTGCGATGCGTTCGCCGAGTGGATGGTTCGACAAGAAGACGGCGTCTCTCGCGGCGGTGATGAGAAACTCGGTGTCGGGAGTGTGGTCGCTGCCCATGTACAGCTCGGCGAGCCGAATGCGTTCCGCAGCTGTGTTCGTACCGCGTCGTTGCAGCTCGTCGACGAGTCGCCCGCGAAGTTTACGAGCCGACGCGGTGCCTATCCGTGCGCGCACGACTTCGCCGAGCAGGGGATGGCTGAATCGCACGTCGAGGCGGGAGCCCTCGGGTTCGATCCGGATCAGGCCACGCAGCTCGGCCTCGTCCACAGCGTCCACGCCGGCGAGTCCGAGCAATACGTCGAGATCGAGCGGCTCACACAGCGCGAGCGGCCCGAGGGCGGCCCGGACATCGAGCCCGGCGCGATCGAGCCGCTGTTCCAGCAACTCGGTGAGACCGGGGGTTGCGGCAGTCTGTCCACGGAGTTGCCATACGCCGGAAACTCGAACCAGATGTCCGGCGTCGAGGGCACCTTCGACGAGATGCCGCAGGAACAGCGCGTTACCTCGCGACATGTCCCACATGACGTCTGCGCTCAGCTCTTCGATCTGGCCGCCCAGGACGGACCGGACGAGACGAATGCTCTCCGGCTTGCTGAACGGTCGCAACTCGATGCGCTCGAGATAGTCGTCCTTCCACAGCGACGTGACTGCGTCGGGGACGGATTCACCGGAGCGGATCGTGGCGATGATCCGTACTGCATGTTCGATCGCGAGTTGCTGAAGCAGGGTTGCCGACAGCTGGTCCAGCAAGTGAGCATCGTCGACGCCGAGCACGATGTCTCCCTGCCGGAGTAGAGATCGGCGGGCGGAGGCGACCAGCGCGACGGCATCTCGCGTCGTGGACGGATCGACGAGGGGGGCGAAGGCCCCGAGCGGAATGCCTCGTGCGGACTCGGTTCCCGCGATCCACTGAACGGGGGAGTCGAGGGAGTCGGCGACGAGGTGGGCCAGTGTGGTCTTGCCGACTCCCGCAGCGCCGATCAGGATGACGCCGTGTCCGCCCTCGGTCAGCCTGGATCGGATCGTGTCGAACTCGTCGGGACGATCGATGAGCTGCCAATTGCAGGCCACGGTAACCAAGTATAAAGAAGGCACCATAAGAAGAACACGGGTGGAACATCGTGAAGACCGTTGGGGCAATTTATTCGGGAATGTCCGAAGCGGTTGTCGGCTCCACGCGGTCGATTTTGTTCACGCGATGTCTGAATTCGCTCGAGGCGTCGTACACGCGGCGCTTGAGACGGTTGATCGAGCCCATCGGCTTGTGGTCGGCGAGTCCGTTCCACGAATTGAACGACAGTACGTCCTCCGCATAGGTGCGCAGCGCATCACTGCTCGTGTCCTGACGAGGAATTCGGATTCTGGCAACCGGAACAGGCGGTGAATCCTTCGTCGACCAGTGCGCCGTGGCATCTTCGACCGGCATCTTCCCGGGATCGGTACAGAGCTGGACGCGAACTTCGTATTCGGCGTTGTCACGTGCGAGGAATTGTTCGACGGATGCACGATGAGCGTCTTCGCCTGCGCTGCGAGGGATGCGTTGTCCGGTGAGGCGTTTGACCGGATCGGACAGGGGCGTGATGCAGATCTTGGCTACGTGGTCGCCGTAGCGGAGCGGCGCTGCCGAATGGTATGTCTCACCGAGGACGTGATCATTCGGCCTTGCGAACAACTGCACGGCTTCCGGAAGACGGACGTGCAGAGGTGTGAGGATTCGCGACGCCCCGCGAGCGAGCGTACAGGCTGCCCGAAGCAGTGGATCGGGAGTGCGCGCAAGGATCTTGGCGAGACGCATTCCCTTGCCGGCATACGAACGCACACCGGCGAACGGAAACGTGTCGCTGTTCACCAGGACGAAGTCCTGGGTCGTGTGGCCGTCGTCCGGGATGATCCGTTGTCCGCTGACGTCCAGAACCTTGAGTGCCATTCCGCGAACTCCGCGAATCTGATCGCTGCGAATCGCACCCGCCGTGCTGGACAGGCGAATGATCACCGGATACGTATTCGGGTTCGCGAACAGTCCCTGCCGGAACGGCCGAGGCAGGTTCGGATATACGGCGAGTTCTCCCCGCATGACGCCGAGTCCCTTGGCGTGAGCGTCGCGGATCGCGTGCTTGTACTTCTTCGCGGCCCATTCGTTGTTGCGGCGGAGCGACCGGACGATCTGCTCGATCAGGACATCCTCGTCGGGTTCGCGCTGCTCGAGGTCCTCGCTGTAGCGGACGAAGGTCGTCACGAGGTTCGGGTGGGTCCGGGAATCGGTGTGAGACATGATTTCTCCGAGTGTGGGACGTGTCGGTCCATATGGGTTCGGTGGCTGAACGCGCCGAACCGTGCATACGAGTCTGTCGAGGGCAGCGCAGCCGGGCATGAGTAGTGGAGTACTCGAATCCGAGTTCGGCGAGCCATCTGCGTGACAAGGCACTCGGTTGTCCGCTTGCGGAAGCCGCACGGCAGACCGCCACGCAGCGTTACGCTTCGATAGTGGATGCTTCCCAGCCACAGCGTGTCGACGTGGATGTGATCTTGAGCAGCAGCGAACTCGATGCTGGTGAAATCGACGAAGCAGCCCGAACCCTCCGGTCCGAACTGCTCGACCTGGATGTCGAGGATGTCAGGGCTCAAAGGGGTGGGGCTGCCCCTCCTGGCACCCGGGGCGTGGACGCCGAGGTGATCGGGCAACTGGTCGTCGGGATCGGGCCCAGCCTCACTGCCCTACGGCAATTGTTGGAGACCGTGCGAGGTTGGCGTTCGGATCGGCGCCAACTCGGGATCAGTGTCCGGATCGGTGAGGATCATATCGAGCTCACGGATGCCTCGCCGGAGAGCGAGAGACAGTTGGTCGACGAGTTCCTCCGCCGTCACAGGCCTGCATAACCCGCGGTGGGATCAGGGTCGACGTGCTGCGGCCGCAAGGAATGCAGACCTGCGGACACTGTGGCGACGACCAGTGCGGCCAGGAGCACAACGAAGACGATGATCAACCAGATATCGAGCCCCATCTGACTGACGGAACGCGCGGAGTAGTAGGCCGCGATCGCAGCGGCACCGGCCCATCCTGTCGCCAGCGAAACCGCGAACCGGTGTGGTGAGGCAGCTGAAACGCAGATGGGCACCACAAGTGCCATGATCACCCACACGCCGATTCCCCAACTGTCCGTGCCGACCGGATACTCGGCGACACCGAACTGCCCGGCCCCCAACACGACAGCAGAGACCACGCCCAGCGACAAGAAGATCCACGATTTCGCGGGCATGCTTGCCCGCCAGTTCAGATGTACCTCGGGAGATCGAAGTACGGCGAGTCCCGCAAGCCCGGCGGCAGGTAACAGGAGCCAGAGGCCTACGTACCAGCTCCATGTAGCCGGACCCCACATGGTCCGGGGATCCCACTGGTCCCAGATCAACCACGGGACGGCCGCACTCACTCCGAGAAGCATGCCTGCTCCTTGCAGCTTGCTCCTGAGGGAGCCACAGAGGCTGATGCCGATGACACCCGCCAGCCCTGCCATACCGAGGACCGGTAGAACCAGTTGCGGGCCCAGGTCGACCAACGTTTCATCGGAGTATCGTGCATACGGTGCAAACGGTTTCAACGCCATCAAGAGGGCGGCGAGTATCGTCGATGCGCCTGCGGAGAGCCAGAGGAGAGCATCCTTCCTCGGCGTCGGGGCAATCTCGGGGGATCCCGCAGACGAGTGGGTGACCCGTTCCTGTGTCTGCCGCGGAAAGGCAGAGGCATGTGCTGGATTCGCGTGGACCGAAGAGTTACGCATCGGTTGCGCGTCCGGGGGTTTGCGCGGCGCGGCGATATGAGGCGGCCGCGGCGGTCGCGGGGTAGCGTGCGGCCCGCTGGACGGCGACGCCTGTTTCGGTGGGAGCGAAGCCGCGGAACCGGTTCGCGACTCCGAAGAACTCCGGCGTACAGCATCCGAATCGACCGACGGCAGCACCGGCAATCGAATCTGTTCCAGAAGCGCAGCCGACGCGGCTGTGGCCACGCTACGGCTGTCGTCCTTGGTGAGCTTCTGCAGCGCCTGCTCAGCAGACTCCGCGAGGCCCAGATGCCGGCCCCTGCGAAGTTTCTGGAGTTCGTTGACAGCAGCGGCGCGGACGCTCGAGATGGGATTGTCGATCAACTGCTCGAGCTCGACCGGTAGGGGCGTCGGCTCGCTCAACCGGCGGACGCGTCGGGCGATATGCAGATCGCCCTGTACACCGAACACCCACTTGCCAGGTGTCTGATTCGGTGAACGTGCTCGTACTTTGGCATATACGTGGTCGTACAGCTCGTCGAGGGTGATCAACCCGTCCTGATTGCGATCGGCTTCGCCGGTTGCAAGCCCCCCGACCAGCGCATCGGTGAACACCGAGGGACCAGCACCGGAGGTATCTGCCAATTCTCCGCTCTCGAAGGAATACTCCATCGAACTCGACGCTGTGATCACAGCGCGACCCCGTCCACTCAAGTGTTCTTGGAGGTTCATACTGGTGTCGGCCCGATGGGTCATACCCCTTTCGAAGGCGCCGGCATAGCAGCAGTCCAGCAACAGGATGACTCGCCGGGAGCGGCTTCTGTTCATGCGACGGTTGACGAACTCCGCCGCAACCCCTGTCGCTCCGAGGCGAGTCAATTTGGTGTTCGACGCCGCGAAATACAGTTCGCCCGATTCGTCTTTGACGCCGTGACAGGAGAAGTGCAGCAGTAGAAGGTCCTCCGGGCTGCGGTCGGCGAAGAACTCCTCGACTCCTTCGCTCACCACGTGGGCGGGCTCGTCCAAGAGCATGCGCACATCGAAGCCCCCGATCTGAGGATCCTTCAAGACGGATGCGAGAGCCTCGGCGTCCTGCGCAGGGGCTCGGAGTCGCTGCAAACCTGAGTCTTGATAGTCGGCACAAGCGACGATCAAGGCGCTACGTCGACCGGTCACCATAACCACCTGCCCGCACTCATACTGTGTCCGTGCAGCCGCCGAGATGCACTGCCCTCCCGTCGACAGACGGCCGGATTCGGCTTCTGTCTTCCGCTGTTCGGCTACGTCGGATTCATCTTCATCGGACTGCTCTCCCTGATGTAGACACAGCCTCCCTCGTCGGCGATCGGCAGTCAGGAGTAGTCGACTACCTGCATTTCGCGTGTCAGCTCGGGTACATCGACCGCGAACGGGGTCGGTAGCGGGCGGAACCACTCCACCGCCACCGCGCGCGACCCGCGGGCTCCTTCTTGTCGCGGGTGAACACCGCCGCACCGAGGCCGCAAGGCGGAGAGCCGACGCGAAAGCTACAGATCGTCGCGCAACCCGCAACGTTTCGGCCGAAAGCCGCCGCAACTCGGGTCGAATGACAAACAATGGATTTCGGCGACGAGTAGGCGAATGAGAAAGGCACTGGAAGGTCAATACCCGCCCGCTCCGGCTGGGTCGATACCAGGCTGGAGCCTGGCGTTTTCGGGATGCGCGATGATCGAAGCAGTCTTGGGACTCCATGCGAGGGACGACGAGCCCGTGGAGCCGCGATCCGGACCGGATGCGCGGATCGACGACGACACAGGTGTCGGCGGTATCTCGCTCGAGAGGCTGCTCGAGGCGGCGACATTGACAGCTGCTCAGGCCGCACTGCTCGTCACGGATGTCGTCGACCAGCTCGAACTGGCGCACGGACGAGACAGATACCCGACGAGTCTCCGAAGCGATGCCGCGACGGTGTCCGAGAGTGGACACCTCACCATCGAATGCGACGGGCCCGCGAGATCCTGGGACGACCTGCGAGCCGCGGTGTCAGGAGTGCTCCGGCAGATCGCGACGAACTGTCGCAGCGCGGCACTTGCAGACCGAGTGGACGAGTCGATCGCCGAATCATCGGATCTCGCCGGCTTGGCGAGATCGGTCCGACGTTCTGCCGCAAAGGAATTCGACCCTTCCGAGGTGGAAAGGAAAAGGTCCCAGCTGGCCGCGCTCGTCGCAGCCGTGCTGGGACGCGATCACCCGGAGAGCCACGTGGATCGAACGGACGTTTCGGACAAGCCCCTCCCCGCGAAGCGGTCCTCCCTCGCTTCGAGCACGTGGCATCCCCCCGTAGGGAAGGTCTGGCACCGCAAGAAGAGACGGCCGTCGCGGCTCCGAGGACTACTCGCTCTGCTTGCGGTCCTGGCGCTCGTCGGATCGGTGTGGGCAGCTCCCACTGCATGGTCGGAGCTGAAGCGGGGCTGGAGCGCGCTTCTGGACCCGGTGGAGACACCGATGTCGGACCAGATAAGTCCGGTATCGCCGCCACCACCGGAACCCGAAGTGGCACCCCCGCCGGCCGAGCCAGGAGCTGTCGAACCCGGTCCTGTCGATACCGGCCTTCCGGGCGCCGCCGGGCCGATCACCCGGGTGGCCGCGACATTCGCCAACGGCGCCTGTGAGGCGGGACGATCGTGCACCATCCGGGTCGACATCGGAGTCGACCCGGCTGCGAATGTCGGTGCGGTGACATGGAATCTGACCGTCTACGACCGATGCACGGGCGACGTCCGGCCGGGTGGTGAGGTTACGGTGCCGACGGGTGGGCAGGAGGCATACGGGATCGGCCGCGTCGACCTGCCGGCCGACTCCGCGTTCGGCATCGCGGCGACAACGAGTGTCCCCGCCGCGGCCGCCTCGGAGCCGGTGTACGTGCCCGTGGAGAACGCGACCTGTCCGCCCGGGGACTCCGATGCAGGCAGATAAGCGGGACAGTCACAAGTCCGACCCCTGGCTCGTCGCGGCGGCAGTCGCCCTGGTGGCACTCGGCATGCTCAACATGCTCGCCACCGGCATGACATCGCTTGCGGTGCGCCATGCGATTCTCGCCCTGGTCGGCCTCGGTGCCATGTGGGCGACGTCGCGGATGCGGATCGCTGCCATGGGCCGCTTCGGCTGGGTGCTGCTGACCGTGTCGGTCGTCCTGCTCGCGGCGGTGCCGTTGATCGGTATCGCCACGAAGGGCGCTCAGCGCTGGCTGAACCTCGGCATCTTCACCCTGCAACCCTCGGAGATCGCCAAGCTCGCTCTCGTCCTGGTACCCGCCGCGATACTCGCCGGTGGGTACACGCTCCGCAGGTTCGTTGCGGTGCTGGGTGTCGCCGCCGTGCCGATCGCGCTGGTCGCGCTGCAGCCCGACCTGTCGACGGCCCTGGTGCTCGTGGCCACCGTGATCCTCATGCTGATCCTCGCCAAGGTGCCGCTGCGGTCGCTGCTCCCGCTGTTTGCGCTGGGTGTCGCCTCACTCCCGCTGGCCGTGCTGTTCCTCCGCCCGTACCAGCTCGAGCGGATCCACGTATTCCTCTCGAACGACGCAGACCCCCAGGGATCGGGCTGGGCGGCATGGCAGGCGGACATCGCGATCGGCAGCGCGGGATGGTGGGGGCTCGGCCGCCAGCCGGATTACGGCCTGAGAGCCGAGTATCTGCCCGAATCGGAACACGACCTCGCCTTTGCCAGCCTGGTGTACGGATGGGGCCTGGTCGCCGGACTGGCCGTTGTGGTGGCGGTCGTGGTCATCGTCTGGCGGGCGGTGCGCGCAGCCCGAACGGCACGGACCCGGGAAGCAGCGCTCATCGCGGCAGGGATCGGCGGGGTGTTCGGAATCCACACCGCGGTCTCGATCGCCCAGAGCTTGTCGCTGCTGCCGCACACCGGTATGCCGATTCCCCTGTTCAGTTACGGGGGCACGGCCTCGATCGTCGGATTCGCGTCCATCGGGTTGGTACTCGCAGTCCGCCGCGACGGCGTGACCCGGTCGCTGTGGGCCATGGAGTCACCCCGGCGCCGCCGCCCACGCGGAGTGTCGACAGGTGCAGTCACGCTGACGGCATCGCTCGTCGCGATGTCGGTGTTCGCCTGGCAACTGCAGTCCGCTCACGGCGCAGAGCTGCGCGCGACGAGCGACACGCAGATGTTGCGTTGCCTCAGGCTCCCCGCCGAACGCGGTCAGCTCCTGGACCGCAACGGTGTGCCGGTCGCGGTCAATGTCGCCGAGTACACCGTCTCGGTGGTCACACGCATGTTCGCGGACGGCGACCCTGCGGTGCGCGACGAACTCGCCGCACTCCTCGGCATCACCCACGACAAGCTCGAGGAGGAGCTCCGCAACGGGGAGGAGGACCTGCAGGTCGTACTCGGACGCGTCGGGGCCGAGCAGGCTCGGCAGATCGTGGACGCCCGGCTGCCCTGGGTACTCGTGTACCCCACCGGCCGCCGGCAGTATCCGCAGGGGCCGGTGCTGGCATCGATCCTCGGGTACGTCGGGGTCGCAGATCAGCAGGACATGCAGTTCTGGCCGAACCTCGCACTCGGGTCGCGAGTGGGCAAGGCAGGACTGGAGAAGCAGTACGACGCGTTGCTTCGCGGGGTCGACGGCAAGCAGTGCATGTACGTCGATCCGGCCGGGCAGCCGATCGGCACAGGGGAGCGGGTCGATCCGGTGCGGGGTCACGACCTGCGGTTGCACCTCGATCTCGGCATGCAGCAGGCCGCGACCGACGCGCTCGCCCAGGCAGTGGGCACGAGCGGGGGTGACCTGGGTGCGGCGGTAGTGATGGATGTCCGAACCGGGGGTGTGCTGGCCCTCGCCAGCGTCCCCGGCTACGACAACAACGTCTACGGCCCACCTGTCGACCCCGTTGCGCTCGCAGCGCAGACCGAGGGCTCGGGCCCGGGGCGGATGCTCAACCACGCCGTCCAGACGGCAGCGCCTCCCGGTTCGACGTTCAAGATCGTGACGGCTTCTGCGAATGCGGCGTCCCACATCTTGTCCCCGGATGCCGTACTCGCGGGTGGGGCCTCGTACACCTACGGTGGGCAAACGTTCGCGAACTGGCAGCCGATGGGGCCGAACGATCTGCTCGGGGCGATCCAGTGGTCGGACAATGTCTATTTCTACCAACTCGCAGATCTCGTCGGCCCCGAGCGCATTGCGACGACCGCTACCGAACTGGGCGCGGGCACGCGGTCGGGGATCGATCTACCGAGCGAGTCCGAGGGGTTCGTCGGCACACCGGAGAACGTCGGAAGTATCGGTGGAACCTGGTATCCGGGGTCGACTCTGCTGATGGGAATAGGTCAGGGCACCGTCACTGCGACCCCGCTGCAGGTCGCACGCTGGACGGCGGGCATCGCCTCCGGGGCGATGGTGACGCCGCAGCTCGCGGCGGCGTACGGCTCGGGGGAGGGTGTGCCTGTCCCTACCGAGGAACCTCATCGGTTGTCTTTTGCGGACGAACTCGGTCCTGTGCGAGCGGGTATGCGGGCGTCCGCGGCGGCCGGTACCGCCGGCCAATTGGCAAGTCTCCCGGTGCCGGCCGGTGCGAAGACCGGTACTGCGGAGGACCCGTCGGCGCCCGGAAAGGGCCTCAATGCCTGGTTTTCCGCGGTTGTACCCTTCGACGCGCCCGAGATCGTGGTGACAGCGTTGATACGCGGGGGCGGATTCGGTTCCGCGACAGCCGGGCCGGTGGTCCAGAGTCTCCTCGAGCGCTACCTCGCGCAAACCCCGGGCACGGAGCCGGCCCGCTGAGATGCCGAACCCGTGGACGATCAGGAGCTGTAAGCCGCGACCACCTCGGGATGGTCCATGCACGCCGTCGCACCTTCTGCGACGCAGGTGAGTGGGCGCTCGGCAGTCTTCACAGGGAGCCCGAAAGCGTCTTCGAGCAGCTGCGACAGGCCACGCAGCATCGACCCACCGCCGATGGCCAGAATGCCTTCGGTCATCACGTCACCGATAGCCCGCGGGGGCAGATCGTCGAGGCTCTCGGAGAGGGTCTGCACGATGCTGTTCGTGGTGGGCCGCAGGGCATCCATGAGCTCCTCGATTTCGAGGGTCACCAGTCGCGCCCGGCCGGTCGAGGCGTCGCTGCCCTCCACCACGAGTGACCGTTCGTCGGCGGTCTCGGGTGCGCCCACCTTTGCTCGCTCGGCGGTGAGTTCACCGACGAGGATGCCGTGTTCCGCGCGTAGATACCGGTGTATCGCTCGCGTCAGGTCGTCTCCTGCGGTTCGGCAACTGCGGTGGGAAAGGACTCCGCCGTAACAGATGGCGGTGACTTCCGAAGTGCCACCGCCGATGTCGACGATGAGATGAGTGCGGGGTTCGAGTGGATTGAAACCGCAGCCGAGGGCACCGGCGACCGGTTCCGGTATCAATCCCACCTTCCGGAGACCGGCCTCGTGCCCGACCTCGAGCAACGCACGACGCTCGAGGGGGGTGGCGCCTGCGGGAACTGCGATGACGCCTGCGGGCCGTAACCCGTACCGTCGGCGCGGAGCCGACTGTTTGATAACGGCTGTGAGGAACGCCCGAGCCGTTCCGAGGTCCACGATCACGCCGTCACGTATCGGACGAACCGGCATGATCCCGCCGGGAGTGCGGTCGACGAGGTCGTTCGCCTCCTGACCGATCGCGAGCGCCCGGTGCGGATCCGAGGTCCGAACCATCATCAGCGACGGCTCGTTCAAGACTATGCCGTCTTCGGGGGTACCGACGACGGTGTTGGCTGTTCCGAGATCGATACCGAATCCACGCACGTCGGCCTCCGAGACGATTCCAGCAAGATTTTTTCCGATGTGTGGCAGAGACATGGGGAAATGTGGTGTACCAAAGTTACCGCTGTCGAATTCGATTCAGCACCGTGTTTGCCGGAATGATATTTACGATGTTCTCCGAATGCTCGGTAGACGACCGGGCCGTTACCTGCGCATCGCGGCCGGATGGCGGTACTTGGTATTTCTGGTCCCTATTCGATTGGCCTACAACGGGAATGATGATCCGGCCATCGTCGGCTCGGGTATCGCTCTAGGCTCGAACGGTGGCGATTCTCGTAACGGGGGCGACCGGAAACGTCGGCAGACTGGTGGTGGACGAACTGTTGCGTGCAGGCGCCCCGGTCGTGCGCGCGCTGACGGTGAATCCCGCTCGCGCGGCATTGCCCGAGGGGGTGGAGGTTGCGAAAGGTTATGTAGGCAGGCCGGAATCCCTCGACGGCGTGTTCGACGGCATCGACACCGTATATCTTGCTCCGGTTCCTGCGGTGGCGCGGGAAGTTGCGGTACTCGCTCGGGACGCGGGCGTGCGACGGCTCGTCACCCTCACCGGCGGCCCCGGGACGGAGTGGTACGGCATCGAAGCCGACGTGGAGGCATCCGGGCTGGAATGTACCCACCTCGAACCGGGTGAGTTTATGAGCAACGCGACAATCTGGGCGGAGCAGATCCGCACGACCGGCCGTGTCGTCGGCGCCTATCCCACCGCGGCGAACGCTCCGATCGCGCTGGAGGACATCGCTGCGGTCGCGGCTCGGGCGCTGCTCGACGAGTCGCATTCGGGGCGAACGTACGAACTCACCGGACCGGAGTTGCTGACCCACCCGCAAATCGTGCACGAGATCGGACGTGTGCTCGGCCGCGACGTGCCGTTCGTCGAAGCGCCGCGTGAGGAGGCAGAAGAAGCGCTATCTCGCGTGATGGGGGAGTACGCCGGGTGGTATCTGGACGGCCGCGCTGCGTTCGTCGACCGGCCGCAACTGCCGACTACGGCGGTTGCGGACGTGCTCGGCAGGCCGGCGACGACCTTCGCGCAGTGGGCAGAGAAGAACGCCGGCCTGTTCCGCTGACCCGAGATTTCGCGCCGTACGAATCAGCCGGCGAGTTCCGCGAACAACGCCCGCGCGGTCTGGACGGCCGCATCTTCGTCACCGTCGATCACGGCAGCCACGAGCGCGGTGTGTTCGGGCTCGAATGCGAGCCCGGTGACGCGGACGTGCCGGTCGATGGTGCGGCGGATCGACGGGAGCAGCGAGTCGTAGAACTCGAGATACACCGCATTGTGGCTGGCCTCGACGATGGCCCTGTGCAATGCAACGTCGGCGTCCACCGCAGCAGCGGTGTCGGAGCCGCCGAAGAGTCGGTTGCGATCGGCGAGCAACTGCTCGAGCCGGGCGGCATCCTCGGGAGTGCGGCGACGGGCGGCCAGAACGGCGGCGGTGACGTCGAGCGTCTGCCGCAACTCCAGTACGTCGCGCTCGTGGGCGGTGGCGAAGTACTTGCCGAGTGTGCCGCTGAGATGGGAGGTGGCGACGACATAGGTACCCGATCCCTGGCGGCGTTCGAGCAAGCCGATGTGCACGAGCGCCTGCACGGCTTCGCGGACAGTGTTACGGCCGGTGCCGGTGAACTCGCACAGTTGGGGTTCGGTGGGGATACGGTCGCCGACCTTCCAGCGTCCGCTGCAGATCTCACTGCGCAACTGTTCGGTGACCTGCTCGATCAGGTTGGTGCGGCGAACAGGTTTTCCCAAAGTCATCCCATCATCCTATGATTTCGATTGTGAGTCTGCTTCGTGGTCGTCTGCTGGTGTTCGGTGCGATCACGATGTCGGCGCTCGTCCTGCGACTCGCGGTCACCTCGTTCAGCCCCCTCGCTGCGCAGATCAGCGAGGAGATCGGCTTCTCCTCCACGATCGTCGGCGTGTTCGGCATGATCCCGACTGCGATGTTTGCGGCGTTCGGCCTCGCCACCCCGATGCTCGGCCGCAGATGGGGACTCGAACGCACAGCGCTGATCGCGATGCTCATGGCGGGCACAGGTATGGCCCTGCGTGCGCTGATGACCGATACGTGGTCGCTGCTGCTTCTGTCCGGTCTCGCGCTGGGCGGAATGGGCATCGGCAATGTCGTCATCCCTCCTCTGGTCAAACGCTATTTCTCCGACGGCCTGGCACTGGTCAGTTCGGTGTACATCGTGGGTGTCCAGCTGAGTACCATCGTGCCCGCTTTCGTGGCGGTACCTCTCGCCGACGCATTCGGATGGCGCGTCTCGCTGGGGGTGTGGGCGCTGGTCGCATTCGCTGCGGCACTGCCGTGGCTATGGGTCCTGTGGCGTCGTCGCTTTGCCGAGTCCGAGGATGCGCTGCCCGCCGATCGACATGCTCCCGGGAGGGTATGGCGCTCACCGGTGGGCTGGGGAATGGCCGGCATGTTCGGCATGACCTCCCTCGTCACGTACTCGATGTTCACGTGGATCCCCGACATACTCGCCGATGCGGGCGCAAGCCCGGCGTTCGGTGGCGCGATGGTCGGCTTGTTCGCCCTGTTGGGTCTGGTCTCCGCCTTCGGCGCTCCGTCGCTGTGTGCCCGGATGGAGAACCCCTTCCCTGTGGTCCTGGCGTGCGGTGCGTGCTTCCTCGCGGCATTCGCCGGCCTGTGGATTGCACCGATGAGTGCCCCGATCCTGTGGGTCGTGCTGCTCGGACTCGGACCGAGCACCTTCCCGATGGCGCTGACCCTCATCAACCTGCGTTCCCGCACGCACGCCGGGTCCGCGGCGCTGTCCGGCTTCACTCAGGGCGTGGGCTACACCGCAGCGTGTCTCGGGCCTCTGCTGTTCGGTGTCTTCCACGACCTCACCTCGGGATGGACCGCGTCGTTCGCGCTCATGACGGTCGCTGTTGCGATCCTGATGACCGGTGCCTATCAGGCGTGCAAGCCACGCGTGGTGGAGGACAGTTGGCACGCCGGCCGTCGGGTGGCCCGGGCGAGCTCTACGGATTAGGCCGCCCCCGCGGTTGCGCGAACGTCTCACTGAGCGGACAGGTAGTTGGTCCGTGCCGACCGTATTGACAGGGTTCCAGTGACGCGCGTCACACAGCTGTCCAGTGATGGCGCGTCATCGACCCTGTTCCTACGACCTCAGGAGCGCTTGATGGAGCAACCCGCGTCCACGTCCATCGAGGAAGCGAACACCGCCTCCGATGTGCCGGCATCCGGCGATCTCTCGCAACTGCGGAAGGTCACGCTGTCGAGCCTGCTGGGCACCACTATCGAGTATTACGACTTCCTGCTCTACAGCACGATGGCCGCACTGATCTTCGGCGATCTGTTCTTTCCGTCGTCGAACTCCGCGGTCTCGACGATCGCAGCGTTCGGAACACTCGCTGCCGGTTACGTCGCGCGACCGCTCGGCGGCCTGGTGTTCGGGCACTTCGGTGACAGTCTGGGACGCAAGTCCATGCTCGTCATCACGATGGTGATGATGGGTATCGCGAGCTTCGCGATCGGCATCCTGCCCACCTACGAGCAGATCGGCGTGTTGGCGCCCATCCTGCTCGTGACACTGCGGGTCGTGCAGGGCATCGCCGTCGGCGGCGAATGGGGCGGTGCGGCACTGATGGTCGCCGAGCACTCCGACGATCGCCGGCGCGGTTTGTGGACCGGCCTCATGCAACTCGGGTCGCCGATCGGATTCCTGCTGTCGACGGCGGCGGTCATGCTCGCGACCCTGCTGCCGGACGAGTCGTTCGAATCGTGGGGCTGGCGCATTCCCTTCATCGCGAGCGCGGCGCTCCTGGCGATCGGCCTCTACATCCGTATGAGCGTGGTCGAGAGCCCGGTCTTCGAGGAGGCTGCGGAGAAGTCGAAGGCTGCGGCGAGCGAGAAACCGCCGGTGCTGCAACTGCTCCGGAGCCCGCGTCCGCTGATCCTCGCGTGCGCGGTGGGCATCGGGCCGTTCGCCATGACCGCGCTCATCACCTCGCACATCATCTCGTACACCACCTCGGTCGGGTACGAGTCGTCAACGGTCATGCGGATTCTCGTGCTGATGTCGGTCGTCTCGATCATCGCGATCCCGAGCTTCTCGGCGCTGTCGGACCGTGTGGGCCGCCGCGCGGTGAGCCTCACGGGCGCGGCGGTGGCCGTGCTCTTCGCCTTCCCCCTGTACGCGATGATCGACACCGGTTCGGTCGTGCTGCTGACCGTGGCCCTGCTGATGGCGCAGTCGGTGCAGGCCGCCATGTACGCGCCGCTCGCGCCGATGCTGTCGGAGATGTTCGGCACGAACGTGCGCTACACCGGTGTCTCGTTCGGTTACCAGTTCGCCAGCCTCATCGGTGCCGGTTTCACGCCGATGATCGCCGCGAGCCTGCTGGTCGCCTCGGACGGATCGAGCCTGCCGCTGAGCATCATCCTCGCGGGTACCGCCTTCGTCACGATCATCGCGGCCTGGACCGCATCGGAAACGAGCGGAAAGAACCTCGCCGGCAGCGGGTCGGAATAGAACTCGAGACGATTCGTGTGGGTTGGGCCCCGCTGGGCGGGGTCCAACCCACACAAGTCGTCCAGGCCGTGGCCGTGATCAGGACGGCCTCCGGCACCGTGCGAGACCGGCACTGCGCATGGTCGTGGAGTGCTCCGGCTGTTCTACTGGAGGCAGACGCCGAACAGAGGAGAACCTCCTATGAGCGACACGAAGCCGAACACGGTCTCCCCGGAGTGGCTGTACGAGCAGCTGGGGGACGAGGATCTCGTCATCGTCGATGCCACCGTGCACCTGAGCATGCCGCCGGACGGATCGGTGCACATCGAACCCGGGTTGGCGACCTACCTGGAGGAGCACATTCCCGGCGCGGTGTACGCCGACCTGTTCACCGACTTCTCCGACCACCTGGCACCGCAACCGTTCACGGCGGCATCGTCGGAGCGATTCGCGATCGCCGCCGGGGCGGTGGGGATCGGGGAGGGGCGACGCGTCGTGCTGTACGACCAGAAGAACGGCATCTGGGCAGCGCGACTGTGGTGGCAACTGCGGCTCGAAGGTTTCGACGACGCCGCCGTGCTCGACGGAGGGCTGCCTGCGTGGAAGCTCTCCGGATATCCGGTCTCCGACGAGCAGGTGGTGCCGCGTGGCGCGACCTTCACTCCGAACCATCGTCCGGGCCTTGTCTTCTCGACCGAGGAGATCGCAGCGTCGCTCGACGACCCGAACACACTGATCATCAACGCGCTGGACCCCGCTACCTACCGCGGGGAGAGCCCGTCCTATCCGCGGCGCGGGCACATCCCCGGCAGCATCAACATCCCGTTCGGCGATCTCGTCGACTCCGAGACGGGTCGGTTGAAGGCGGCGGCGGAGCTGCGGGACATCTTCGAGAAGGCGGGTGCGCTGAATCCGGAGGTGAAGCCGGTGACCTACTGCGGCGGCGGTATCGCGGCTGCGGGGCTTGCCCATGCGCTCGCTGCCGCCGGCCGGTCGGATGCCGCGGTCTACGACGGTTCACTCAATGCGTGGACCGCCGACGAATCGCTGCCGCTCGTGGAAGGCCCCGACCCTCGCTGAGTGGTGAACTTCGGTGTTCTCCACCTCGGTATTCGCGGTCGAGAACACCGAAGTCGTGTCCGGCCGTTGCCCTTATTAGAGCAAACATGATCTAATCGCTGCCACAAGCGAAAGGTGGCGACGATGATCGCATTTCTGAACTCGACAGCGTTCACCGTGTCCGGTGTGCCCACGACGTGGGCCGAGGTGTTCGGTTTCGTCACCGGTGCATGGTGTGTGTACTTGGTCGGGCGGCAGTCGATCCACAACTGGCCCATCGGCATCGCAAACAATCTCGTGTGGATCCT
Organism: Rhodococcus sp. NPDC047139; assembly: GCF_040643435.1. Classification (NCBI taxonomy): domain Bacteria; kingdom Bacillati; phylum Actinomycetota; class Actinomycetes; order Mycobacteriales; family Nocardiaceae; genus Rhodococcus; species Rhodococcus sp. NPDC047139. The sequence goes on from NZ_JBEYUH010000010.1 coordinate 36,455, forward strand.
GCTCTTCGCGACCGCCGGACTCTACGCGGATTCCGGACTTCAGGTGGTCTACATCGCCCTCGCGGTGTGGGGATGGAGCAACTGGGCGCGGGGGCGAGAGGGGAACGCCCTGCCGGTGACGGCTACGAGCACGGCCGAATGGGGTGCGCTCGCAGTCGTCGGCGTCGCCTCGGTGATCGCTCTGACCGCACTACTCGAGGTGGCGACGAACTCCACCGTCGCGTTCTGGGATGCGGCCACCACGGTGCTGTCCCTGCTGGCGACCTGGGGACAGGCGAAGAAGCGGTGGGAGTCCTGGCTGCTGTGGATTGCGGCCGATCTGATCTACATCCCGCTCTACCTGCACAAGGGTCTGACGTTGACGGCACTGCTGTACGTGGGATTCCTGCTTCTGTGCGTCCGCGGACTGATCGCCTGGCGCCGGTCGATGGTGACCGAGCGGAAACTCGTGGAGGTGTGCTGATGTATCGGCACGCGCTCGTCATAGGCAAGTTCTATCCACCCCATGCCGGTCATCATCACCTCGTGCGATGCGCGGCGGACATCGCCGACCGCGTCACCGTCGTGGTGATGTCTTCTGCGGCAGAGTCGATTCCGTTGGAAGATCGGGTGTCCTGGATGCGGGAGTCGCACGTCGGCGACCCGACGGTCTCGATCACCGGAATTCCTTGCGACGCACCGATGGATCTCGAGTCGAGCGCCGTCTGGGCCGCGCAGGTGGCCTGCATGAAAGCGGCCGTGCGCGCCGTCACCGACATTCCTGTCGATGCGGTGGTATCCAGTGAGAAGTACGGTGACGAACTCGCGCAACGCTTCTCGGCCACCCATGTGTGCGTCGACCCGGAACGCATCGTGTACCCGGTATCCGGGACTGCGTGCCGCACGGATCTGGCTCGCTGTTGGGACGACCTCGATGCACCGGCGCGGGCGGGACTCACGACTCGCATCGTCGTCCTCGGCTCCGAGTCGACAGGCACCACGACGGTCAGCCGTGCACTGGCCCGCCGGTACCGGAAACGCGGAGGTGTCTGGGCGCGGACGCGGTGGGTGGCCGAGTACGGGCGTCGCGCCACCCACGACAAACTCGAGCAGGCTCGCGAGGTCGATCCGACCACGACGATGGACGACCTCGTCTGGACCAGTGACGACTTCGCCCACATCGCAGTCGAACAGTCCAGGCAGGAGGACGACGCGGCTCGCCGGGGATCACCGTTGCTGGTCTGTGACACCGATGCCTTCGCGACAACCGTGTGGGAACGTCGCTATCTCGGTAGCAGCGGCGGAGCATGGCCGGGTGTCCGCGAGCGGCGAGCGCTGTATCTGGTCACCGATCACGTCGGCGTCCCCTTTGTCCAGGACGGTATTCGGGACGGTGAGCACATCCGCGGCCGAATGACGGACTGGTTCGTCGACGCTCTCACCGCGACGGGGCGCTCCTGGGTGTTGCTCACGGGCACGCTCGAGGAACGGATAGATCTGGCGGAACGAGTGACAGACCAGGCGCTGCGTGTGAGTTCGGAGTTCGGGGTGCCGTTCCAGCTATGAACTTCGGTGTCTCCGACATCGGTATTCGCGGTCGGGAACACCGAAGATTCGGTTTCGTCTTTCCCCTTTCACGTTATACAGGATCCGTCGCCCTCATGAGGATCGAAAATCCGGTTCATACTCGCCGGAACAGCATCGGATCAGCAGGTGGGGAACCGGAATGGGATACATACTCGACCTTCAGGACATCGACCGGACGACGATCTCGGACGTGGGTGGCAAGGCGGCGAACCTCGGAGAGTTGCGACGCATCGACGGTGTCGACGTGCCGGACGGCTTCTGTGTGACGACAGGAGCCTTCCGCGCGATTCTCTGCAAGGCGCCGCACATTGACGAGCTGCTCGAGCAACTTGCGCGGGTTCGCCCCGAGGATCGGGCCGGCATCGCAGCGCTGAGCAGTCAGGTCCGGAAGGAGATCGAAGGGTGCCCGATGCCGGACGGTCTCGCCGAGGAGATCGTCGGACGTCTCCACGCACTCGGCGGTGATGCCGTCGCCGTGCGCTCCAGCGCGACCGCCGAAGACCTGCCCACGGCTTCATTTGCAGGACAACAGGACAGCTACCTGAATGTCGGCGGAGCGGAGGAGGTGATCCGGCACGTCCACAAGTGCTGGGCATCGCTGTTCACCGAGCGCGCCGTCGCTTACCGGCTGCGTAACGGTTTCGGCCACGGCGGGGTCGGGATGGCCGTGATCGTGCAACGGATGGTGTTCCCACAGGCGTCGGGCGTCCTGTTCACCGCCGATCCCGTCATTTCCGACCGCACGGTCGCACGGGTGGACGCGGGATTCGGGCTCGGGGACGAGCTGGTGTCCGGTCTGGTGAACGCAGACGTGTACACCGTGCGGGCGGACAAAGTCGTGGACAGAATGCAGCGACAGGAGACACCGGTCCTGACCGACCCGCAGATCCGAGATCTCGTACACCTGGGACGGACGATCGAAGCGCATTTCGGGTGTCCGCAGGACATCGAGTGGTGCCTGGTGGGCGGTGCTTTCCGGATCGTGCAGAGCCGTCCGATCACCACTCTGTTCCCGATCCCGGAGGCCGATGACGACGAGAACCACGTATATGTCTCCGTCGGCCATCAGCAGATGATGACCGACGCGATGAAGCCGCTCGGGATCTCCGTGTGGCAAATGACGAGCCGGGCGCCCATGCGTCACGCGGGTGGGAGGTTGTTCGTCGACGTCACGTCGATGCTGGCCTCGCCTGCGCGGGGGCCCGAACTGGCGGCGGCGCTCGGTACATCCGACCCGCTGATCGGGGACGCGCTGCAGACCGTTCTCGATCGCGGATTCGTTCCGGTACGTCCGGACGACGATTCGCCCGGTGCGCCGGTCGGTCTTCCGCCGGCCTCACCCGACCTCGACCCCGCCATCGTCCCGGCACTCATAGCGCAGGGAGAAGCATCGGTCGCCGAATGCGCGCAGGCGATCGAAGGCAAATCCGGACCGGCGCTGCTCGACTTCATCCGTGCCGATATCGCGGAGCTGCAGCGGAGGCTGTTCGATCCACGCAGCGGGGAGGCGATCATGGCGGGAATGGAGGCTGCGACCCGGCTGAACCATCTGGTCGCGGATTGGTTGGGGGAGAGGAACGTTGCAGACACCATCAGTCGATCGGTGCCGCACAACGTCACGTCCGAGATGGGCCTGATGCTGCTCGACGTCGCAGACGCCATCCGGCCGTACCCGGAGGTGGTGACATTCCTGAAGTCGTTGGAAGACAGTGGATTCGACGACGAATGTTTCCTCCGCGAACTGGAACAGCGAGAGGGAGGCACGCCCGCGCGGGCGGCCTTCGACGAATACCTGACCCGGTACGGCATGCGGTGCGTCGGAGAAATCGACATCACGCGACCCCGGTGGAGTGAACAGCCCACCGCTCTCGTGCCGGCGGTTCTGAGCAACATCGAGAACTTCGATCCGGGAGAACGTCGACGACGCGTCGAACGCGGCAGCCGGGAGTCGCGGCAGAAGGAAGCGATACTGCTCGAGGGCGTGCGCGCGTTGCCGGACGGGGAGCAGAAGGCGGACGAGATCAAGGGTCTGATCGACCGAATCCGGAACTTCGCGGGATACCGCGAGTATCCGAAGTACGCAATGGTCGCTCGCTACTTCGTCTACAAGCAGGCCTTGTTGCGTGAAGCCGGACGTCTGGTCGCCGCCGGGGTGATCCGCGAGAAGGAGGACATCTTCTACCTGCGGTTCGACGAACTCGAGGGGGCAGTGAGGACGTCTCGACCGTACGACGAGGTCGTCGCCGAACGGAAAAGCGAATTCGTCGCGTTCGAAGCACTGAAACCGCCGCGCGTGCTCCTGTCGACGGGGGAGGCCCTCTCCGGTGCGTACCGCCGGGAGAATCTGCCCGAGGGCGCGCTGGTGGGATTGGCCGTCTCTGCCGGAATCGTCGAAGGCCGGGCGCGGGTCGTCACCGACATCTCCCGGGCCGATCTGGCCCCGGGCGACATCCTTGTCACCGCATACACCGACCCGAGTTGGACACCCTCGTTCGTGGCGGTCGACGGACTGGTGACGGAGGTCGGGGGCCTGATGACCCACGGTGCTGTGATCGCCCGCGAGTACGGACTGCCGGCCGTGGTGGGGGTACAGAACGCCACCGGTCTCATTCGTGATGGGCAACGAATCCGCGTGAACGGCGCGGGCGGGTACGTCGAGATCCTGGCCTGAGGTGCGCAGGCGACCCGCACTCGGGTTTCGTACGCATTTCACGGGTGTTCTCCACGTGAAACAGGCCCGCAGTGTGGCTCTCTCGCCCCGCCTCTCCTTACAATCCGGGAATGAGCAACAGGTCGGTCACCAGTTACGACGTCGCCCGCCGCGCGGGTGTGTCGCAGTCGACCGTCTCACGTGCGCTGCGCGACGATCCGCGAGTCGTCGAGGACACGCGGGTGCGTATCCGGGCGCTGGCGAAGGAGATGGGCTACGTACCTCATGTCACGGCACGGAGCCTGATTACCCGGAAATCGTGGACGATCGGCATCGTCAGCGGCGACCTGCACAATCCGTCGTATCCCACGCTCGTGAACACCCTCCAGGACTGCTTCGCCGGCAACGACTACCGGGTGTTGCTCATGAGCGACCGCACCGAGGGATCCTTGGAGAAGGACATCCTCGCCCTCCGCGGCGGACTGGTGGACGGGGTCGTGTTCATCTCCTCCCGGCTCGATTCTCCGATGGTGTCGGAGATGATCGACTGGAACATCCCACTGGTGATTCTCAACCGTGACGTGGACGGTAAGTACGCCGACAAGGTGGACCGGGTGACCTCGGACAATGCCGGCGGGGGCCGGCTCGTCGCGCAACATCTCGTGGAGATGGGGCATACGAGGATCGGTCTGATCTCAGGACCGTTGCAGCACCCGAGTATCCGGCTGCGTGAGTTGGGTTTCCGTGAGGAGCTCGAGGACCGGGGCATCGTGGTCGAGGAGCGGCATATTCACCGGGGCCCGGTGGATGCTGCCACCGGGCTCGAGGGTGGACTTGCTCTGCTCGCTGCTCCGGACCGTCCGACGGCGGTCTTCTGTGCCACCGACTACATCGCCTACGGCACCATCGACGCCGCCCAGCGGCTGAAGCTCGATGTGCCGGGGGATGTTTCGATAGTCGGTTACAACGATCTGCAGCAGTCGAGCTGGGCGATCTTCGATCTCACGACGGTGCGCCAACCGTTCGGTGAGATGGCTGCGGCTGCGGCAGAACTTCTCCTCGCACGGATCGACGGAACAGCAGACCGTCCCGTACACCGCAGCTTCGGGGTTCAGTGGGTGGAGCGAGGGAGCGCGTCGTGCCATCCCGCGGCGTGTGCGGATCTTGTCCTCGATCGTTAACACGGGCAACAGATCTGTTACCGGTGGGCACGAAGACGGCAACAACTGCTGGATACATTCGAATGCACAGCGAGTCGGGCAGTGTGGCCGGGTCGCGTCCTCGAATCTCCCCGCCCGTCAGGAGTGCGTGACATGGAAATCGGTGTGTTCATTCCCATCGGAAACAACGGTTGGCTCATCTCCAAGAGTGCCCCGCAGTACATGCCCTCGTTCGAACTCAACAAGACGATCGTGCAGAAGGCGGAGAAGCACGGCCTCGACTTCGCCCTGTCGATGATCAAGCTCAAGGGTTTCGGTGGCGAGACCGAGTTCTGGGATCACAATCTCGAATCGTTCACGCTCATGGCCGGTCTTGCGGCGGTAACCGAGAAGATCAAGCTGTTCGCTTCCACTCCGATCCTGACCCTGCCGCCGGCGATGGTGGCCCGGATGGCGTCGACGATCGATTCGATCGCTCCTGGCCGGTTCGGTGTGAACATCGTGACCGGTTGGGCGCCCAACGAGTACACGCAGATGGGGTTGTGGCCGGGCGAAGAGTACTTCGGTTATCGCTACGCGCAGGCCACCGAGTATGTGACGGTGATGAAGCAGTTGTGGGCGGACGGGGTCAGTAATTTCAAGGGCGAGCACTACACGATGGACGAGTGTGTGCTGTCGCCGAGTCCGTCCGGCGGTGGGGTTCCGATCGTGGCGGCCGGGCAGTCCAAGAGTGGTATGAAGTTCGCCTCGGAGATGGCGGATTTCAATTTCATCATGGGTTCGGGTATCAACACTCCGACGGCGATCTCGGAGTCGGTGGCCACTCTCGTCGAGGCGGCCGGTGAGACGGGCCGGGATGTGGGTGCGTTGACGTTGTTCATGATCATTGCCGATGAGACGGATGAAGCGGCGCAGGCGAAGTGGCAGGATTACCACGACAATGCCGATCTGGCGGCGCTGGGGTATATGGCGGATCAGTCGGCGGCCGATGCCACCGCGGACGATGCGTCGACGGCGAAGACCATTTCGTTGCCCGAGGGTGCGGTGAATTTCAATATGGGCACGCTGGTGGGTTCCTACGAGACGGTGGCGAGGATGCTCGACGAGGTCGCTGAGCTCGAGGGCATCAAGGGCGTCATGCTCACGTTCGACGATTTCGTCGAGGGTATCGAGAACTTCGGTACCCGGATCCAGCCGTTGATGAAGAGCCGCACCACCATCCAGGCCGCCGCAGCCTGACACGAACGCAGCCCGACAACACCGCCGTCACTCGACGGACGGACAATCGACCAGGCCCCCGGCCAGCTCGAATCACAAGGAGGCTCGACCCTCCACGTGGTTCGGGGCCGGGGGTCTGCTCTGCGCTGCCGATCGCGTCGGCAGGGTCGAACCCGAGTCTTCCCGTCCGGCAGTTACATCCCGGACGGGAAGGTCGAAAGTCGTTCACACCCCGGACGTGTCCATCCCGGCCACCGTGCGGTAGATACCGGCCGAGACGTGGAGACGTTGTCCCGTGATGAAGCGGGCCTCCTCCGAGGCGAGGAAACGCACGGCGTTCGCGACATCGATCGACTCTACGGCACGTCCCATGGGGGACGGGGACACCAGCCGGGCGAGGGTCGTCGGCTCCAATGCGTTCAGTTTCTCGTTCGCGATGAGCCCCGGCACCACCGAATTGACGGTGATGCCGTGGCGACCGAACTCCAGAGCCAGAGTTCGTGTCAGTCCGTCGGTTGCCGCCTTCGACACGGCATAGTTCGCGTTCCGGGAGCTGCCGGTCGCGCCGATCGATGTGACGTTCACGATCCGGCCGAACCCCCGTTCCACCATCGCGGGGACCACTGCCTGCGCGCACCACCAGGAAGTCCGGAGGTTCGCATCGAGCGTGAACTCCAGATCTTCCGGCTGCAACGACTCGAAGGCTCCCGTGCGCATGCCACCGGCGTTGTTCACGAGGATCTCCACAGGCCCGAGTTCCTCTGTGACCCTGCGTACTACGTCCAGAGCGCATTCCTGGTGATCGATCGTTCCCTCGATCACGCGCACCTCGGTCAGCGTCTTCAGTTCGTTCGCAAGCCGGTCGACCGACGGATTCGATTTCCGGACCTGGAGGGCGACCGACGCGCCCCCTTCCGCCAGCACGTGTGCGATCACCGACCCGGTGTGTCCTCCGGCGGCTGTCACCAGGGCGACACGGTTCTCTACCTGCATTTTCTGTATTCCCTTCGGCAGCAGGAAGTTAGAGCTACAGGAGTATGGAATCACGCATCACCCTCCCCGTCGAACCCGTTCTCGGCGGTTGAGACGACTGTCCTCATATACCGAGGGGCGTTATCAACATGGGATGCGTGATCGTCCCGGATTATTAACCCCCAGGAAATCGATTCCCGGCAAATGGGGTGCAGAATCATGTTCATGCGAATCCCCGTGCAAGCGAATGCTGTCCGCATGTCCCGTTGTTCCGTCCGATGAAACCCCACGTCCAGTACCGGCACGTGACCGAGTCGGCCTGGATGAATCTCGGGGCGGGCGCCCGATGCCGCGAACTCAACCGTGATGAGAGCGAGGATGCGACGATCTCGCTCTTCGAGGTGCCAGACGGATGGTCCGACGCCGAAATCGGTCTGGGGAACGGTGATCTCGAGGTGTTCGTCCTCGAAGGGGAACTCCTCTTCGAGGACGGTGCATCAGGAGCGGCGGGGAGCTACCATCGCTGGCTCTCCGGGACAGGTTCCACTGCGGTCGTGCGATCCGCGTGTCCCGTTGTGATGCTCGTCCAGCGGGTGGGGGTTGTCGTGCCGCCCCGGGGCGGAGCAGACGTTGTGCTCCACACGGATCCGGTCGATTTTTTGTGGAGGGCCCACGGGCAGGGCAGAAATCGATCCGAGATGGCAGTTCTCCGTGAGGATCCAGACACGGGGTCCCAGACCTATGCGCTCAGGCTTCCCCCGGGGTGGGTCGGACGCGCGGGGCAGCATTTCCACACCGTGTCGGAGGAGGCATTCATCGTCACCGGCGACGTCGCCCTCGAGGAGGAACCGGTTTACGCCTCGGGAAGTTACCTCTTCCGACCCCCTCATGTGGTGCACGGTGCTCGCGAACGCAGCGAGACCGGGTGCTTCGCGCTCACTTGGACAAGTGGGCCAATAGATTTCAACTACGTGACCGTCGAAGGTCCGATGCCCGTACCGAGCGGTATCCCGCGCTCGGGCGGATGCTTCGGAATCCACTCGCACCAGATCGATTCGGAGAACCACACGTGATCGTTTCAACTCTCGGACCGGCCGTGCGCCGGCGTGCGCTCCGCTGGACTGCTGTGGCCACCGCCCTCACCTTTGCGGTGAGCGGTTGCGCGGGTGCCGGCGGTGCGACCTCCACGAACGGAGCGTCGAGCGACAACCAGCTCACCCTGTCCGTGCCGGCGGTGCCGAACACGCTCTACCCGCTGATGGAGCCGGTCGCAGCGCAGTTCGCGCACCTCCCGATGCTCAGCAGCCTGCTGCAGTACGAACCCCAGGAACGTGGCGAGTCGGTGCTCCCCGGTGTGGACCAGGTGGTCCCCGGGCTGGCGGAGTCGTACGAGCTCGTACCCGAAGGGCTGGTCCTGAAGCTGCGTGACGCCACGTCGGCGGCCGGAAACCCCCTCACCGCAGAGGATGTCGCCTACACCTTCGAGCGGGCGGTCGCGGTCGAGGACTCCATCGGGAAGTTCCTCATGACCACCGGCGGCCTCGATCCCGCCGAGCCCGTCACCATCATCGACGAGGGCACCGTCCGGCTGAACGGTGCGGTCACACCCCTGGTCCTGTTCGCGATCACCTACTACTATCCCGGCATTCTCGACAGCACCGCTGTGAAGGAACACGCTACGGAGGACGATCCGTGGGCGGCGGAGTGGCTGCGCACGAACAGCGCCAACTTCGGTCCGTACACGGTAGAGTCGTTCCAGCCCGGTGAACGTATCGTCTACACCGCCAACGAGAACTACTGGGAGGGCGAGCCGCCCTACGACAGCGTGGTGGTGCTGAGTGCCGGTGCCCAGTCGCCAGTCCAGCTGCTCAAGTCCGGGTCCGCCGATTTCGCGGCCCGCGTGCCGGGCAACGTCTACGACGAGATGAAGGACGTCGCCGGGTTCGACACCTACGTCTCTCCCTCGTTGAGTCAGCAGGTGGTCGTGCTCAACAAGAAGGCGATCCCGGCGCTCGCGAACGCCGACGTGCGACGGGCCATGTCCATGGCGGTCGACCGGCAGCTGCTCGCCGACACCGTGTACAGCGGCACGGCCGAGCCCTCGGAATCGGTGTTGTCGTCCAGCGTCCCTGGCGTGGACGGTGCCCCCGGTAAGTACTTCTCGTACGACCTGGAGGAGGCGAAGCGGCTCATGGCGTCGACGCCCTTCGCCGACGGCTTCGATCTGACCCTCACCGTCAGCGCCGGTTCAGCGCCGGGCGTCGACGCGAACAGTGTCGCGATCGCCCTGCAGTCCGTATGGAAGGAGTTGGGGGTGAGGGTGCAGATCGAGAACGTCGGTAGCGCGTCGCGCTTCTCGGAGGTGCAGACGACGTCGTCGTTCGACGCCCTGCTCACCAGTGAGGCGCCGGCCGCCGCCGACATCGCTTACGCCATGAGCCTGCTGCACACGAAGGGTGGCCCCTTCAACTACGGCTTCGACGACGAGCCCGTCGTCAACGACCTGGTGGCCCAGGCGGTCGCTCAGCCCCTCGGTGAGGAGCGCACCCGGCTGGGTGTCGAGGCGGTCGCGGCGTGGAACGAGACGATGGGATCGATCCCGCTGGTAGATACCGGCATCGCCTATGTCGCGGCCGACGGTACCTGCGGACTCGCCACGTACCCCTATCTCGCACCGCTCGCCTACCGTTTGTCGCCCTGCTGAACGCAGGACCGGCACCAACGCGACGAAAGGGAACGACAGTGACTGATCGGACCGTCATCGTGCGGACCGCCGATATGGAGTGGGCACCGGTGCCCAACGCTCCAGGCTTGTTCACCAAACTGCTCCGCGCACGCCCGGGAGGCGGGCGCACCGCGCTCCAGCGGATCGACACGAACGAGGGCTACACGCCCCCGACCCGTGCTCACTTCCACAATGTCTACGAAGAGATCATGTGCGTGAAGGGCGCCATGAGTTTCGATTCGGTGATGTGGCTCGAACCGGTCGACTACGTCTACCACCCTCCGCGTACGGTCCACGGCTTCATGAGCGCGCTGAAGGAGGAGGCCTGGTTCTTGTCCCGGGTGGGCGGGGCCCTCGATTTCAACTACATCGACGAACCCCTCGCCCGCGAGGCGTACGCCGTCGGCCGGTATCCGGAGACGAGACCGCTCGTCTACGCACCCCAGCCACTCGGGAGCGAGCAGGGGGACGACGGGGTCAAGGCGGTTCCCCTGAGCATCGACGCGGCCAGCGGCGTGGGGAGCCGGGTGGTGGAACTGCCCGCGGGCGCAGGCTACGACCTCGGGGGCCACGAGGACACGGACGTCGAGTTCTTCGTGGTGACCGGAGCCGTGACGTACAGGGGCGCCGACCTGGAGGAGGGGACGTTCGTGTTCTCGCCCGGGCGGTCCTCGGACACCGAGCCTCTCGTCGCCTCCGCCGGAGGTGCCGTGGTGTACGTGACCTTCCTGCCGAAGGAGGATGACGATGCGTAGGGCCGTGGTAGCCAGACCCGGTGTCGTCGACGTCGTGGACGCGCCTATCCCTGCCATCACCGAGAACCAGGTGCTGGTGCGCGTTCTTCGGTTTTCACCCTACGGCACCGACATCGAGATCGCCGCTGCCCGCGAGCCCCGCTATCTTCGGAACTCCTATCCCATCGGATTCGGTGTGGATTTCGCAGGTGTGGTCGAGCAGGTGGGTGCCGCAGTAGAGCGCTGGTCGGTCGGCGAGCGCGTCACCGCCACGGGCCTACCGGCGTGCGGGACGTGCCGGATGTGTCTTGCCGGCCGGGCGAACCTGTGCCGGGGCTTCATCGCCGGTGAGTTCCCCCGCCAGGAGGTCGCACAGGAGTACATCGCTGTGGACGCATCGCATCTCACCCGCATTCCCCTCGGGGTGGACCTCGACGACGCGGCGATGCTGTCCGGAGTCATGACGGCGGTCAACGGATTCGACCTCGTACGAACCGAGAGCGGCGAGGACTGCGTCGTGGTCGGCCTGGGCGCGATGGGACTTGCCGCGGTGGCGGTCGCCGTGGCACTCGGTCTCCGTGTCATCGGACTCGGCGTGGGAGAGGAGAACCGGCGCATGGCACGCGAACTCGGCTGCCACAAGGTCATCGACGTCCCCGAGCGCAACTTCCCGATCCGCGACCTGGTTCATGAGGTGCTGCCGGACGGCCCCTCGGTGGTCTACGAATCTACCTGCAGCGATTGGGGTATCGCCCAGTCGTTCGAGGTGTGTGGATACGGCGGCCGGGTCGCGCTCCTGGGTGGAGGGTCACTTCCCGTCGACGGATGGGCGCTGATCGAGCGGGAACTGACGGTCGTCGGCGTCCGTGCTGCCCCGAACAAGGAGAAGTCGCTCCACCTGCTGGAGCAGGCTTCCCTCGACCTGAAGCCCACTATTGCGCGGCGGATCACGCTCGAGGAACTTCCTGTGGTCTTCGACGGATGGATCAATCGGACCCCGGATCGGGTGAGAGGGAGGGTGATGGTGGATGTCTCAAACGGTTGATCGAACTGCTCTGCCCGCGTCCCCGGCGCCGGACGTCCCGGACGCGTCCCCGGCGTCCCCGCCCAGCGGTCCCTCCGGGCTAAGGGTGTGGCAGCGCCTGCCCTGGGGGGTGCGCTACTTCCTCGGACGTCTCGCTCTCGTACCGGTGACCCTGTTCGCGCTGTGCACTCTGGCCTTCGGTCTGGTGAATCTGATCCCGAGCAATCCCGCCGGTGTCCTTCTCGGCGACTTCGCGACGCCAGAGGAGATCGCCCGGGTCAATGCCGAACTAGGTCTCGACCAGAGCCTCTGGGCCCGCTACGTGGAGTTCCTGAAGGCACTGGCAAGCGGCTCACTGGGAGAGTCCTACTTCACCGGCGAGTCCGTCACGGCCGCACTGGGTGCCCGCGCGGCGTCGACACTCGAACTCGTCGTCGGCGCATGGATCGTCGCCCTCGTGCTCGGTACCGCCCTCGGCGTGGCCATGGCGTACTGGAAGTCGCCGGTCGGACGATCGTCGATCAGCACAGGTGTCGCACTGATTCAGGCCATCCCGGACTTCGTCCTGGGCATCCTGGGCAGCCTCGTGTTCTTCTACTTCCTCGGCGCACTGCCGCTCCCGTTGGGGCAGCTCCCCATGACAGCGGCACCACCTTCGGCCATCACCGGCGCAGCGTTCCTGGACGCTCTGCTCACCGGCGACTGGAGCACGGCCGGTGCGGCCGCCCAACAGATGATCCTGCCGATCGCGGCGCTCGGGATCTCCGGCAGCGTCGTGTTCGCCCGGGTCGTGTACGCGGCGGCCTCCGAGGTCTTCGCATCGTCGCATACCGCGTTCGCCCGTGCCCGTGGACTGAGTGAACCGACCGTCGTCCGCCTCGCGGTGCGTGCCTCGCTCCTGCCCGCGGTGGCGGCAAGCGGCATCGTCGTCGGTGGCCTGATCGGCGGCAGCGCGGTGGTCGAGGTCGTCTTCAACTGGCAGGGGCTCGGCCAGTGGGGCGCCGAGGGCGCGCTCGAGGCAGACATTCCGGTGCTCGAGGGCTACATCATTGCCGGCGCGGGCTTGGCACTGCTCGCGTACATCGTCGCCGACATGTCCATGTATTGGCTCGATCCGAGAGTGCGGGTGAAGAGATGAAACGTCCCGACTGGAGTGTCGTCGTCGCCCTCGTCGTGGTGATGGGACTCTTGCTGGCAGGCTTCGGCCCCCTGCCCTTCGACCCGCGGCAACCGCACCTCGAGGCGATCCTGGCGGGTCCCGGCACCACCCACTGGTTCGGAACGGATCGCAGCGGCCTCGACGTGTTCTCCGTGACGCTCGCTGCGACCGCGGAGATCCTGCCCATTGCGCTCGTGGGGACGTTGGTCGGCGGAGTGCTCGGCGTCGTTCTCGGCGCCTTGGCGGCCTCGGTCCTGTCGGGCCGGGCGTCGGGTTCGGCCGGCCGCAGCGAATGGCTCCTGCGCCTCCTCGACATGTTGCAGTCACTGCCCGTCGCCGTCCTGATGATTATCGTGGTCGGTATCGGGGGTCGGGGCACCAACGTCGCCGGGGTGATCGCCGCCCTCGCGTTGGTCAATATCCCGCTGTTCGCGAAGGTCACCTACGCCCAAGCACTGTCGGTGGTCCATGAACCGTACGTCGTCGCGGCGCGCGGTTACGGAGCCTCTCGAATGCGAATCGCATTACGGCACATACTTCCCGGGGTGTCGGGCATCGTCGCCGGCCAATTCTCGCTGTCGATCGGCAACGCGATCATCGCCCTCGCAGCATTGGGTTTTCTGGGAATCGGCATCGCGCCGCCCGACCCGAGCTGGGGCGAACTCATCCGGCAGGGCTCGGAGGAGGTCGCCAGCGGGGTCTGGTGGCTGCTGGTCTTCCCGACCGCCACGATCTGCGCGCTCGTCCTGGCACTGAATGCTCTGGCACGTCGCCTCTCGAACAGGAAGGGGATGGCTCATGCCTGAGTCCGCAGTGCTCGGCACACGGCGAGACCGCCTCGGTACACAGGCGGAGCCGGTGCTGTCCGTCTCGCACCTGAACGTCACCTATCCAGGACAGCAGCCCGGCAGCAGCGCCGTGGACGACGTATCGATCGACCTGCACCGTGGCGAGATCGTCGCCGTGGTGGGGGAGTCCGGGTCCGGTAAGTCCACCCTCGTCCGCTCCGTGATCCGGCTGCTGCCGGCCTCGGCCGAGATCCGGGGAACGATCGGTGTCGTGGCACGCGACGGCAGCCGGTATGACGACCTGCTCGCGCTTCCGGACCGCACATTGCGTCAGATCCGCGGCCGGGTTGTCGGATTCGTCCCCCAGAGCACGTCCGGGGCGCTGAATCCGGTGATCTCGATCCGCCGCCAGTTCGAACTCACCCTGCGGTCCGAGCGGATGGGCAGGAAGGAGATTCGGGAACGGGCGATCGAGGCGCTGTTCGATGCCGGGGTCCGGGACGTCGACGCCGTGTGGCAGGCCTACCCCCATGAACTGAGCGGTGGTCTCGCCCAACGGGTCGTGATCGCGCTGGCCATCTGCAAACGACCCAGTGTTCTGCTGGCCGACGAACCTACGACCGCCCTGGACCCGATCGTCCAGGCCGACGTGCTGGCACGCCTGCGGCACACCGTGATGGAGACCCGCTCGGCGGCGCTGCTGATCACCCACGACCTCGGTGTGGCGGCACGCTATGCCGATCGCATTGTCGTGATGCTGAACGGCCGGGCCGTCGAATCCGGAGCGGTGGCCGACGTCGTCTCCGATCCGCAGCACCCGTACACGCGTGAACTTCTGGCGTCCGGCATAGGACGCGGCGCGGACCTGCTCGGGATCAGGGAACCGGCACTCAGCGGAACCGAACCGAAGGAGACCGATCGATGACGACGGTGGAACTCGACTCCGCGACCGGTGTCGCCGAGGAGTCGCACAAGGCGCGGAGCTGCGCGGTTTCCCTCCGGAACGTGACCAAGCGTTACCGGAAGGGCAACCGGGATGTGTTGGCGCTCGACCGGGTGAACCTGACGATTCGCGCGGGGGAGCGGCTGGCGCTCATCGGTGAGAGCGGATCGGGGAAATCCACGATCGGCAAGCTCGTCCTGGGACAGATCCAGTCGGACGAGGGAGAAGTGGACGTCCTCGGAACCGGAACGCTCACCGGCAAGGAACACTCCCGGCAACTGGCCCGTCGCGTGGGATTCGTGTTCCAACAGCCGTTCGACTCGCTCGACCCGCGGATGAAGGTCGGCTCGTCTCTGGCCGAACCCCTGCGCATTCACCGGCGCGACCTGTCGAAGGCCGAGATCACCGAGCGGGTATCCGACGGGCTCTCTGCCGTGGGGCTTCCCCGCGAGTTCGTCTCCCGCTATCCGGGACAACTGAGTGGCGGTCAGGCACAACGCGTATGCATCGCGCGGGCGTTGATGTTGCAGCCCGATCTGCTCGTGCTCGACGAACCGACCTCGGCGCTGGACGCGACAAGCCAACGCGAGGTGCTGCGTCTCCTGTGCGATCTACACAGTGCACGAGAGATCGCTTGGTTGTTCATCACGCACGACCTGCGCGTCGCCGAAGCGATCACCGACACGACGGTGGTCCTGCGACACGGCGTCATGGTCGAGTACGGCCCGACGGTCGACGTGCTGGGAAATCCCTCCACCGACTACGCCCGCCGGCTTATCGACGCCAGCCTCGGATCAGGTCTCCACGCCGCGGAGTTCGCTACCGAGGTACTCGGGAAGGTGGCGCGGTGACGACACAGGAGACGAGCCGGACGCCGGCCGGCACTCGGGTGTGTTACGACGCGAACGAGTCCCGACGGGTACCCCTGCCCGGCGGTAACGGATCGTGGACGGTGCTCCGCCGGTCGTCGGACGGGGTCGTGCTGTCGGCGATCGTCCACCTGGCACCCGGATTCATTCGCTCCCTCCGAATGCGCGCGGGGGAATTGCCGACGATCGGCTACGTCCTCGGGGGGATGCTCAGGATTCGGGGAACGGAGTGCCGCCGCGGCACGATGGTGGCGCTGCGCCCCCGCGACGACGAGGAACTCACCGTCACCAGCAGCGAGGGCGCAACCGTGGTGCTCATCCGCCGTTCCGACAACGGCGCTTGCCCGGGGCTTGCCGACAGCGGGGAGACCGTTCTGGTGGCGACGCCGGAGGATATGCCGGTGGTCGAGTCGGTCGTGGCAGGGAAGAAGACAGGTATCACCCGCAGGGTCATGTGGGTGGATTCGACCCTCGGTGGCGATATCCGCGAGCTGACCGTGCCGCCCGGATTCGTCGGAGCCGGCCGCGGTCACCATCCTTGCGGCGAGGAGATCCTCTGCCTGGGCGGCGCGATCACGGCGGACGAACAACACGAGATGAAGCAGGGTTGGTATCTGTACAACCCGGCAGGGTACGTGCACGGCGGGCACGAGTTCTCCGAACACGGAACAACACTGCTCGAATGGCACGACGGCGCTTGGGATCTGATCCTCGAGCCCGCATGACCGGTGCTGTGACGACGGCGCCGTACCGGAAGTGCGGTGCGCGGCGGCGCGGCGCGAAGAGCATCGCACACAGTTCGTAAGCGACGTGGAGGAGTGCACATGGCGACGAGGAACGCCGTCGATACACAGAAACGCCCCGAGAAGGCGTCACGGACGTCCGGGAGCGGCTCCGAGAGCCACCGCCGCCGACTGGGTGTACTGCTCGGATTCACCGAGGAATTCCATACCCAGACGGTCCAGGAGATCGCTGCGCGCGTGGACATCCCGGTCAGCTCGGCGTACCGCTATGTCAGTCAGCTCCGAGAGGTCGGACTGCTCGAGGAAGCCGAGTTCGGCGGCTACCGTGTCTCCCTGCGCGCGGTCGAGCTCGCCCGGGCCGCGCGGGCCGGCTCCGCAGGCATCGTCGAGGTGACGCGGCCGGTGCTCGAGCGGCTGACCCGTGAATACGGTGAAACCTCGCTCCTCATCAGGCGACTGGGCCATGCCGTCGTTGCTGTAGATATGGAGGAGACCCGGTCCTCGGTACGGCTGGCGTTCGAACGCGGGCGCCTCATGCCCCTGCACCAGGGCGCCGCGGCACGCGTTCTGCTGGCGGCCATGAAACCCAAGGAACGTGCCGAGTACTACGCCTCGATCTACTCCTTCAGCGCGAATCCGGATCTGCCGGGCGATGCCGAACTCACCGAGATCGGCGAGCAAGGCTGGGCCGAGAGCTTCGGCCAGATCGAGGAAGGCATCTGGGGATGTGCCGCGGTCATCAAGGCGCGCCGCCAGGTCGTCGCCGCGTTGAGCATGGCCGGACCCATTTATCGATTGGACGCGACCCGACGCGAACAGGTGAAGACTGCGGTGAAAGACGCCGCGGACGAGATCAACGCACACCTGGCGGGCATCGAGTTCTGAAGGATCGAGCCGGGTGTAGCCCGCCGCGCGGTAACTCTAAAACACTTTCTGCACAATTATTTAGGGGTTTCAATGGGATTGGATGTCACCGGCTACCGAGCGAAGATCGGAGTGGTGGTTCCTTCGACGAACACCGTCGTCGAACACGATTGTGCACTGCTGGCGCCGCACGGCGTGACCTTCCATGTAGGCCGCTCCTACGTGGAGCACCCCGCGATGGACGACCATGAGACGTTCATGGGGCTCCAGAAGCAGATCAACGACTCGACGGCCGTGGCACTGCGCGATGTGATGACGACCGAACCCACCCACATCATGATGGGCATGTCGGCCCCCACCTTCTGCGACGGGGTGGCCGGCAACGAGGAGTTCCGTCGTCGCGTCACCGCGCAGGTGGGAGGTCTCCCGGTCACGACGGGTGCCTCCGCCTGCCGCGCCGCGCTCGAAGCACTCGAGGTCAAAAGGATCGCGGTGTTCTCGCCCTACCAGCCGGTCGCCGACCGATGGGTCGACCAGTACTTCGGGGAGGCGGGATTCGACGTCCTCCACGTGACGGGTCTGCGCATCCCGTCGGCCACGGCGATCGCCGAGGTCGGGCCGGAACAGATCATCGATGTGCTCCGGCGGATCGACGGACCGGAGGTCGAGGCGATCGTCCAGGTTGGAACCAATCTCTCGATGATCCGCGTCGCGGATCAGGCCGAACACTGGCTCGGCAAGCCGGTGATCGCGATCAATGCGGCCACCATCTGGCACACGCTGCGGACGGCGGGGTTCGACGACACCTGGGGTGACGCCGGGACGTTGCTGCGGCACCACTGACCGATATCTCTCGAAGGAGCTCGACAGAATGATGCAGGATACGAATCCGGCCGAACTCGATGCCGACGTCATCGTGGTGGGGGGCGGCCCGGTCGGGACCACCACCGCGCTCAAGCTGGCCCGCGGCGGGATGCGCGTGATCGTGCTGGAGGCACGGGAAGCGAACCTCCTGGAGGGGCGCGCCACCACCTTTCACCCTCCGACGCTGGAGATGCTCGAATCCATCGGACTCACAGAGGAACTCGTGCGGCGCGGACTCAGGGCGTCCTACTACCAGTTTCGTGACGCGAAACTGGGCAAGATCGTCGAACTCGATTTCGGCGTCCTGCACGAGGACACGCGTTACCCGTATCGGCTGCAGCTCGAGCAGAGTCACCTCACGCAGCTCGCTGTCGAAGCGCTGGAAGCGCATCCACTCGCAGATTTCCGGACCGGTTCCCGTGTGGAGTCCGTGACGCAGCTGTCCGGCAGTGTCGAGGTGCACGACGACGGTGGCGAGATCCTCCGGTCACGTTACGTCGTCGCGGCCGACGGTATGCGCAGCGTGGTGCGGACCGGTCTGGGACTCGACTTCAGCGGACACACCTACCCGGAGAGATATCTGGTGCTCGCCACGAATCTGCCCCTGCACGAGATCTTGGACGATCTCGCTGCGGTCAACTACGTCGCGGACCCGGAGTCCTGGCACGTGCTCCTCCGTAACCCGGCGGGGTGGCGGATCCTCTTCCCGGCTCCGCCCAGCGCAGGAACCGACGAAGAGGTGCTCGCCGACGACTACGTCCGTCGTGAACTCCGGCGCGTCCTGCCGGAGGCCGACCTGCCCGACCTCGAGCGTGTGACGCTCTACGAGGTGCACCGTAAGGTCGCCGAACGATTCCGGGTCGGGGACATCTTCCTGGCGGGCGACGCTGCGCACGTCAACAATCCACTCGGCGGCATGGGCATGAACAGCGGCATCCACGACGGCATGTTGCTCGCCGACGTCTTACTCGCAGGAGCCGACTCCGGCGCCTTGGACCGGTGGGCAGACAGCCGACGGGCGGTCGCGCTCGAATTCGTCGGTGAAGAGACCGAAGGAAACTGGGAGGCGCTCCGCGAGGACGACGAGGAACGCCGGGCGCAGAAGCGGGAGGAATGGCGTGCGCTCGAAGCGGACCAGACTGCTCAGCGGGAGTTCCTGTTGCGCTCGTCCATGCTGGCCAGCCTGAAGTAGAAGAGGTTTCCCGAGCCGCGGGGTGCCGGTGCACCCGCGGCTCGGTGTCGCTTCGTGCTCGGCCGCACTGATCGTTAACACGGGCAACAGATCTGTTACCGGTGGGCACGAATACGGCAACAACTGCTGGATACATTCGAATGCACAGCGAGTCGGGCAGTGTGGCCGGGTCGCGTCCTCGAATCTCCCCGCCCGTCAGGAGTGCGTGACATGGAAATCGGTGTGTTCATTCCCATCGGAAACAACGGTTGGCTCATCTCCAAGAGTGCCCCGCAGTACATGCCCTCGTTCGAACTCAACAAGACGATCGTGCAGAAGGCGGAGAAGCACGGCCTCGACTTCGCCCTGTCGATGATCAAGCTCAAGGGTTTCGGTGGCGAGACCGAGTTCTGGGATCACAATCTCGAATCGTTCACGCTCATGGCCGGTCTTGCGGCGGTAACCGAGAAGATCAAGCTGTTCGCTTCCACTCCGATCCTGACCCTGCCGCCGGCGATGGTGGCCCGGATGGCGTCGACGATCGATTCGATCGCTCCTGGCCGGTTCGGTGTGAACATCGTGACCGGTTGGGCGCCCAACGAGTACACGCAGATGGGGTTGTGGCCGGGCGAAGAGTACTTCGGTTATCGCTACGCGCAGGCCACCGAGTATGTGACGGTGATGAAGCAGTTGTGGGCGGACGGGGTCAGTAATTTCAAGGGCGAGCACTACACGATGGACGAGTGTGTGCTGTCGCCGAGTCCGTCCGGCGGTGGGGTTCCGATCGTGGCGGCCGGGCAGTCCAAGAGTGGTATGAAGTTCGCCTCGGAGATGGCGGATTTCAATTTCATCATGGGTTCGGGTATCAACACTCCGACGGCGATCTCGGAGTCGGTGGCCACTCTCGTCGAGGCGGCCGGTGAGACGGGCCGGGATGTGGGTGCGTTGACGTTGTTCATGATCATTGCCGATGAGACGGATGAAGCGGCGCAGGCGAAGTGGCAGGATTACCACGACAATGCCGATCTGGCGGCGCTGGGGTATATGGCGGATCAGTCGGCGGCCGATGCCACCGCGGACGATGCGTCGACGGCGAAGACCATTTCGTTGCCCGAGGGTGCGGTGAATTTCAATATGGGCACGCTGGTGGGTTCCTACGAGACGGTGGCGAGGATGCTCGACGAGGTCGCTGAGCTCGAGGGCATCAAGGGCGTCATGCTCACGTTCGACGATTTCGTCGAGGGTATCGAGAACTTCGGTACCCGGATCCAGCCGTTGATGAAGAGCCGCACCACCATCCAGGCCGCCGCAGCCTGACACGAACGGCGGGTGGGAGTGCGAGCGTCGAGCCGCGCTCCCACCCGCCATCCCATTTCCCGGAGGTTCCTTTTGACTTCGCGCACCCTCGACGTCGCCATCGTTCAGGCCGGCGAACTGACCGAGGACCTCCTCGGCAACCTTGCCGGACTCTCCGCCCTCGTGCGCGCGGCAGCGTCGCCCGACGACGACGGCGCCACACCGGACCTGGTGGTCCTGCCAGAGCTGATCACCACCCCCTACTTCTGCACCAGCCACGAGGTCGACCGCACGTCCTGGGCCGAGACCATCCCCGGCGGCGCCACCGACCTGTTCGGTGCACTCGCGCGAGAACTGGGATGCGCCATCGCCTTCGGGGTCTTCGAACGTACCGCCCACGACGTCACCCATAACTCCGTCGTGATGATCGACGCCACCGGGGAGATCCTGAACTGGCGCACCTCCGATGGCGGAACACTGCCTGCCTACCGGAAGCTGTCGCTGCCCGCGAGCAAGGTCGGTGACGTCGACATCGACGAGAAGTACCATTTCGCGCCCGGGCAGACGCCCGTCACCGTCGACGCCTTCGGAACCCGATTCGGGTGCGTGATCTGCTACGACCGCACGTTCCCGGAGAACTGGGCCGTTGCCCGCGCGCTCGGCGCGGAGGTGATGCTCGCGATCGTCTCGTCGCTCGGTACCCGCGAGGACCTTTTCCTCGCGGAACTGCAGACGCGTGCCCTCGAATCGCAGATGTGGATCGTGGCCGCCAACCGGGCGGGCCCGGAAACTCTCAACGAGGTGACGGTCGACTATTTCGGGCTGTCGTGCGTGATCGCACCCAACGGAGCGATCGTCGCCCAGGCTCCGGCTCATCGTGCCGGGGAGACGCTGCGCTTCACCCTCGACCTCGACGCCGTCTCCACGCAACGCGCAGCCTTCCCGCTGACCCGGGACCGGCGTCCGGACGTGCTGCGCCTGCTCGCCGACCTGACCGCGGGCACCGTGAGGCCCGCTCCGCTGCCGCGACCGGCCCCCGCGGCCACGGAGGTGCTCCGGTGACCACCACCGACTATCCCGACCTCACCGCTGAGGCGGCCGAGACCGTCGACGACCTGCTCCCGCAGGCCCGCGCCGACATGGAACCGCTGCTCGGGGCCGGACGACTCACGCCTCTGGCCTCGGCGCCGGACGGCCCGGCCTGCGAACCGGCGCATTCCTCCGCGTTTCTCGCGGCGAGCCCCGTCCCCACATCTCCGGTCGACGCACCCGCCTACACCGCCCGCGTCGACGCTCCCGCGCACGAACTCGGCGTCGTCGACCTGCTCGCCGCCTACCGGTCCGGCAGGACCGCCCCCACCGCCGTCCTCGCCGCGCTGCGGGCCCGATGGAGCGACCCGGCGCTGTCCGGAGGGGCCGTCCTCGCCGTGGTCGAGGGCGCCGACGACGCGGCAGCGGACTCGGACCGACGGTGGAGCGACGGCACTGCGCGCCCCCTCGAGGGCATCTTCTTCGCAGTCAAGGACATCATCGATGTGGCCGGGGCTCCTGTCACCGCCGGTTCGCGCACCACCGGCGACCGCATCGCGGTGACCGACGCGACCGTCGTAGCCCGCCTCCGCGCAGCCGGAGCCATTCCCGTACTCATGACCGCCACCACCGAGTTCGCCTGCGGTGCACCGCACAACGCGCGCTACGGTGCCGTGACCAACCCGTGGGACCGGAGCCGGTGGACGGGTGGATCGTCGACCGGATCGGCGGGTGCGCTCGCCGCGCGGCTCGTGCCGTTGGCGCTGGGCACCGACACGGGTGGCTCCATCCGGGTGCCCAGCGCCTTGTGCAATCTCACGGGCATCAAGCCCACCTACGGTCTCGTACCGCGTACCGGCGTCGCGTCGCTGTCGTGGACCCTCGACCACATCGGTCCCATGGCGCGTTCCGCCGCGGACCTGCGGATCGCCCTTGAGGTGCTCGCCGGACCCGACGGATACGACCCTGCCGCCGTCCCGGACGAGGCGGCGCGGCAGGTGCGGGACGGGCTCGCCGCGACCGATGCTCCCGGCCCGGTCTCACTGGCCGGCGTTCGTCTCGGTGTGCCCACTACCTGGTTCACCGAACTGTGCGACGCCGGAGTGCTCGCCGCCTGGGAGGCGGCCGTGGACACCTTCCGTCAGCTCGGCGCGGAGATCGTGCCGGTCGACATCCCCGAAGCGCACCGCCTGCACGACGACGTCACGATCGTCATGACCTGCGAACTGGCCTCCAATCAGGAGGACTCCCTGGAGAAGTTTGCGCTGTACGACATCGGTACGCAGGTGCGGATCGCGCGCGGACTGGTGCCCTCGGCGGTGGACTACCTGCGGTCGGTGCGCCGCCGCGCGCTCGCCCAGCGGGAGACGATCCGCGCGTTCGACGCCGCGGGTATCGATGTGCTCGTCACCCCGGGGATCGGTGCCATAGCGGCCCGGTTGTCGGATGTGACGATGGAGATCGACGGTGTGCGGTACCCGATGCAGTCGGTCGTCGGCCGCAACACCGGCCTGTTCGACTATCTCGGCCTGCCCGCCGTCATGACACCTGCGGGATTCTCCGAAGGGATGCCGGTCGGCGTGCAGTTGGTGGGACGGCCGTGGGCGGACGATACGTGCCTGCGCCTGGCTCAGGTGCTGCAGTCCGTCACCGACGTCCACGACCGTCGTGCCGATGGCTAGCCTCACTGCCCGGCGTCATCCATATCCGTGGCGGGTCTTCGCAGCAACCAGTATCGGCGTGGTCGCCGTATTCATCAGCCTGAGCGGGCTGACTGTCGCGCTGCCCACCGTCACTCGCGAACTGGATGCCTCCGGCGCCCAGTCCACGTGGATCCTGCTCGGCTACATGCTGGTCACCACAGCACTGATCCTGGTGTTCGGCAGACTCGCCGACATCCTCGGTCGTCGGCCGCTCTACCTGGCGGGTCTGGTCACGTTCACAGTGGCCACAGGTCTGTGTCTGCTGGCGCCATCTGCGGGTTGGCTCATCGCGGCGAGAGTGCTCCAGGGTGTCGGAGCCGCAGCCGTGGTCACCAACAACACGGCTCTGCTCACGGACACCTTCCCGCCGCGGCTGCTCGGCCGCGCGCTGGGCTGGAACGCGACCGTCGCGGCCGTGGCCCAGGTCGTCGGCCCCCTCATCGGTGGAGCAGCCACAGCAGCCCTCGGATGGCGGGGTCTGTTCGTCGTCGTACTGCCCGTCGGGATCGCGGCCATCGTTGCCTCGTTGTGGGTGATTCCGCGCAGTCCTCGTACGAGTGTGATCCGGGAACCCTTCGATCTGACCGGTGCTGTCCTGTCCACCGCGCTGCTCACCGCAGTCGTTCTGGCTCTCACCCCGGGGGTCGATTCGGTCCCCTGGTTGCCGTGGGCATGTGGGGGCGCGAGTTTCGTCCTCTCCATGGCCTTCGTCGTCGTCCAGGTCCGCCGAACCCATCCGCTCGTCGACGTGTCGCTCTTCCGGGAGCGTGGGATAGCCCTCGTTCTCGTCGCGGTACTCGTGAATGCCGTTGCAACCTACGCCGTGACATTGCTCGTCTCTCTGTACGGGCAGGCAGTGAACGGTATATCCGCGGTGGCGGCGGGAGCTCTCGTGATGCCTGTCGCATTCGGTACCGTAATCGCTGCAGCGGCAGCCGGTTCCCTCATGCTGCGCTTCAGTCCCCGCGTTCTCACCGCGATCGGAATGGGGCTCAACGCGATCGGATTGCTCGGTGTCGCCCTCGTCTTGTCCGACGATGGTGGAGCACTGGCAGCGACTGCGCCCTTCCTGTTCGTTCTCGGTTGCGGGTCAGGGTTGTTCATGACACCGAGTACCAGTGCGCTCATGTTGACGGCACCGTCGGACCGCCGCGGAATCGCCAACGGTCTGCGTTCGACGTTGCAGAACGTGGGCTATCTGCTCAGTACCGCACTCGCACTGGTCTTCGCCACGGTCGGTCTCAGTGCGACCGCCCGCCAAGCCGCCTACGGCGGCACACTCGGTGCGCTCGGAAGTGATGAAGTGGCCCGTTTCGTCGACAACGTTCGCTACGTGAGCCTCGCACTCGCCGCGGTCGCCGTGGTGGGAGTCTTCGTCTGTCTGTCTTTTCCCCGCCGCAACGTCACTGCGGCAGTTCATCCACTCGAATCCGTCACTTCACTCAAGGAGTCAGCTTGACCACCGCAGATCGCATCGAACAGGCCGCAGACTACGTCCGAGCCGGCTTCGGGCAGGAACTCCGGCCGGGAAATCGTCCCGCCCTTGTCCTCGTCGATCCCGCACGGGCATACATCGATCCGGAATGCCCCCTCTATGCGGGGGTGGAATCCAATGTCGAGGCCATGAAGGCCCTGCTCGCAGCTGCGCGCGCCGCAGGAATCCCCGTGGTGGTCACGGAAGTCCGCCTACGGGCCGACGGAGCCGATGCCGGGGTCTTCTTCAAGAAGTCGGGCACGCTGGTCGCGTTCTGCGAAGGAAGTCCGTACGGGGAGTTCATCGAGGGACTCGAACCCACCTGTGCCGAAATGCTGGTGACGAAGAAGTATCCCAGCGCCTTCTTCGGCACCACTCTCAACTCGCACCTGACCTCGCTCGGAGTGGATACGGTGCTCATCGCGGGCTTGTCGACGAGCGGCTGCGTGCGAGCAACCACCCTGGATGCCATGCAACACGGTTTTATTCCGATCGTGGTCGAAGAGGCTGTAGGAGACAGGGACTCGTCCATCCACAACTCGAACCTGTTCGACATGCAGCAGAAGATGGCCGAGGTGTGGCCGCTGGCGCGAGCGCAGGACTACCTGGCGGAGATCTCAACACTCCACGACGCGGATCGCGTGCGCATTTAACACGAACGATCCAAGTACGCCGCTACGTGCAACACGCCGCGGATACATTCGAATTCATCACCTTTCGAGCCTGTCCCGCAACGACGCGGTCGCTTCTTCTTCGGCACTTCTCATCCTCCCAGGAGAATCCATGCGTCATTCCCTTCCCGGTCGCGCCGCGATCGCCGCGCTCGCCTTCTCGGCCGTCTTCGGTCTCGCCGCATGCAGCAGTGAGGGCTCGGGTGGCGGCGACGTGTCCGACGCGGACGTCACCGCCGGGCTCGAATACGCTCGCGCCCAACTTGCCCTGTACGAGGCGGATCCGGAGTTCACGCTCGAGGCCGAGCCGTTTCCGATGAAGGACATCGCCGGCAAGACGATCTTTGCGATTCCCACCAACAGCGAGAATCCGTACAACGTCGCTGTCGACGAGGAATCGAGGAAGGTCGCCGAACGTTATGGGGCCACCTGGATCGAGTACACGAACCAGGGCCAGCCCGCCCAGTGGGCAACCGGCGTCGAACAGGCCGTGAACCAGAAGGTCGACCTCATCATCCTGTCACAGGGCGTCGATGCCTCCCTGATCAAACCAGCGCTCGAAAAGGCGGATGCCGCTGGAATTCCCGTCCTGCTCACCCATACGATCCTGCGCGGCGAGTCGGTGCCCGCGGATCTCGAGGGACTGATCGACGCCACGACAGACGCCCCGCTCGCCGAAGCCAACCGGCTCACCGTCGACTGGATGATCGACCGCACGGACGGGGAGGGCAATGCGCTGATCATCACCTCCAACGAGGTTCCGCCGGCCAAGGCCGAGGTGGCCGCGATGGAGGATGAGATCGCACAGTACTGCCCGAAGTGCACGTACAAGATCGTCAACGTCCCGGTCACCGAGTGGGCCACCAAGATCCAGTCCGAGGTGCAGTCCGCGCTCTCCGCCGACCCGAACATCAATTTCATCCTGCCCATCTACGACTCGATGTCGCTCTACGCCCAGTCGGGTATCAAGGCCGCCGGCAAGACCGGGCAGGTCGAGATCTCGTCGGTCAACGGCACGCCCGCCGTCCTCAAGATCCAGCAGGACGACGGCATCGTCACGATGAACGTCGGTGAGTCCATCCCGTGGCTGGCGTGGGCGACGATGGACCAGGCCGGTCGCCTCCTGCTCGGCTACGACCCCGTTCCGAACGGCGCGCAGGAGACCCCGCTCAAGCTCATCACCGCCGAGAACATCGATGAGACCGGCACCCCGCCGCAGCCCGACAAGGGCTACGGCACGGCCTACGTCACCGGCTACGAAGCACTGTGGGGTCCCAGTGAGCAGTCCTGATCCCATCGTCAACATCGTCGGTTTGTCCAAGACCTTCGGTGAGCACACGGTGCTGAAGAAGGTCGGCCTGACGATCCACGCCGGCGAGGTGCACGGACTGCTGGGGGAGAACGGCTCCGGCAAGTCCACACTCATCAAGGTCCTCGCAGGCTTCCACGCCCCCGATCCCGGCGCTGCGCTGCAGGTCCGCGGGCGGGACGTGTCCCTGCCCGTCCCGGCGGGCGGGTTCCGTGACCTCGGCATCAGCTTCGTCCACCAGGATCTGGCGCTCGTGCCGGATCTGTCGGTGGTCGAGAACCTCCGTGTCGGACCGGTCGTGGCCGGGTCGAAGCCGTGGATCTCGTGGCGACGCGAGAAGCGCACCGCCCATGCATTGTTCGAACGTTTCGGCCTCCACGTCGACCCCGAGGCTCCGGTGGCGAGTCTCGACGAGACCGAACGTGCCCTTCTCGCTATCCTGCGGGCGACCGAGGAACTGGGGGAGCGCCGCACTCTGCTCGTGCTCGACGAGCCCACAGTCTTCCTGCCGCGCGAGGGCACCGACCTGCTGTTCGACGTCGTCCGCGAGATCGTCGCCGACAAGAAGGCCGCCGTCCTGTTCGTCTCCCACGACCTCGACGAGGTGCTCGAACACACCGATCGTGTCACCGTTCTGCGCGACGGGGTGTCGCAGGGTACGCACCGTACCCGCGACCTGACGGCGACCTCGCTCATCGACCTCATCGTCGGGCGCAGTCTCGACTCCGCCGACCCGCGCGTCGCCGGGCCCACCCGCGACTTCGCGGAGGCACCGGTCCTTGCGCGGGTCGAGGACCT
Source organism: Rhodococcus sp. NPDC047139 (assembly GCF_040643435.1). Taxonomy (NCBI): domain Bacteria; kingdom Bacillati; phylum Actinomycetota; class Actinomycetes; order Mycobacteriales; family Nocardiaceae; genus Rhodococcus; species Rhodococcus sp. NPDC047139. The sequence continues at coordinate 64,185 of NZ_JBEYUH010000010.1, forward strand.
CGAGACCGCCACCGTCGACGGTGTCGGGTTCGATGTGCGGCCCGGCGAGGTCGTCGGGCTCACCGGCATCGCCGGCTCGGGCTACGACGACGTGCTGCCTGCTCTGTACGGGGCCCGGCAGGCCCGCGGGGGACGGTTGACCGTCGACGGAGACAGCATGGCCCTGCCCGCGATGACGCCGATCGACGCTCTTGCCCGCAAGGTCGTCTACGTTCCACCGGACCGCAAGGTCGAGGGCAGCGCCCCCGAACTGACCGTCGTCGAGAACGTCACCCTCCCGCTGCTGGGCACAGGGTTCGTCAAACCGCGGGCGTTGACGGACATCGCGACCGCGCTCGCAGAGCACTGCGACGTCCGTCCTCGCGACCCGCAGGCCGTCTACGGGTCGCTGTCCGGCGGCAACCAGCAGAAGGCTCTGCTCGGCAAGTGGCTCCAGACCGACCCGGTGCTGGTGCTCCTCGCCGAACCCACCCAGGGTGTGGACATCGGTGCCCGTGCCCGCATCTTCGAAATGCTGCGGGAGACCGCGCGCGGGGGAGCGGGCATCGTCGTCGCCAGCTCCGACTACGAGCAGTTGTCGGTCCTGTGCGATCGCGTCCTCGTCTTCTCCCGCGGGCATGTTGTCGCCGAACTCACCGGCAACAGCCTGTCCAAGCACCACATCTCGGACAGTGTCCTCGGTCTGACCCGACAGGAAGTGAGCTCCTGATGTCCGTCACCATCGACAATTCCACCCCTCCTCGAGCCGCCGAAGCGGAGCCGGATTCGTCTCGGTCGCGTTCCTTCGGACCGATGTTCGAAAAGTACGCCCTGGTACTGGCGCTCGTGGCAGTGGTCGTCTTCTTCAGTATCCTGCGGCCGGAGATATATCCGACGGCGAACAACCTGCAGAACATCCTCGGTTCGCAGGCAGTGCTGCTCATTCTGGCGCTCGGATTGATCGTGCCCCTCACGGCCGGCGAATTCGACCTGTCTGCGGTGTCGACCATGTCGCTGTCGGCCATGACCATCGCCGTGCTCAACGTGCAGCACGGCTGGTCGCTGCTGTCCGCCATCGCCGTCGCCGTCCTCGCGTGCCTCGTCGTCGGCCTGATCAATGCACTGCTGGTCGTGCGATTGCAGATCGACTCGTTCATCGCGACCCTCGGTAGCGGCACCGTCGTCCTCGGTACGGTGCAGTGGATCTCGGACTCGACCTCGGTCACCGGCATCGATTCCGGCCTCGTCGATGCCACCATCGGCACCCGCATCTTCGGAGTCTCGCTGCAGTTCTACTACGCCCTCGCACTCGTGCTGATCATGGCGGTGGTCTTCCAGTACACACCGATCGGACGACGCCTGCTCTTCGTCGGACGCGGTGCCCAGGTCGCGCGGTTGAGCGGTCTGCACGTCGACCGCATCCGCGGTGGTGCCCTCGTCACGTCGGCGCTGGTCGCCGCGCTCGCGGGCATCGTCTACGCCGGCATGCTCGGCGGTGCCGATCCGTCCTCGGGCCAGTCGTTCATGCTGCCCGCCTTCGCTGCAGCCTTCCTCGGTGCCACCGCGATCGTCCCGGGCCGCTTCAACGCCTTCGGGACGCTGGTCGCCGTGTACTTCCTCGTCGCCGGCGTCGTCGGGCTGCAGATGCTCGGCGTAGCCAGCTTTGTCCAGCAACTGTTCTACGGCGGCGCACTCGTGATCGCGGTGGCGCTGTCCGGGGCGGTTCGACGCCGCACGACATCACGTGGCACACGCTGAGGCGGCGGAATCGAGGTGTCTTCGCAGGGCCGTCCTGATCTGAGCCGCCTTCATCCGCTTCCCGACGGCGCAATATGTACGCCACATTCAGGCTTCAATTCCGACACACGAGTCGGGTCGAATAACCGGTGACAGGCGGAACGCCTCGCCTGAAAAGGAGATCCACATGAAGGTCACAGTCGTTGCCGGCAACCCGAAGCCCGGCTCCCGCACTCTGGATGCCGCCACTCTGCTGGCGACCGCACTCACCGGAGAAGCCCCCGACGACGTCGTCGACGTCGTCACCCTCGGACCGGGCCTTCTGTGCTGGGGAGACGACGCGGTGAAGACGGCCGTCGAGACCGTGGCCGCTTCCGGCCTGGTGATCTTCGCCAGCCCGACCTTCAAGGCCACCTACACCGGCATCCTGAAGTTGTTTCTCGACCAGTTCGCCACCGGAGACGGCTTGCGCGATGTCACCGCCGTGCCGCTCATGCTCGGTGCCGGACCCGCGCACGCCATGGCTCCCGACCTGTTGCTCAAGCCTGTACTCGTCGAACTCGGCGCCACATGTCCGGCTCCCGGTCTCTACCTGCTCGATTCCACCTACACCACCGACACCCGGATCGCCGAGTACGCCGAGCGCTGGGCGCCGGTGCTGCGGTCCACAATCCGGACGGAGGCATCATGACCACCCTCGCCCTCGACGGCGCCACCTTGCGCCGCGCATTCGCCCACGTGCCTTCGGGTGTCGTTGCGATCTGCGCCGACACCGGCAGCGAGCGCATCGGCATGGCGGCGAGCACCTTCGTGCCCGTCTCGCTCGACCCGCCGCTGGTTGCCTTCTGTGTGCAGAACACCTCGACCACCTGGCCGAAACTCGAAGCGCAACCGAGGCTCGGCGTCAGCGTGCTCTCGTCCGAACACGACATCGCGGCACGGGTGCTGGCGGCGAAGAACGGTGATCGCTTCGCTGGGATCGAGACCGAGACACGCGACGGCGGAGCACTGTTCATCAACGGCTGCGGGGTGCGGATGGACGTGTCGATCGAACAGCAGGTGCCGGCGGGCGACCACGCCATCGTCGTACTGCGGGTACACGAACTGCACTGCGACGAAACGGATTACGAAACAGAGCCGATCGTCTTCCACCGCAGTTCCTTCCGACGGTTGGTGGCCTCGTGAACCGCGTCGAGGCGGCGCTCGATGCCTTGAGGGCCGGTAGGCCTGTGCTGGTCTCGGACGACGCCTCCCGCGAGAACGAAGGTGACGTGATCCTCGCCGCGCATCAGGCCACACCCGAGTGGATCGCGTGGACCGTGCGGCACACGTCCGGTCTGCTGTGCGCACCGATGACCGGTGCCCGCGCCGACGCTCTGGATCTCCCGGCGATGGTGGCAGAGAACCAGGATCCGAAGCAGACGGCCTATACCGTGACGGTGGACGCCGCGCGCGGCGTCACGACCGGGATCAGTGCCGCGGACCGTGCGACGACTCTGCGTGTGCTCGCCGATCCCTCGTCGACGTCGCGGGATCTGATCCGTCCGGGCCACATCCTGCCGCTGCGCGCGCGTCCGGGAGGAGTCCTCGAACGTCCGGGTCACACCGAAGCCGCCGTCGATCTGTGCGCCCTTGCGGGAGTGCCGCAGGTCGGAGTGATCGCCGAACTCGTCGCCGACGACGGATCGATGATGCGGATGCCCGAGATCGAGGCCCTCGGGGCGCGACACGATCTACCGGTGCTCACGATCGAGGAATTGATCAATTATCGCTCCGCACATCCCTTTCCGTCACCCGCCGTGCCGACGGGGCGGGTCGTGAGAGCCGACGAGACGCTGATGCCGACCCGCGTCGGGACGTTTCGTGCCGTCGGTTTTCTCGACCGTCAGACCGGGGCCGATCATCTGGCGCTGATCTCCGGGCCGGTGGGCGACGACACACTGGTTCGCGTGCACTCGGAATGTCTGACAGGAGAGTCGTTCGCGTCGCAGCGCTGCGAGTGCGGTCCTCAACTCGATGCCGCACTCGAGCGGATCGCGCACGAAGGTGGCGTCCTCGTCTATCTGCGGGGTCACGAGGGGCGGGGGATCGGACTGCTCAAGAAACTTGCGGCGTACCGATTGCAGGACGACGGCCTCGATACGGTCCAGGCCAATCTGGAACTCGACGAACCGGCGGACGGTCGTGAGTACGGCGGCGCCGCGGCGATCCTTCACGAACTCGGGATCGGCTCGGTTCGGCTCCTGACCAACAACCCCGCGAAGATCTCGGGACTCGCGGACAACGGCATCGTTGTCACAGGCCGGGAACCGCTGCACGTCGGCGTCGTAGCGGCGAACGTGCGCTATCTCGAGACGAAGCGGCGGAGGATGGGGCACATGCTCCCCGCGGCGCAGAGCTGATTCGAGAATCCTCGCTGCACGAAGCGAGGCTCACCGTTACTGCAGCGCGCGCGAACCCCGGTTCGGCGAGCGAGGACTCGCCCGGCAGTTCTTCGGTCACGAGTCCACATGCGGGCTGCGTCGGTCCGCCGGTAGGCACCGCGCTGCCGACCTGCGCACGGCCCGGCATCGACATCGGGCTTCAGAGGGGATCGAGTTGCACGACGACCGTCGTGCGGCCCTTCTCGTCGCGCCGCGCCACGGCGTGCCCGGTGCGTTCGCTGTCGAGCCCGATCCGGATGGGTGCGCCGTCGCCGAGGAAGGTGCGCCACCAGGTCTTGCTCTCGGCACGGGCTACGCCGATCGTGACGGTATCGCCGTCGCGGCGGTACACCACCGGCAGCGTGATGGTTCGTCCCGATCTGCGGCCGACGTAGGTGATCGGTACGACGCCCCGCCGCGCGAGTCCGCCGATCACCGGCAGGCGCAGCACGGCCAGGACCGTTCGGTTGAACCGGTCGGGTGATTGTCCGGACGCGCTCTTCGCTGCCATGACTGCCCCTTGTTCGTACGGTGCGGCAATTGCACCACGTGCGGGCACGCATCGGAACATGTCGAACCGCTCGCCCGGAATCCGTGCCGCACCCGTGGCGAGCGTCCTACGGTTGTCGGCATGGGCACGCCCGGCCTCGACCAGTGGGTCCTCCACGTCGACCTCGACCAGTTCATCGCCGCGGTCGAGGTGCTGCGCAATCCGGAGTTGGCGGGACGGCCGGTGGTGGTCGGCGGTCGCGGCGACCCCACCGAGCGCGGAGTGGTTTCCACCGCGTCGTACGAGGCTCGGGAGTTCGGGGTGGGGTCGGGGATGCCGTTGCGGGTCGCGGCACGCAAGATTCCGGACGCGATCTTCCTGCCCGTCGACGCCGAAACCTACAACGAGGTGTCGCAGGTCGTGATGGACACGCTGCGCGGACTCGGCGTGGTCGTCGACGTGCTCGGCTGGGACGAAGCGTTCCTGGGAGTCGTGACCGACGATCCCGAGGCGTTCGCGCGCCGGGCACAGGCCGCGGTGCACGACGCGACCGGCCTGCACTGCACCGTCGGGATCGGCGACAACGTCCTGCGCGCGAAGATCGCGACGGGCTTCGGGAAGCCCCGCGGCGTATTCCGGCTCACGCGCGACAACTGGTTCGCCGTGATGGGTGAACGCTCGCCCGATTCGCTGTGGGGCGTCGGCTCACGCACGGTGAAGAAACTCGACGAGATGGGTATCCGCACGGTCCGCGAGCTGGCCCGGGCACCTGTCGACGCGATGGCTGCGCGATTCGGACCCAAGATCGGCCCGTGGCTCGTCGGTCTCGGAGCCGGGGCCGGCGCGACGGAGGTCTCGTCTGAGCCGTGGGTGGCCCGGTCACGGAGTCGGGAGACGACCTTCCAGCACAATGTCGGAGACTGGAGAGTGATCGCCGACTGCGTGCGCGACCTCGCCGCACGTGCAGTCGACGATGTGCGCGGTGAAGGACGAGCGGGAGTGCGGGTCGCGCTGAAGATCCGCTACGCGCCGTTCGTCACCCACACCGCGAGCGTCGCCCTTCCATCGCCTACCGCGGACCTCGGGGCCGTGACGGATGCGGCCGTCGGGCTGCTCGACCGCTTCGATCACGAACGCGAGGTCCGGCTGGTCGGGGTGCGGGTCGAGATGACGCCACCGGAGAACCCGCAGTCACGCTAGCGGCTGGCAGACTGGGCCGGTGCGATCGGTGACCAGGACACGGGGCCCTCTTCGACCACCGGAGGCCGCCGCCGCGGCGGTCTTCGGAACGCTGACGGCAGTGCTGTCGGTTGTCGCCGGGCTGATACCGGTCGGTGTCGCTCAGGTGCTCGTCGCGCTTCCCGTGGCCTTCCTCGCTGCCACCGGCCGCCTCCGCGCGATCGTCGCCGCGACGGTCGCTGCCGGGGTGGTCGCGCTCGTGGCCGGAGGACCGTTCGCCGTCGTCTCCGTCGTCGTCCTCTCCGGTATCGGCACGCTCGTCGGCTTCGCCCATCGACGGTGGGGCAATGCTGCGGTCTTCGCGGTACTGGCAGGAGCCGTCCCGGCCGGGCTGGCGCTCGCGGCCGCCGCCTGCGGACTGTTGCTGCTCTTCGACCAGACCCGGATCCTGCTGCTCGAAGCGCTCGAGACGTCGATGCGCGGGACTCTCCGGGCATTCGAGGCCGCCGGTGCGGGTGAGCAGTTCGTCGACACCTGGGAACGAACCCTCGAGATCATGGTGCGACTGTGGTGGGTGTGGATCGGCGGTGCCGTCTTCGTCGCCACCGTCGGTACCGCACTGCTGTGTTTCGGGATCTTCCGCCTGGTAGCGCTGCGCAGTACGTGGGCGACGCGTTCGGTCGACTGGCCGGCGGAGAACCGGTCCGCCGACCCGGCTCCCTTGCCTGTCGCGTTGCGGCTGGCCGGATACCGATATCCGGGAGCCGACCGCGATGCCCTGTCGGACATCGATCTCACGATCGAACCGGGAGAGTTCGTCGCGATCGTCGGGGGCAACGGCTCGGGTAAGTCGACACTGGTGCGGTTGCTCGCGGGTCTCGGTCCCACCGCCGGCCTGGTGGACCGGCCCGGACCTGTCGGGCTCGGACGCCCCGGTGGAACGGCGATGATCTTCCAGCATCCCGAGAGTCAGGTGCTCGGCCGTACGGTCGGCGAGGACCTGCTGTGGGGGACCGACGACGTCGACGTCGACGAGTTGCTCACCCAGGTCGGTCTCGTAGGGATGGCGGACCGTGCCACGGAGGAGCTGTCCGGCGGCCAATTGCAGCGACTCGCGCTGGCAGGTGCATTGGCCAGGCGGCCCGCACTGCTCATCGCCGACGAGATCACCGCGATGGTCGATGGGGACAGCCGTGTGGAGCTGATCCGCCTGCTCGCGAACGTGGCACGGGCAGGCACCGCTGTCGTACTCGTCACCCATCTCGACGACGAAGCCCGCGCTGCCGACCGCATCGTGCACATCGCCGACGGCCGGATCGTCCCGCAGGTCGCTCCATCGCCGCTGCCGGAGCCGGTCACGGCGACCGCGCCCGCCTTCCCGCAACCGATCCTCGAACTGCGCGATGTCACACACGTCTACGCGGCCGGCACGCCCTGGGCGCATACCGCACTGCGCGAGGTGACGCTGACGATCTGCCGCGGAGAAGGGGTACTGGTGGTCGGGGAGAACGGTTCGGGCAAATCCACACTCGCGTGGATCCTTGCGGGACTGACCCGCCCCACCCGCGGAACCGCGGTCCTGCACGACACACCGACCGCCGACCTGCACGGAGAGGTCGCGATGGTCTTCCAGCAGGCCCGGCTCCAGCTACAGCGACCCACCGTCGCGCAGGAGATCTCCGAGGTGGCCGGGCTTCCGCACACCGATCACGGTTACGTCGCCGCCGTTCTGCACCGCGTGGGCCTTCGTCCGGAGTTGATCGACCGGCCGATCGACCGTCTCAGCGGAGGGGAGATGCGGCGTGTCGCGATCGCCGCGCAACTTGCTCGCACTCCGCGGGTGCTGGTGCTCGACGAACCACTGGCAGGACTGGATCTGCGTGGCCGCCGCGAGATCGTGTCGATCCTCGCCCACCTGCGTGCGGTGGAGCACGTGACCGTGGTCGTCATCTCGCACGACCTGCACGGAATGGAAGAAGTGTGTTCACGCACCGTGGTGCTCGAAGAGGGACGGATCGTGGAACAGTCGGGAGCGGTGACCGCATGATTCGCACTCGGAGCCGGCCGAGGCGCCCGCTCATCCTCCTGAGACCCGTACCACGGGAGACACCCCTGCACCGCGTGTGGGCCGGCACGAAGGTCGTCTCGGCGGCGGCGTTGTCGGTGGCGGTGAGTTTCGCTCCGAGTTGGACCGGGTTCGGCATCCTGTTCGCTGTTCTGGTGGTCGGGGTGCTGGTTGCACGTGTCCCTCGCGGTGCGGTACCGACGATTCCGTGGTGGGTGTTCGCATTCGTCGCCGCCGGTGCGGTACTCAACGCGGCGGGAGGAGGGATCGTCGCCTATGTCCGGGCGATCCTGCTGGGAGTGGGGCTGCTGGTTCTCGCCTCGCTCGTCGGGTGGACGACGCGACTGTCCGACCTCGTGGATGCTCTGCCGGTCCTGTTCGCGCCGCTGCGGCTGCTGCGATTGCCCGTGGACGAATGGGTGACGGTCTGCGCGCTGGCGCTGCGGGTGCTGCCGACTGCTCGCGCCGAGATGCGCGTGCTGTTCGCTGCTCGCAAGGTCCGCGGCCGGCCCGGCCTCCGCAACCCGGCGGGTTGGTGGCACGAGGTGATCGATTCGGCCGGTGCGGTGGTGTCGGTATCGATGCGGCAGATCCGCGACCTCGGCGACGCCTTGTCGGTGCGTGGCCCGCGATCGGCTGCTCGCCCGCCGCTGCGACTGCGTCTCGGTGACGTGGTCACCGTGCTGGTCGTGGCGGGCGCGTGCACCGCGATGGTCCTCTGGGGGTGATCTCTCAGTTGTGGTCTTTCGCGCGCACGCGGGAGCGAATGCGACGCACCAACCCGTAGCCGATCACGCCGACGACGACGGCGAGCACTACGTACTGCAGCACCTCGGCATACGGTTCGACAGCACTCCAGTTCTCCCCGAGTTGGTAGCCGGCCAACACGAAGATCGAGTTCCAGATGAGGCTGCCGGCGGTGGTGAAGGCGAGGAACTGCCAGGTCGGCATCTGTGTGACACCGGCGGGGATGGAGATGAGACTTCGGAAGACGGGCACCATCCGCCCGAAGAAGACCGCCTTGCGGCCGTGCCGATGGAACCAGTCGGTCGAACGTTCGAGGTCCTCGACATCGACGAGCGGCAACTTCCTGACGACCGTGCGGATTCGGTCCTCACCCACCCATCGGCCGATCGAGTACAGGCCGAGCGCGCCGACCACCGATCCGAGGGTTGTCCAGAACAATGCCCCGAACAGAGTGAAGCTACCGAGGCTTGCGGCGAACCCGGCGAGCGGCAGGATCACCTCGCTCGGGAGCGGCGGGAAGAAGTTCTCGAGGGCGATTGCGATACCGGCACCGAGACCGCCGAGACGGTCCATCAGATCGAGTGCCCATCCTGCGAGACCGTCGGTGGGCGCTGACTGAGAATCCGCAACACTCATCCACCAGACGTTACCGACGCGCGGCGGAGGCTTCCGCTTGCACGGATCGAAGCCGTACGGACCGGACCGGCCGAGCGGGGTGATGGCGAGTACTGTTCGCCTTCCATCGGAGGGCCGGTCCCGCACGGAGAGTTCCGGCGACGTTCGTTGTCGTCGCGGACAACCCGAAGCCCGGGGCCTGCGTTGCCGGTGCGGGAGCCGTAGCTGCGACCGGGCGAGATGCCGATCACAGTGTGCCGGTGGTCACATGCAAACAGAGACCGCCTGGCGGAACGGGGCGCCACCACCCCGGGGGTGAGCCCTGTATCTTCACGAGTCGACGCACACAACCGATACCCTTCTCGCGGATTACGCCGAATGCTGCACGTTCGGTGTCGTCCGCCGCAATTCGAAGCGAGGCCTCATGACCACTCTCGACGGACTCTCTCTGCGGCAGGCCTTCGCGCATGTGCCCTCCGGTGTGGTCGCGATCTGCGCCGAGGTGGACGGGGAGCGGATCGGGATGGCCGCGAGCACCTTCGTGCCCGTCTCGCTCGAACCGCCGCTCGTGGCCTTCTGTGTGCAGAACACGTCGACCACGTGGCCGCGTCTGTCGTCCCTCCCGCATCTCGGCATCAGTGTGCTGAGCGAGGAGCACGACGGCGCGGCGCGGGTTCTCGCTGCGAAGAACGGCGACCGCTTCGCCGGTATCGACATCGAGACCCGTGAGGGCGGCGCCCTGTTCGTCTCGGGCACGAGCGTACGGATGGATGTGACCGTCGAGCAGGAGGTACCGGCGGGCGATCACGCGATCGTCGTGCTGAAGATCAACGAGCTGCTCACCGACGCCGACGTCGAGCCCATCGTCTTCCACCGCAGCTCGTTCCGCCGCCTGCTCGCGTCCTGAGCGACCGGGCAGACTACGGCGGCGATGCTCCGGCCGGCCGGCGGGGCAGTCGGCCGGTGCCGAACAGGGCCGCGATCGCGAGCAGGGCGGTCACGGCGAACGCGACACGCAGCGCTTCGAGCCGGGCATCGGCGTTGACCGAGATGAGCGCATCTGCTGTGGCCGGGTCGACCCCGGCGTTGCCCAGCTCGGACTGTAGCTGAGTCGTGGAGAGGAACGGGACACCGTCGGCCAGTTCGGTGGTCGCCTGCTGCTGTACTGCAGGGGGGACACCGGGGTTGTTCTCGATCCCGGCGACGACCGACGACGTGAGGGTCGCGATCAGGATCGATCCGACCAGAGCGGTGCCCAGTGACGCACCGAGATTGGTCGCGGTGTTCTGCAAACCGCCGACCTCGGCGCTCTCCGAGTCGGGCACGGACGAAACCGTGAGCGCACCGAGTTGTGAAGCCAGCGCTCCGAGGCCGAGTCCCATGAGCAACATGGGGATCGCCACCACGGCCGCCTCGGCGCCCGGGTCCATGCCGGCGACGAGGATCAGGATTCCGAGGATCATCGAGGCCAGTCCCGAGCGCACCACCCGCCGAGGATCGGCGTGCGGCCGTAGCTTCGGAATCACCGTTGCGGCCAAGACGAGCGCGATCGACAGCGGCAGGATGCGCACTCCCGTCTCGATCGCGCTGAGTTCGAGCACGACAGACAGGAACAGCGGGACGGAGAAGAACACGCCGGCCTGAACGGCGAACTGTGCGAAGAACATCGTCAGGCCGCCGACCAGTTGCCTGTTGGCGAACAGTTCCGGATCGACCAGGGGGGTACGCCCTCTGCCCTGGAGAGCGCTCTGCCATCGCGCGAAGGCGTAGAGCACCAGCAAGCCCGCGACGAGCAACCAGACGACCGGGGACAGGCCCAGTACGGCAGGTCCGTTCGGTTCGGCCTGCACCCAGCCCCACTCACTCGATCGCAGGACACCGTAGACGATCGAGCCCAATCCGAGTACCGACAATGCCGAGCCCACGAGGTCGAGGTGGACCCGTTGGGGAGGGACGTCTTCGACGCGGCGCAGCACGAGCAGGATCAGCACCACGAGAACGACCTCGCCGAAGAAGACGTAGCGCCACGACGCGTAGGTGGTGACGGCGCCGCCCAGCAGCGGACCTACGGCGACTGCCGAAGCGCCGGCCGCCGCGACCAGACCGTAGGCTGCCGACCGTCGCTCGGGAGCGAAGTTGGCCGCGACGAGGGAGACGATCGCCGGCATGATCAGGGCGGCGCCGACACCTTCGAGCAACGACCAGCCCAACAGGAGGACCGTGAGATTCGGGGCCAGCCCCGTGGTGAACGAGCCGATACCGTAGATCACCAGTCCGATTCCGAATGCGCGCCGTCGGCCGAGGATCGTCCCGACCTTCCCGCCCGTGATCATCAGCGACGCCATCACCAGTGTGTACAGGGTGATCGCGGTCTGAATACCGGTGATCGTGGTGTCCACGTCCTGCGCGACCGTCGCCATCGACACGTTCATCACCGAACTGTCGAGGGTCATCAGGAACTGCCCCGACGCCAGCACGCCGAGCACCAGCGTCGAACCGGAACGGACCTCCGATTGCGACGACACCTCTCCGCGTCCCCGTGCTCAGGCCGATGGGAACGGCCGAGAATGCCCGATGTCGTTGCCGTCTCGCATCGTTCTCTGCTGCAACATGTCTCACTCCTCGCGTTCGAACGTCACGAGCACGTCTCCGGTGTCACCGCTGCTGCGCAGGTTCGTCGAGAAGCGTCTCGGGCCTGCCGCCGAGCATTCCCTCAGGAAGTCACTTGTGAGTGAATACGCCTCCAGCCTACGGTCGTCTCGTCCGGATCTCCCCGATCTCCGCGATTCTGTCCCGTGGGGATCTCGATGCGGCGCGGGATCAGCGTGTGGCGCCGTAGAAGCGGGAGACAGCCACACGCAACAGCAACCTGCGATCGGCGACCATCGCGGCACGGAAGTCGTCCCAGTCCGGATGCTCACCCTGCACGGCCCGGTACAGCGCCACAAGCTGTTCGACGGTGTCGTCGTGCGGATCCGCTGCCACCGTCGACAATTCGGCCTCACCCTCCGCGACGGCATAGGACCACTTGTCGCCGGATTCGACGAACAGGCTCACACGCGGGTCGCGTCGTATGTTGCGCGTCTTGGCTCGGTCGTCGGTGACGGAGACGAAGAACGTACGGGTGTCGGGCTCGTACCGATAGGTGATGTTCGACAGTTGTGGTCGTCCGTCGCGTTTGAGCGTCACGAGAGTTGCGACACCGGTGGGCGCGAACAATGCTTCGAGTGCGGTCTCGTCGGCCGGCATGGTGCTCAGATTACGGGCGGCGGTGCAGAATCGGTGCGGATATCGGGCCGAATACGGAGGGCAGCGCATGCTGGACTACGCGCGTTACTGCGGAGAGATCGTCGCGCAGACGGAACTGCTGGTCGCATCTCTGACCGGGCAGGACACGACCACGCCGGTGCCGTCGTGCCCCGGATGGAATGTCGGTCAACTCGTCCGGCACGTCGGCTACGGCCACCGGTGGGCTACCGAGGCGGTCCGCGGGCGCGGGGCCATGCCCCGCACCGATCGTGCGATGCGGGAGTTGTCTGGCTACGCCGCGGAGACGCCGGACGAGCTGATTCCGTGGTTGCGGGAGGGTGCGCGGGAACTCGACACCGCGCTGCGGGAGGTCGGCCCGAACATCCGGGTGTGGACGCCGATCCCCGGAGGCAGGAAGACCCCGGGCTTCTTCGGTAGGCGGTTCACTCACGAGACTGTGGTTCACCGTGCCGATGCTGCGCTGGCGCTGGGCACGCCGTTCGAGGTGGCACACGACCTTGCGGTCGACAACATCGACGAGTGGTTCGTGCTGGCGGAGGTCGTGTGGCCGAGACGTGACGTGGAACGGCATCGCGCGCTGCACGGACCGAACAGGACACTGCATTTCCATGCGACGGACACGTCGGCGGAGTGGGTCGTGGACCTGACCGGAGAAGAATTCGTGTGGCGACATGCGCACGAGAAGAGCGCGGTCGCGGTGCGCGGACCCCTGACGGATCTGCTTCTGGTGCTCTACCGCCGGCGTCCGGTGGAGGCAGCTGGCGTGGAGGTCTTCGGTGACGCCGATTTCCTGGCATCGTGGCTCGAGGTCAGTGGCTTCGGGTAACCGCACCGCGGCGGCATCCGGTGGCCGCAAGGCGGGCGGGTGCGGCGCGGCCACCGGATGTGTCTCAGAGCGACCGAATGTGTCTCAGAGCGACAGGCGCGCGGCGGAGTACGCGTGACGGATCGCGTCGAGTGCACTGGTGCAGGGGATGTGCGCTTCGCGCAGCGAGTGGATCACCTCGGCGGTCGATCCGGTCTGCTCGAAGGCACTACCGGCGGCGACGGCCCAAGCGACTTCGCCAGGCTCGAAAGTGCGAGTGGGTTTCCATCCTCGCTGAGGTGCGAGTTCGCGCAGCGTGCTCCAGTGCGCCACTTCGTCCGCATCCGGGCGTCCGATGAACAGTAGACGGTCGTGTCCCACGATCAACCCCTTTGTCCTTCGTCGTGCTTCGACAGGTAAGTCGTGTGTTCTGTGTGGTTCGTTACATCTACCTGATCGCGGACGGTTATAGGCTTATGACACGCCACCATGTGGTAGCGGCATCTCGATGCGTCGAGACCGCCTGTGGCAAGACGGTCATTCGACGCCGAAACGCTCGGCGAATGCCCCGGGGGTCATTCCGACGACTCTGGCGAAATCGCGCACGAAGTGCGGTTGGTCGGCGTAGCCGAGCACGGCGGCGACCTCCGACAGCGATGCCGACCGTTCGCGCAGTCGTTCGGCGGCCTCTTGGAGCCGTCGTCGCTGGATGAGCCACTTCGGGGTCAAACCGATCCGCCGCTGGACGAGACGCTGCAGGGATCGTTCGGTGAGGTCGAATTCGGCTCGGACCTGCTCCACGCGCAGTACGTCGGAATTGTCCTCGACGAACGCCACCAGCCGGTTGACCAGTCGGCTCTCGTCGCCGATCGGCAGATACGCACGCAGCATCTCGTCGAACGCTTCGGTCGCCGCGCGATGCGAATCCGGTGAGTGCGGCTTCGGCATCATCGCATCGCGGATCTGCGCGGTCGCACGCGCACCGGCCTCGCCCAGGAGGTCCGTCAGGTCCACGGCGCGGTCGGTGAACGCCGCGAGCGACCTGCCGCCGGTGAGCAGGGCCCCGGCGGCAGGACTGAGCATGCAGCCGACCGCCCAGCCGTCGCCGGTGAGTGTGATCGTGGACAGCCCGTGGTCGACGCCGTAGAAGTGGGCATAGTCGTGTGCGACCACCACCTGGCAGACCGGGTAGCGCAGTACGCGCTGGGGCGCTTCACGGCCGGGGGGCACCGACCAGACAGGAATCCAGTACCGCTGCATCAGCTCGGTGAGGCCCGGAGTGGCGGGGTATCGGTGGATCGTGTGTGAGGCGTCGTGCGGATCCTTCAGATGAGCCCGCTCGATTCGGTCGCGGCCGTCGGGTTTCATCAATACCTCGCGCTCGGTGTGTCGTCAGAATCGAGCTCATGAATACAACAGCATTGCGATACGCGGAGGCCGAACGACCGCTCACCGAGGTGATCGCGTCTCTGCGCGACACGGATTGGGACGCGCCGTCACCATGTGAGGGCTGGACGGCGCGCGACGTCCTGACGCACATCATCGACACTCAACGTGAATTCTTCGCCGGTCGTGGTCTCGAGGTGGGCGATCGGCCCGATCCGGTCCGGCCCGCCGAGGCGTGGAAGGAGCACACGGCGCGTGTCGCCGGGATCCTGGCCGACGACGGGGTCGTTTCCACGGCCTACGAGGGATATTTCGGACCGACGACGGTCGGCGAAACCTTCGAACAGTTCTACATCTGGGACATGTTCGTACACCGCTGGGACATCGCGCGAAGTGCGGGTATCGACCTGAAGTTCTCGGATGGTGAACTCGATCGGATCGAGGCCGGCGCCGACAGCTTCGGCGACGCGCTCTACATGGACGGCGTGTGTGCGGACGCTCTGGCTGTGGCCGAGGATGCCGACCGCACGACCCGCGTCCTGGCGAGAATGGGCCGCAACCCAGCCGCAACGGTCTGATCACCCGCGTTATCGTCGGTCGTATGAGCGAACCGATCCGCGTCGCGGACTTCGTGTGCGAGGCGATCGCGGCCGGTCGGCCGGTGGTGGCGCTCGAATCGACCATCTTCACGCACGGGCTGACCCGTCCCCGCAATGTCGAGGTCGCGCTCGACGCCGAGCAACGCCTGCGCGACTCCGGTGTGGTGCCTGCGACGATCGGCGTCATCGACGGAACCCCCACCGTCGGCCTGTCGGAGCAGCAGATCCGCATGCTCGCCGCCGAGGACTTCCCGGCCGTGAAGCTCGGCGTTCGCGACCTGCCGGTCGCGGTGGCGAAGAGCCTGCACGGCGGCACGACGGTGTCGGCGACGGCACTGCTCGCACATCGCGCGGGCATCGGTGTGTTCGCTACCGGTGGTCTCGGCGGAGTGCACCGCGGAGCGGCGTCCACCTTCGATGAGAGTGCGGATCTTGTCGCGTTGGCGACACTTCCGATCCTGGTGGTGAGTGGAGGCGTGAAGTCGATCCTCGATGTGCCGGCGACCCTCGAACGGCTCGAGACGCTCGGGGTGATCGTGGTCGGTTACCGGACGACTCGATTTCCGGGCTTCTACGTACGCGACAGTGGTTGCGTGGTCGACGAGGTCAACTCCGCGGAGCAGGCCGCGGAGATGGCGCGGGCCCGGGACGGGTTGGGGTTGCGGTCGGCGGTTCTCGTCGCCAATCCGGTGGCTGCCGAGGATCAGATCGATCCGGAACTGCACGACCGTGTGCTCGCCGAGGCCGAGCGGGCGGCCACGGATGCCGGGATGCGGGGCAAGGCTCTCACGCCGTTCCTGCTCGACCACATGCATCGGGCCACCGAGGGGCGCACGCTCGACACGAACGTCTCGGTCTACAGGAGCAACGTCGCTGTCGCCGCCGAGATCGCACATGCGCTGGCGCGCTGACGTCTCACTGCAGGAGGAAGGCTGCTGTGGAGGCCGGTAGGGGAGTGCCGCGTCGGCGGTAGATCTCTGCGGGGCGTCCCGTGCCTTCCCGCCGCAACTCTCCGGTGGGTTCCAGCCCGTGCAGCAGATGCCGGCGGAAGGTGTCCTTGGGATAACTGCGTGCGTACAGGGTTTCGTACAGCAGGCGCAGGTCGAGCACGGTGAAACTGTCACCGAGGAAGTTGCCGGGGTCGACCTCGGCGGCGCATCGGCGGCGCAGATCGTCCACGGCCATCCCGACGATCTCGGAATGGTCGAAGGCGAGGTGTGCGGTGTCCGTCGTGGGCGCGAGGTGCGCCTCGGCGGGGATCTCCGCGACGGGCACCGCGGCGCCGTGGGCCATGGACAACACCCAGCCGCGATCGTCGCGTTCGGGGTCGTCGAGCATTGCCAGCTGATGGAAGTCCACGCCGGTGAGCCCGGCCTTGTCGCGAAGGGCGCGCTCGGCGGCATCGGCGAGCCGTTCGCCGGGATGAAGGAAGGTGCCCGGCAGCGCGTAGCTGCCGTCGGGACGTTCGACGACCAGCACTTTCAGCACCTCGTCGACGGTGAGCACCGCGACGTCCACGGCCACCGAAGGCCGGGGATAGTCGGTGAGCGACTTTCCGGTCGAGTCGGTCGATGAGCCCATGGTGGACATTCAATCATTGATGCGCTAACTTTAGCGCAGCATTGATCGAAGAGGGGTTGTCATGGAACCGACCGCAGCACAGCACGACCGGGCCGCCGGTGTCCTGCTCGCCACCGCAGCGGGGGACGCGCTCGGTGCCGGATACGAATTCACCTATCCGACAGAGGATATGCGTATCGACATGATCGGCGGTGGTCTCGGGCCGTTCGAGCCCGGCGAGTGGACCGACGACACGTCCATGGCACTGGCCGTCGCCGAGGTCTCGGCGACGGGGGCGGACATCGGAACGGGCGCGGGTCTCGATGCGGTGGCCGCGCAGTTCCGCCGCTGGTACGCCACGAATCCGAAGGACATCGGCAACCAGACGAGCGCCGTGCTCCGCGCGGCGGGACCCACCGCCGCCACCATGCAGGCCCGTGCCCGGAGCCTGCCGGGCCGCACCGGCGGCAACGGTTCGCTCATGCGCACCGCGCCCGTCGGCCTGGCATATCTCGACGACGCCGAGCGGTGCCTGGCTGCGGCCCACGAGATCAGCAGCCTCACCCATGCGGACGAACAGGCGTCGGAAGCGTGCCGGTTGTGGTCGTTCGCCATCCGTCACGCCGTCCTCCACGGCACCTTCGACGGTGTGCGGCTCGCCTTGCCCCACCTGCCGCGACCCGCCGCGCAGCGGTGGACGGCACTGCTGGACGAGGCCGAGACCGCGACGAACCCGCGAGTGTTCGACAACAACGGCTGGGTCGTCCACGCCTTGCAAGCCGCGTGGTGGGCGATCACGCACGCACGTGCGGACGGACCGGGACACCTGCCGGAGGCGCTCGAACTCGCGGTGCGGGCCGGCAACGACACCGACACCGTCGCCGCGATCGCCGGAGGGTTGCTCGGCGCTCGGTGGGGTGCGTCCGCGGTGCCGGAGCGGTGGCGTCGCATGCTGCACGGATGGCCGGGCTACCGAGCCGACGACCTCGAGCGCCTCGGCCTTCGTACAGCCTGGGGAGGAGTGGACCACCGCGAGCGGATACTGCCGATCGGCGAAGCGTGAGACACCGCGCCATCGCGCGGGTGCGTCCGTCCGGGCCCACGATGCGGTAGACACGACCTCGAAGGCCGGACACTCGAGGAGGGATCGGACGTGGCTGCTTCCATCGCACTTCCACGCATCATTCGCGTCGGCGGGGGTTCCGTCGACGACATCGGTGAGGTGGTGGCCGGACTCGGACTCACGCGACCTCTCGTGGTGACCGACCGGTTCCTCGTCGGAACCGGGGCGGTGGACCGGATGGTCGCCCGCCTCGAGGCCGCGGGTCTGCACCCCGCGGTCTTCGCCGAGACCGTTCCCGATCCCACGACCGCCTCACTCGAAGCCGGGGTCGTTGCGGTCACCGAGCACAAGGCCGACTGCGTGATCGGCTTCGGCGGGGGCAGCCCGATGGACACTGCGAAAGCACTCGGATTGCTGGCGCTCCAGGGCGGGAGCATGAGCGACTACAAGGCACCTCGCAACAACACCGGGCCGGCACTGCCGGTGATCGCCGTGCCGACCACTGCAGGGAGCGGCTCGGAGGCAACACAGTTCACCGTCATCAGCGACAGTGACACCGACGAGAAGATGCTGTGTCCCGGCCTCGCCTTCCTGCCGGTGGCGGCGATCGTGGACTACCGGCTCACCGTGACGATGCCCCCGCGCCTGACCGCCGACACCGGCGTGGATGCGCTCACCCACGCGATCGAGGCCTACGTCAGCAGGAAGGCGAACCAGTTCTCCGACAGCCTCGCCCTGGTCGCCATCGGCACCATCGGGCGGGTGCTCCGGCGTGTCTACGCGAACGGGCAGGATCTCGAAGCGCGTGAGCAGATGATGCTCGCCGCGACGCAGGCGGGGATCGCATTCTCCAATTCGAGCGTCGCGCTCGTCCACGGCATGAGCAGGCCCATCGGGGCGCACTTCCACGTCGCGCACGGATTGTCGAACGCGATGCTCTTCCCGGCGGTCACCGAATTCTCGGTGGGTGCGGCCGAAGCCCGCTATGCGGACTGCGCGCGGGCGCTCGGTGCGACCACCGCCGGTGCGTCGGACGCGACGGCTTCCGCGGACCTGGTCGCCGCGCTGGCCGAACTGTGCCGTGACGTGGAAGTGCCGACACCGAAGTCGTACGGGATCGACAAGCGGACGTGGGAAGAACGGATCCCGATCATGGCAGAGCAGGCACTGGCCTCGGGATCACCGAACAACAATCCGAGGATTCCCACCAGCGACGAGATCCGCGAACTCTACGGCCGGATCTACGGCTGAAGACGGTTCATTCGGGAGCCTGATCGTCGGGCTCGACCTTCTCGGTTCTCACCCGATCCGAGACATTGCCGGGGGCACCCTCCTGCTCACGTTCGTTCTCGACCTTCTGTTCGAGCTTGTCGACGATGTTCTTGATCTTCTGACCCGTGAGATCGTCGTTGTCCTCAGGGCGACCCGAGCCGTGCTTGGGGGCGTTGTCCATCGACGTTCGTCCTTCGTTCGTAGGTGCAGGGGAGCGGTACCCGTGGCCCGGAGCGATCAAACGGCGGCAGCATCGCTATCGGACGTCATCTCCGACCACAACGGTTCTGTTCACGCCGGTCGCGACTCTGTACGAAGCCGGTGACCGCGCGCGATCATCGAGGAGGTATGTCCGACGAGGAAAGGGACGAAGTTGACCGTCACCGATGAATTCCTGACGAACAACGAGGTGTATGCGGCCGGCTTCTCCGGGCCCTTGCCGCTGCCTCCCAGCAGACACATCGCGATCGTGGCCTGCATGGATGCCCGGCTCGACGTGTACCGGGCGCTCGGGATCGAGGAGGGCCAGGCACACGTGATCAGGAACGCCGGTGGGGCGGTGAGCGACGATGTGATCCGCTCGCTCACGATCAGCCAGCGACTGCTCGGCACTACCGAGATCGTGCTGATCCACCACACCGACTGCGGGATGCTGACGTTCACCGACGACGAGTTCACCCGCGCAGTGCAGGACGACACCGGTATCCGCCCGTCCTGGGCGCCGGAGTCCTTCCGTGATGTGCACGAGGACGTACGCCAGTCGCTGCGGCGTATCGAGACGAGTCCGTTCGTCACGAAGACCACCTCACTGCGCGGCTTCGTCTTCGACGTGGCCACCGGCAGGCTCGAGGAGGTCGGGCGCGGCGCCTAGTTTCTGCTTCGCTCACCCGGTGACAGGGTGGAGCGGAAGTGCGGTCTCCTGCAGGCCGGGTGGAAGACCGCGCCGGCGGAACCATTCGGTGCCGAACACGGCCCGCATCTGTTCTTCCGGCATGTTCAGCATCGGCCCGAAATCACCGATCTGCGACTCGTAACCGAGCATCGCCGCCCGTTTGGCCTCCATGCTCTCCGCCACGTCCACCGCGGTGGTCAGTTCCGACTCGGGCAGACCGAAGGTGTCGAGGTCGGGTGGACGAACGTCGTCCGGCGTCTGCGGCAGTGTCGCGAGCAGCCGCATCAGATGGTCCCGATTCGTGGTGGCTTCGTAGACGGCGTCGTGCCCGGTCGACCGTTCGGCGTGCACTCCGGCGCGGTGGACCTGGATATGGTCGGGGTGGCCGTAGCCGCCGTGCGCGTCGTAGATCGTGACGACGTCGGCGCCTTCCTGCTCGATCACCGCAGCCAACCGCGCTCCCACCTCGTCCGGAGCGGCATTGGCGAAGGCGGCCGGATCCTGGTTACCGGACGTGCCTGCCATCCCCGAGTCGCGGTAGCCCAGGGATACCACCCTCGACACGCCCAGCACGTACGCAGAATGTTCGAGTTCTCTCGCGCGTCGTGCGGCCAGCGATTCACCGGGGGCGAGCAAGCCGTCGGGACATTCGCCGCGTGCACCGTCGGTGGCGACGACGAGTACGACACGATGACCGGCATCGGCGGCGCGGCGCATCACGCCGCCCGTGAGGATCACCTCGTCGTCGGGATGCGCGTGGAAGCACAGGAGAACACTCATGAGGATGAATGCTCACACAGTGCTCGTAACGTGCAGGCTCGCACCGCGGGTCAGACCGTGTCCCCGTACTTGGAGGCGAGGGCGTCGGGCATCGGCTCGTGGCGGAGATAACCGCGGGCGAAATCGGCGGTGCCCTGCGTGATCGCACGCAGTTCCACCGGATAACGGCCGAGTTCGAGTTCGGGTACTTCCGCGCGCAGCAGTGCGATTCCCGGTTCCGGCGATTCGGTGCCGAGTACCCGGCCACGCCGGGCGGACAGATCACCCAGAACGGCTCCCAGGAACTCCTCGGGCACGATTATCCGTACGGCGGCGACCGGTTCGAGGACACGAACGGTGCTGTGCGAGGCCGCATCCCGGAGGGCGAGGCCCGCCGCGGCCTGGAATGCGGCATCGGACGAATCCACCGAGTGCGCTTTGCCGTCCACCAGGGTGACCTGCACGTCCACCAGCGGATATCCGGTCGTCACACCCTTCTCTGCCTGCGCGTACACACCCTTCTCGACCGACGGGATGAACTGACGTGGCACGGCGCCGCCGACCACCCGTTCGGCGAAGACGACTCCGCTGCCCACCGGTAGCGGCTCCACCTCGATGTCGACCACGGCGTACTGACCGTGCCCGCCCGACTGCTTGACGAGCCGGCCGTGTCCTTTCGCCGGGGCGGCGAAGGTCTCCCGCAACGGCACGCGATGTTCGACAGGATCCACCTGCACCCCGTGCCGATTGCGCAGCCGTTCGAGGACCAGTTCCGCGTGGGCTTCGCCCGTGCACCACAACACGAGCTGGTGCGTGTCGGGATTCTGTTCGACCCGTAGCGCCGGATCCTCGGCGGCGAGTCGCGACAGGGCCTGCGACAGCTTGTCGTCGTCGGTGCGTGTGTGTGCTTCGATCGCGACGGGAAGCAACGGTGTCGGTGTCGGCCACCGGTCGAGCGAGACCGGCTCGTCGGGATCGTGCAGCACGTCTCCGGGTTGTGCCGTCGCGAGTTTCCCGATGGAGACGATATCGCCGGCGACGGCCTCACCGACCGGGCGTTGCTGTCTGCCGAACGGGCTCGTCAATGCAGGAATGCGTTCGCGACTGTCGTGGTCGCCGTCGGCCAGGGCCACGACGGTGTCTGGGCGCAGCGTGCCGGAATACACACGCACCAGGCTGATCCGGCCCACATAGGAGTCGCCGGCCACGCGCACGACCTGCGCGGCGAGCGGCCCTTCCGGATCGCACGGTGGCGCTCCCCGCCGGCGATGCGTCGGTGCCGGGAAGCCGGTGGTGATCAGTTCGAGCAGTTCGACGGCGCCGATCCCGGTCTCGTCTGCGGGCAACGCCGGGTGCAGAGCGCAGGCGAGGATCTCGCGGGTGAGCCCTTCCTGCAAAGAGTCCGTATCGAGCTGTTCCCCCGCGATGAACCGCTCCATGAGTGTGTCGTCCTGGCCGGAGATCGCTTCGACGAGACTCTCGCGTGCTTCGGCCGAGACCGGGCACGGGCCGGGTTCGCCGAAGTGGCGGCCCGTCAGCAGACCCATCGAACCGATCGGGCGGTCGCCGTCGTAGACGGGATAGAACAGCGCGCGCAGTGTGTCGGGACCCAGGCCGAATGCATCGTGACACGCTTCGAGCATCTCCTCGTAGCTGTGCCGCGCGATGTCGAGCTTGTTCACGACGATCGCCCGGGGGATCTTCTCCTCGTCGCACTCGCGCCACAGCGCGCGGGTGGCCGCGGTGATCGGATCGGTCGCGCTCACCACGAAGATCGCGGCGTCGGCGGCATGCAACCCGGCGCGGACCTCGGCGTCGAAGTCGGGATGGCCGGGTGTGTCGATCAGGTTGACCTTGATGCCGTTCCATTCGAGGGGCACGACGGCGAGCTGCACAGACCTGCGATGCCGCTGTTCGATCTCCTCGTAGTCGGACACAGTGGTCCCCTCGGCGACCTTGCCCGCCCGCCCGACCGTGCCGGCGGCTGTGGCGAGTGACTCGGTCAGCGTGGTCTTACCGGAACCGCTTGCCCCGACCAGGGCGACATTGCGGATCCGGTCGGGACTGTCTGCGGTGGGGGCCTGCCTGCTTCGTGCTGCGCTGCGATCGGGCATCGAGCTGCTCCTCGGCTGTTCCCGGAAGGAATACGGGAAACAGGTCCACAGTCTAGTCGAACGACTCGCCGGGCCAGGGCGTGTTGTTCGTACACTCATGACATGACCGGTGACGCGGGATTCGATTCCGGCCACACCGGGGCGGAGACCCGCTCGAGGACCGCGCTCACGGCCCGCGGTCCTCGGGTGCCATGGCGCGAGCGGGTAGG
Source organism: Rhodococcus sp. NPDC047139 (assembly GCF_040643435.1). NCBI lineage: Bacteria > Bacillati > Actinomycetota > Actinomycetes > Mycobacteriales > Nocardiaceae > Rhodococcus > Rhodococcus sp. NPDC047139. The sequence continues at coordinate 87,349 of NZ_JBEYUH010000010.1, forward strand.
CGCCGGCGACGCGCGACCGCGATGCCGTAACCCGTCGCCACTCCTACCAGCGCCAGGTTGGTGATGTTGGCACAGAGTGCGCTCAGGCCACCGTCCGCGAACAGCAGGGCCTGGACCACCAGCACGACCGTCAGGCAGATCACCGCCGTCGCAGGCCCGACCAGGATGGCGGCGAGCGCACCGCCGAGAACGTGGGATGCTTGTTCGGCACGACACCTGATCGTATGAACAGTCGCGCAGCATTCGGGCGAGTCCGCAGTCGCGAATTTCGTTTCAAGATCAGCACATTCGCGGCGAGTGACGATCCCGGAAGGCGGTCGCCCGGCGCTCTCCGTCAGTACACGTCGCGCACGTACCGCTTCTCCCGTTTGAGAGCGGTGACGTACTCGGCTGCTTGCTCGTCGCTAATGCCGCCATGCTCCGCGACGATTTCGTGCAGTGCCCGATCGACGTCCTTCGCCATGCGTGAGGCGTCGCCGCAAATGTAGAAGTGGCCACCCTCCTCGAGCCAGGCGAACAGCTCCGCGCCGTTCTCCTTCATCCTGGTCTGGACGTAGATCTTCTCGGCCTGATCGCGGGAGAACGCGAGATCGAGGCGGGTGAGCACACCCGAATCGACGAACTCGGCCAGCTCTTCCTCGTAGATGAAGTCGCAACTGCGCGTCTGGTCGCCGAAGAACAGCCAGTTCTTGCCGGTGGCTCCCCGGGCCCGGCGCTCCTGGAGGAAGCCGCGGAAGGGCGCGATGCCCGTACCCGGCCCGACCATGATCATCGGCGCGGTGTCGTCGCCCGGAACGCGGAAGGCCTTGTTCTTCGACACGAAGATTCCGACTTTGCTCTCACCGACGCGGTCGGCGAGGAACGTCGAGCACACGCCGCGCCGCTCGCGTCCGTCGGTGCCGTAACGCACCGCCGCGACCGTCAGGTGCACCGAACCGTCGCACGCGCTCGGACTCGACGAGATCGAGTACGCGCGATGCTGCAGTGGGCGCAGCAGGGCCAGGAACTGCTCGGCCGAGAGCTCGGGTGCGGGATCGAGTAGGAGCACGTCGAGAATGTCGCGGCCCCAGAGCCATTCGTCGAGCGCGGCCTTGTCGCCGTGTCTCAGCACGTAGGTCAGCTCCTCGTTGCCCGTGTGCTTCTCGATCTCCTCGAGCAGGTCCACGGACGGAGCGGTGATCTCGTAGTTGTAGGTGAGCAGGTGCTCGAGGGTGTCGTCGTGTCCCTCGGGGACCGTGGCACCGTCGAGGCCCAACCGGGCCAGGATCGCCGCGACGAGTTCGCAGTCGTTGACCGGCACCACGTTCAGTGCATCGCCGGCCTCGTATTCGAGGCCGGAGTCGGCGAGTGCGAACTCGTAGTGCCGGATCTCCTTGGCCGAGCCCTCCCCGGACAGCAGGACGTTCGACGTGAGGATGGCAGGGTACGGGTTCTTGCGGCTCCACTGCGACTTCGCCCGAGCAGGAACGGCCGGTGCCGCCGCCGGGGCAGCACCCTCGCCGACGATGCCTTCCACCGCTGCGATGAGTGGCATGGTCTCGGTGATCCACGTGGCGGCGAGTTCCTCGAACTCGACATCACAGTCCACCCGAGGCACGATGCGCTGCGCGCCGAGTTGCTCGAGACGCATGTCGATGAGCTTGCCCGCCTGGCAGAAGCCGTCGTAGCCGGTGTCGCCGAGGGCGAGCACCGCGAAGTGCATACCTTCGAGACGCGGGGCACTCTCCGCAGACAGGGCCTCCCAGAACAATTCGGCGTTGTCGGGCATCTCGCCCTCGCCGTAGGTGGAGGTGACGATCAGGACCTGACCGAGCGTGACGAACCGATCGAGGTCCATGTCGTCGAGAGCGCACACGACCGGCGCGAAGCCCTGGGTGCGGGCCGCCGCAGCGGCGTCTTCCGCCACGGCTTCGGCGTTGCCGGTCTGCGAGCCGTACAGCACGTGCAGGACCGGCGCCGAACCGGTGGTCCCGGCATCGTCGGCGGGACCACCGGAGAACAGGCGGGTCTGCATCCCGGCGACGAAGCCGGAGAGCCACGACCGCTGATCCGCGGTGAACGGAGCATCGAGGGGAATGAAGGGGCTGGTGGTGGTCACGCGGAGGCTCCCATCGTGGACGCGAGAACGTTCGGCACGGCGTTGCGCGCGAACAGTTCTTCGTAGCCGGGCAGGCGACCCGCGGCGTCGAGATTCTTGCGGCTCTGCAAGACGATCCAGCCGTAGGTACCGGGCGCATCGACCGAGCGGACGTTGCGCAGGGCCAGGGCCTGCTTGTAGTCGTTCAGGCGCTTGTCGGCGACCAGCGCCGCAAGTTGCTCGTCGGTGTGATCGGCGATCGCCGCGAGGGCGTACCGCTCGAGCTTCGCGACGAGGAAGAAATCCTCGGTGAGCAGCAGGTTGCGCGCGGCCTTCTGCACTGCCGGATCGGCGACGTCGGTGGCGCCCGGGACCTTGTGCAACGCCATCTCCTGCGCGGCGGCGAGCACCGTGTAGTTGTTGAGCAGCGCGTACATCGCCTCGGTGTCGGTTGCGTCCGGGGTGACACCGCCCGCGACGGGCACACCGGAGCGGTAGTTCTCCTTGAACTTACGCACCTGGTGCGCCACCAGGGCCGAGGCGACCTCCGAGGCAAGGTCCTTGCGTGAGGCCGCGGCGAGGATCTCGTCGGCGTCCTGGTACTGCAGCAGCGCGCGTGGCATCCCGTACGCGAAGTGATGCTGCTCCACCTGCCAGTTGTCCAGCAGGAAGCGGGCTTTCGCCGATCCTGTGGCCTCGACGTGCAGGTGCAGCAGCTGCAACACCGCGGCGTTGTGGACGGCGGCCTGCGGGTCGTCGCCGGTGATCGATCCGAGCACGACCGAATCCGCGCTGGCCTTGCGGGGCAGCAGACCTTCCGGGTCGTACTGGTAGACGAAGCCGCCCGACATGCCGTTGCCGAAGCCCTTGCCGAAGCCGCCGATGTTGAGCACCGCGCCGTTGGTCATGTACTCGCACGCGAACTCGCCGACACCCTCGACGACGGCGGTGGCGCCGGAGTTGCGCACGGCGAAGCGGTCGCCGGCCTCGCCCTCGACGAACAGACGGCCACCCGTCGCCCCGAAGAGCGCGAAGTTGCCGATCAGGACGTTGCCGCCCCGCTCGTCACGTCCCTCGCGGGTGCCACGGGTGGCACCGCCACCGGGGGAGCGCAGCACGATCTGCCCACCGCACTGGCCCTTGCCGACACCGTCGTTGGCGGTGCCCGAGTGTTCGAGGTGCATGCCGTCGTTGCAGAAGGCGCCGTAGGACAGACCCGCGGAGCCGGACGTGGTGATCGTGACGGTCCCCTCGCGCAGCCAGCGCCGTCCCCGCTCGTCGACGAGCACGGAGGGCAGCTCGCCGAGCTGCTCGTGGTTGAGCATGCGCTCGATGTCGATCGCGAGCTGGGCGCCGACGCTCTTGTGGTTGTTCGTCAGGCGCACGCCGTCGCCGAGCGAGACGCCGAGTTCCCGCGCATCGACGAGCGCTTCGCGCAGCCGGAGCACCCACTCGTCGTCGAGCGAGTAGTCCTTTTCCATGTACACGGGGTTGTCGATGTGCACCTCGGGCAGCACCGCGAGCATCGCCCGCAGATCCAGCCGGCCCACGCTCGAGGGGTGGTCGAGCAGGTGCAGCAGGTCGGCGCGACCGCGTGCGTCGCGCAGCGAGCGCAGGCCGAGGCGGGCGAGCAGTTCGCGTGTCTCGTGCGCGATGTTGAGCAGGTACTGCGCCATCGCCCGCGGATCACCGTCGAACACTTCGGGATTGGTGGTCAGGCCGGCGGGACACTTGACGTTGCAGTTCTTGGCCATGACGCAGCCGAGCATCATCAGCGCGGTGGTGCCGAATTCGAAGCTGTCGGCGCCGAGCAGGGCGGAGACGATGACGTCCGAGGCGGTCTGGTGTGCGCCCGAGCAGCGCAGCACGACCTTGTCGCGCAGGCCGTTCGCGGTCAGGGCCTGGTGCACCTCGGCCACACCGATCTCCGCGGAGCGACCCGCGTACTTGAGCGAGGTCACCGACGCGGCGCCCGTGCCACCGGTGTTGCCTGCGACGTTGATGACGTCGGCTCCGGCCTTCGCGACACCCACGGCGATCGTGCCGATGCCCTCGGAGGAGACGAGCTTGACGATCACGCGCACGCGTGCCGCCTTGGCGTCGTGGATGAGCTGGGCAAGGTCCTCGATCGAGTAGGTGTCGTGGTGCGGCGGGGGCGAGACGAGCTCGACCCCCGGAGTCGCGCCGCGGGCGGCAGCGATCTCCACGGTGACCTTCTTGGCGGGCAACTGCCCGCCCTCACCGGGCTTGGCGCCCTGCGCGATCTTGATCTCGATCTCCTCGAGCATCGGGTCGGCAAGGTAACCGGCCCACACGCCGAAACGGCCGGACGCGAACTGCTTGATCCGCGAACCGCGGATCGTGCCGTAGCGGGAGATGTGCTCGCCGCCCTCGCCACAGTTCGACATGCCGCCGACCATGTTCGTGCCGTGAGCGACCGCCTCGTGCGCGTTGGAATTGAGCGCGCCGTGACTCATTGCACCGGATGCCAGGGCCGGGGTGATCTCGTGCGCCGGCTGCACCTGATCGAGGCGCACGCTCAGCGGAGCCTGGCGGACCAGTTCGAGATAGCGGGCGGCGTCTCCGATCGCGTGCACGGTCAGGGTGTCGCCGTAGCAGCGATGCGAGACGATCCCGTCTCCGAACCGCGCGACGAGGGATGCGGCGAGCGCATCGGGGCGCCGGTGATCGTCGGCGAGGGGGCCGGTCAGCCGTAGGACGAATTCGCTCTCACCGACTCGCGCGGCGGAGATTCCCCGCACGAGCATCGAATTGTTGCCGAACCGCGCGAATCGGCCCATCTCTTTCGTGAAGTCCTCGGCGGTGACGGCATAGGTGACGTCGGCGGGCAGAGCCAGTACGTCGCGTAGCGCGGCGGGGCGCTGCGCACGCTCGTCGGCGATGGTGCGTGCGAAGGCGCGGTAACCCGGCGTGATCTCGAAGGCGTCGATCTCGGCAGGCGTGAGCGCGCGGAATCCGCCGTAGCGGTAGGAGGCATCGTCGAGTCCGTGCGCGTCCGAGAGCCGGTGCAGCGGAAGCAGGCGGAGGGCGTCGGTCAGGTCGGGCTCGGCCTCCTTCTCGACGGGAAGCGTGACGGCCTCTTCGGTCATGTCGACGAAGCCGCGCACGGCGGTCGTGCCGAACGAATGCCCGGCGCCCTCGGCCCGCTCCTTGAACAGGCCGAGCAACGGGACGTCCTTCTCCGTCTCGACGGTCAGAGCCCGGCGGTGCCAATCGGCGACGGCCTGCGCGACCGTCTCGAACCCCACGCCACCGACCGGCGACTTCACGTTGGGGAACCAGCGCGCGAGTACCTCGTCGCTGGTGTCGAGATAGCTCGGCTCGAAGAACTCTCCGCCGATGTACGACTCGACGGTGCACAGACCGACGCGTCCCATGGTCTTCATCAGCGACTTCTCGGCGGCCTTGCGGAACCTCAGGAAGGCGATGTCCGCCTCGTCGCCGAACTTCTCCTCGGCGCGCATCTGCACCGTGAGCGGATACACCGCGGCGGCACCGAAACCGAGGGTCGCGGCGATGTGATGCGACGAGAACAACTGTCCGGATTCGACGATGACGGACACACGCAGGCGCAGTCCCTCGTCGATCAACCGCTGGTTGACTGCGGCAACGGTGAGCACCATCGGCAACCCGGCTCGGTCGGCGGACACGTGCCGGTCGGTGAGCACGGCGATGCCGCCGGACCCGCGGGCGAAGTCGGCGATACTCTCGGCGACACCGTCGATCGCGGCAGCGAGCGCAGCCGCGTTCGCCTTGGCGTCGTCGAAGACCGGGGAGTACAGCATCTCGAAACGCCGGACCGGGGTGTCGGACTGCTCGCGGATCCTCAGCATGTCCAGATGCGTAAGAATCGGTGTGGGAACGACGATCTGAGTCGCCGAGGATTCGGGAGCGCCGCTGCCGGGCCGAGCGCCGAGCGCGACGCGCAGGGTCATGCCGTCCGCCTCGCGGATCGAATCCAGCGACGGATTGGTGACCTGCGCGAAGCGCTGCGAGAAGTACTTGGCCACACCACCTTCCTGATCCGACAGGGCGTTGATGGCGTTGCCGTATCCCATCGCGGAGATTCGTTCCTGACCCGACGCGAGCATCGGATCGAGCATGAACCGGAAGGACTCCTGGTTGATGCTGTAGGACACGTAACGCTGGTAGCGGCCGAGATCACCGTTGTAGCGCAGCGGGGAACCGGCCTTCTCGGCGGGAACCTCGGGCAGCGCCTCGAGCTCGCGGCGGGAGTCGTCGACGAGTGATGCGTAATCCTTTTGAGCAGCAAGAAGCTCCAGGGCCTCGACGGTTTCGTACGAGCGGCGGGTGCGGTGATCGAAGTACAGCATGCCGCCGGCCTCGATACGGCCGCGGCGCAGCACGGTCTCGGGTGCGAAGTCGAACTGGCCTGCTTCGGAGGTGACGGCAAGGTACTCGGGGGTCTCGACGGTGCGCAGCGGACGCAGGCCGAGGCGGTCGAGGCGTGCGCCGACAACGGTGCCGTTGCCGAAGATCAGTGCCGCCGGGCCGTCGTTCTTCTCCTCGTACAGTGAGAAGAACTCGAGCATCGCTCGGACCTGCGGCGACAGTTCGGTGTCGTTCTCCCACGCCGGCGGCATCATCTGCACGACGGCCGTGACGAGATCGAGGTCGTCGTGAGCGATCCGTGAGGCGAGGGTCTGATCGAACCGGCAGCTGTCGGATTGTCCTGGCGGACGGATGATGTCGCGACCCATCGCACGGGCGAGCGCACCCTCGAACAGCCGGTTCTTGCGGTCGGTGTTGAGCTCGCCGTTGTGCGCCATCAGGCGGAACGGCTGCGCCATCGTCGGGTGCGGATCGGTGTTCGTCGAGAAGCGGGTGTGGAAGAACAGCGTGTGCACGGCGTGCCGCGGGTCGGTGAGGTCGCGGAAGTAGGGGATGACCTCGTGAGAATTCAAGCGGTTCTTGAGAACCTGCGTGCGTGCACTGAGCGAGAGCGGGTACAGGCCCCCGAGTGCCGGCTCGGTGTAGGCGCGAGCCTCGACCTCGAGGAGCACGTCGTGCAGGAGCAGGTCGAACTCGTCCACGGAGTCGCACGAGTCGGGCCGAGAGAAGATCCACTGGCGGATCGGCAACTGGTACTTCGGTGCGGCAGGACGCAACACGCTGTCGTCGATGGGTACGTCGCGCACCGCGAGCACGGTGACCCCTACTCGGGCGAGTGCCGACGAGACCAGCGCCTCGGCATCCGGGTGTGCCGCCGCATCGGTGGGAAGAAAGAAGTTTCCTACACCGAAGTGACCAGCCCGCAAGGGCTTTCCGACGATATCGGAGAAAAAGGCGACCGACAGGTCCACATTGATACCGGCTCCGTCGCCGACACCTTCGGCGGACATGCCACCACGATGCGGCACGACGCACAGCGCCTCGTGGCCGCGAGCGAGCACGTCGTGAGTCTGCACCCCGTCCTTGCGGGTGATGAAACCGACACCACAACTGCTCTTGTCCAGCGTGATGTCGTACAGACCGGTGTCACTGGCGTGCGTCACGGACGTCCTCCTCGGGCATCGAAGTCGGCGTCGACCGGCAGTGACGATGCGAAGAGGGGAACGCGTGAGTGGGCGCAAACTCCTGTGGGCGCATAGACGTGTGCCGGAGACGGTGGTGATGAATGCAGACGTCTTTGTCCGAATGCGCCGTGCGTTGCGACAGTGGAGCGCGCGAGCAGCAAGGGCAAGTGTAGCGCACATGTTAACTCCGGTGACGGCGGTGTACATCACAGCTCACCGGGAGTAAAAGCTTCATTGCGGGTGTGGTCTTCGTTACGCTCGCGCGCAAGCGCCCCCAACGAGCAGGGAGACCGAGATGACGGAGATTCTCGACCGCACCAAGATCTACATCGACGGGCGGTGGGTCGATTCCGACGGCGCCGGTCGGATCGAGGTCGTCGACCCGGCGACCGAGGAGGTCATCGCCGTGGTGGCCGAAGGGGTCGCCTCCGACGTCGACCGCGCGGTTGCCGCAGCCGCGGCGGCCTTCCCCGATTGGTCCGCGCTCGGCGGTGCCGCGCGCGCCGCCTATCTCGAGAAGGTCTCGGCCCTCGCGAACGAGCGGGCGGACGAACTCACGGCGGTCGTCTCGCAGGACATGGGGATGTCCGCGCACTTCGCGCGCGCCATTCAGGTCGGGATGCCGCTGAAGAACATCGCGACCTACGCGGCGCTGGCCGGTACGTACGACTTCGACGGCCCGGAGATCGGCAATGCCCTGGTCGTCCGCGAGCCGATCGGGGTCGTCGGGGCGATCACCCCCTGGAATTATCCGCTGCACCAGGTTGTGCTGAAGGTGTTCGCCGCTCTCGCGGCGGGGTGCACCGTGGTGCTCAAGCCCACCGAGGTCGCGCCGCTGGTCACCTACGCACTTGTCGACATCGTGGACGAGGCCGGGCTGCCGCCGGGTGTGCTGAACGTCGTCAGCGGATACGGTCCCGTCGTGGGTGAGGCGATCGCGGCCCACCCGGACGTCGACATGGTTTCGTTCACGGGATCCACGCGCGCCGGCAAGCGGGTCGCGGTGGTCGCTGCGGAGACCGTCAAGAAGGTCGCACTCGAACTCGGCGGCAAGTCGGCCAACATCATCCTCGACGACGCGGACCTCACTGCCGCGGTCACCGAGGGAGTCGGCAAGTGCTTCCTGAACTCGGGCCAGACCTGCACCGCGCTGACCCGCATGCTGGTCCCCGCCGAGCGCCTGCCCGAAGCCGCCGCCATCGCAGAGGAGGTCGCGCGGGCCTACACCGTCGGCCTGCCCCGAGATTCGTCGTCGATGCTCGGCCCGCTCGTCAGCGGTACGCAGCAGGCACGGGTGAAGTCGTACATCGACAAGGGCGTCGAGGAGGGTGCCGAACTGGTGCTCGACGGGCGCGAGACCGGGTTTTCGACCGGCTACTTCGTCGGCCCGACCGTGTTCACGAACGTCACGCCGGAGATGACGATCGCCCGCGAGGAGATCTTCGGGCCAGTGCTGTCGATCATGGGATATCGGGACGAGGACGACGCCGTGCGGATCGCCAACGACAGTGAGTACGGATTGTCGGGAGGTGTGTGGTCGGCCGACCCGGCGCGCGCCGAGGCCGTGGCCCGTCGCATGCGTACCGGACAGGTCTACATCAACGGTGGCGCCTTCAACACGGACGCGCCCTTCGGTGGCTACAAGCAGTCGGGTATCGGACGTGAAGCGGGAGTGTTCGGTCTCGAGGAGTTCCTGGAGGTCAAGTCGGTCCTGCGCTGACGCGCGGGTTCTGTTCACACGAGCAGCACCGTCCGGGATACCCGGGCGGTGCCGCGTCGTGCGCGGACCGGCCCGGCTGCAGACGCCGACGGCCCCCGCACGTTGGTGCAGGGGCCGTCGGTGGCCGGGATCAGGCCTTGGGTGTGCGTCCGAGGCGCAGCAGCGTCATGGCGAGCGTGCTTCCGTCGGTGCCGAGTTCGTCGAATCGTCCGAGTACGGCCATCTCCTCGGCCTGCGCTTCGCGGCTTGCATCGGTGCCCTTCGTCGATGCGCCGATGCGATGAACGAGCTCCGAACGCCGCTTGATCACCTCGAGCAACTGAGCGTCGAGCTCCCTGATCTGCTCGAACAGCTCTCCGAGCTCTGCCTCGGCCGACGAAGGCTCGCCGACGGACGCGATGCCAGGCGAATCAAGCTGGACAGTCATGCAGACTCCTCCGGTCTCGTCTGAATCGTCACAGATTGTGTCGCGATCTCGGCTGTAGGTGTTACCGACACGTAGTGAAAAATTCTGGCTCACCTCTCCCATGCGCGTCGTACCCCTTCGAAAACGGCCGTGACCTGGAATAACACGTATATGACCGATGGGTATGGTAATTGTCACAGCGCTCGGTGCCAACTCGTGATGTCGTCCGAGGCACAGCGTCGAAGTGTCCGATTCTCGTCTCTGCTCGAGGTAGCGTTTCCGGCCGATCGGCACGACCGAGAGCGTCGGGGCTCCTCGGCACCGGGAGGGGAGACCGATGCGACGACCTGTTGTCCCGTGGGGTGGGCGCAGCGCAGACGCTGCGACGTCCGATACGGAACCGCCGACCGAATGGCAGAGCGACGCGCGCAACCTGCGCGTGTACGCAGCACTGGGCATGTCTGTGATCGTGGCCGTGTGCGCCGCGATCCAGGGCGCGGGAGCGTGGCGAACGGATTCGGTGGGTGCGGACCGCTTTTATTCGATCCTCGCGGTGCTCATGTTGTTGACCGCGGCCTTCGGGGCGAGCCTCTGGTGGGCCGGCGCGCGTAGGTCTCGGGTGAGATATGTCGAACAGGCCGGGCGCGGCGGTATCGAGATCGGGGGGCGAAGCCTCGTCTTCGGGTTGCTGCTCGCGATGGTGGGCTGCGGAGCCTTCCTCTCACTCGGTGCCGCGGTGGAGATCGTGCTCGGCAACGAGGGGATCCCCGTCGTCGCGATCGGTCTGGCGCTCATCGCCGGGATATGCCTCACCTTCCTCGCGGAGGTGGCACTCGGGCGCATCCGTGCCGGTTCGCTCATCGTCGGACCCGATGGGATCAGGCTGCGAGGTTGGTTCGTCGAGTCGTATCTGCCGTGGGTTTCGGTGCGAGGGATACGTGCGGTCCATCGGGGCTTTCCGGAGATATGGATCGAGGGGCACGAGTCGGCAGCGTGGGCGCGCCGGCGGACCACCCGCGTGTTCTGCTTCGAGCGTCTGCCGCAACAGCCGCGAATCGAACTGGACTCACGGCGATTGGCGGTCGAGCCCGCGCTTCTGTACCGCTTTCTGAAGCTGTACGTGGAGCACCCGCGGCACCGTCGTGAACTGGGAACGCCGGCGGCCGCGGAACGTCTTACGAGCGGGTCATCGCTCGCTGCGCCCGACGAATGAGAATGACATAGTTCATGTTGTAGAATGTCGTTTCCGAACCCTCTCCTGCAGTCGGGTTCATGCCTACGAGGACGCGGCACTCGGTGCCGTAGCATCGGGGAAGATACTTCGGGCGGCCACCCTCCCCGAAGTGCCGCGCGTTCGGGTAGGTGCCGTCGCGCGGACCCAGATGTTCGACCAGATTGGACGAGAAATGACCGCTCCGGAACGCATCGTCATCGTCGACGGCGCACGCACCCCCGTCGGAAGCTTCGGCGGTGCACTCAAGGACGTACCCGCGCACGAACTCGGTGCCACCGCTGTCCGCGCAGCGCTGCAGCGCGCCGGTGTCGCAGGCGAGGATATCGACGAAGTCGTCATGGGCTGCATCGGCCAGGTCGGCGCCGACGCCTACAACGCGCGTCGGGTCACCCTCGCCGCTGGGCTGCCCGTCTCCACGCCGGCGCTGACGGTCAACCGGCTGTGCGGCTCGGGCCTGCAGGCCGTGTGGTCCGCGGCCCAGGAGATCCGCTGGGGTGCCGCCGAGATCACCGTCGCGGGCGGCGACGAGAGCATGTCGCGCATGCCCTTCTACGACTTCGGTGCCCGCAGCGGTTACAAGCTCGGCAACCGCGAACTCGTCGATGGCACCGTCGGCATGCTCACCGATCCGTTCAGCGGTCTGCACATGGGCGTGACCGCCGAGAACGTCGCACGCGAGTACGGGGTCACCCGTGAGCAGCAGGACGAGTTCGCCCTCGAATCGCAGCGCCGCGCCGCCACCGACGCGGCCAAGGCCGCCTTCGCCGAGGAGATCACCCCGGTCGAGGTCGGCGGCCGTAAGCCCGTCACCGTCACCGAGGACGAGCATCCCAAGCCCGAGACCACCCTCGAGGTTCTCGGTAAGCTCCGCTCGGCGTTCATCAAGGACGGCACCGTTACTGCCGGTAATGCCTCCGGCATCAACGATGGCGCCGCCGCTCTCGTCCTGGCCCGCGAGTCGGTGGCCCGCGAACGCGACCTCGGTGCCTCGGTCGTGCTCGAGTCGGTCGTCACCGCCGCCATGGAACCCGAACTGATGGGTTACGCGCCCACCCTCGCCCTGGTGAAGCTGTTCGAGCAGAACGGTCTCACCCCGGCCGACATCGACACCGTCGAGCTCAACGAGGCATTCGCCTCGCAGGCACTCGCGGTGGCGCGCGACGCCAAGCTCGATCCGGAGAAGACCAACCCCTACGGCGGCGCCATCGCCCTGGGGCACCCGGTCGGCGCGACCGGCGCGATCCTCACGCTGCGCGTCGCCAAGGACCTGATCCGTCGCGACCTCGAGCTCGGCGTCGTCACCATGTGCATCGGTGGCGGCCAGGCACTCGCGGCCCTGCTGCGTCGCGTCTCCTGATCCGGCTCCGGTTGTAGTACCGGGCAGTTGTAGTACCAGGCAGTGGCGGGCGCGATCCGGTATCGCGCCCGCCACTGTCATGTCTGCGGGTCGGTGAGGGGGCGTAGGCGGCGCACGCGACCGTCCCAATGCACGCGGGTGGTCACGGCGGCTCCGTCGCCGAGTCGCCGGACCTCGTAGACGTCGAGTTCGGGTACCTCGGGCACACAGCCCCACAGTGCGTGTCCGGTCATGACGAAGTCGATGTCCTGCCGCACGAGCAGACCCATCAGCTCGCCGATCGTCGGATCGTCGATCTTGGCGAAGGCATCGTCGAGCAGTACGAGTCGCAGGGCCGTCTCGGTGTCGGGAAGGCCGGAGAGATAACCGTCCGCCGCGGCGAAGAGCGAGACGTAGGACACGAACCGGGTCTCGCCCTGGGAGATCTTGGCGCGCGAGGAGATCCGCCGCTCCTGACCCGGCGCAGGGCCGATGATTGTCACCTCGACCTCGTGCCAGCGCCGATAGTCCAGGGCCTGCGACAGGTGCAGTGCGTAACCGGCGGACGGGTCGGCCGCATGTGAGGACTCGACCCGGCGACGCAGCATCTCGACCAGTTCGGACGCCTCGTCGGCCGAGCGTTCGGTGGCGGTGAGCAACCGCGTCAGCCGAGCCGCGTCGGCATCCTCTCGTCCGGGACGCCACTCGATCCGCACGCCGATTCCGTGCGTCGTACGACTGTCGGCGAGACTGTCGTTCATCGCGGCGATCAATCGCTGTGCCCGGTCGATTCGTCGGCGCAGTTCGTCCGCCACCCCACCGAGCACGAACCCCGTGAACACATCGTGCTCACGCTGCGTCAGCGCACGACGGCCGTCCTCGACCTGGCGGGTGAGGACGGCCAGCACTCCCGCAGACGTGCAGTCGTCGCCGGCGCCTGCGATCCGTACTCGGTGGGCACCGTGCATCACGGTGTGTTCGATGGCGAAACGGGTCGAGATGTCGCGGTCGAACTGTTGCAGTGCGACCAGCATCGCGTTTTCGTCGACGTCTGTGCGGGGCGGTAACGCGGCCAGCAGGTTCTGCGCCACCGAGAGCACATGGTCGGGGTCCTCGAGGTGGACGGGAGGCAGCAGAGTCCGGGGAGAAGGGGGAGCCGAGCCCGGGTGCAGACCTTCTTCGGCAGCGGCGCGCAGTTCCGGAAGCTGCAGATGGGCGGCGAGGCGCTCGGCCGCGACGGTGAGTTCGCGACGGTCGCGGTCGAGCCGTTCGCGTGCCGCGGCGCATCGTTGGAGCACCTCGGCGGCAGCATGGCCCAGGTGTTCACGATGGGCGAGAGTGCGCCTGCACTGCTCGTCGGCGCGTGCTCGTTCGGCCTCGGAGTCGCGCAGTTCGCGGGCGAGTTCGGCGGCGTCCACTTCGACAGCTGCGCTCTGTGCCGCGACGACGGCAGCCTTCGTATGCCACTCGTGCCGCCACGCCTCGGCCACCTCCTCCGCTTCGACCCGTGCGGCCGTGGCATGCGCGCACCGATCGACGGCCTCCGCGAAACGAGTGTGTGCGGCAAGAATGTCACCGAGATCGCGCGCCAGCTCGACGCACGTCGCCTCGGCGGTCGCGCACCCGGTGACCAGGGCTTCCAGTTCGGGACCCTCGCTGGGCACGGTGAAGTGCTCGCACACGGCGCGATGCCTGTCGAGCTCGGAGGTCCAGCGACCACGGAGCATCGTCGCCCGCTCACGGAGCTCGACCGCGGTGCTCGCTGCCGCACGCACGTGCGCGTACGCCTGACGACGCCGGTCGAGAGCGGTCCGAAGGGCGTGGGAGGTCGGCACGGTCGCGAGATGCGCGTCGATCTCCGCTCGCCGGTGCGTGGTGTCGGGGACATCGACCCGCAGTTGTTCGAGCTCGCGATCGATCCGCGTGATCTCCGCGCGGATCTCGTCCAGGCGCACCCGACGGGCAGCTGTGGCGGTGTCGCGGGCCGAGCTGCCGATACACAGTGCGGTCTCGGCAGTGTGCCGCCCGCGAAGGACACCGTTGTGCCATCGGCCGTCCCGGGACACCGACGCCGCCGCACTCGCATCCTCGAACCCGATCGAGTTCAACACGGCGTTGATCGCCGAGAGCGGTATGTCCGCGTCGGGATCCGGACGCAGCACCATCGACAGCGGCTGCGCCGGGGGCTCGCCGCGCGGCGAGACGAGGACCTGGCCGGCCAGTGCACGTAACCGTCCTTCGCCGTCGACCGTGGCGGTGAGGAATCCGGCGGCGAGCAGGGCAGCTTCGATGCCGGCACGGTCGTCGTCACCGAGCGAGTCGACGAAATCGACTGCCCGCCACAGGGGAACACCGTCCGTTCGCACATGCCACGGTGCTTGTCCCGGTCCCTCGTTTTCGGCGTCGAGTGCGGCCTGCTCCTGCACGAGGATCTCCCGTGCGGCCCGGATCTCCTGCTCGCGCCGTCCCCGTTCCGCCGGGTGGTCGCCGAGATCGGTCAGAGCCGATCGGGCGGCGGCTGCCGGTAGCGAATCGAGTTCGGTGAGCGCGGAATCGACACCGCTGTAACCCGCGGTGTCGTCCGCCGGTGCTTCGTCGATCAGTGCGTCGAGGTGCGTCGACAACCGGCGCATCAGGATCACGCGATCGTGATCGAGTTCGGGCAGCAGTGCCGTGGTGCGGTCTGCGGTGATCCACTCGCGCCACTGGTGTTGCAGGTCGGCCGCCGCGGCGGCGACGCCGGCATCGGTCTCGGCGGCTTCGACGGCGCGGTGTTCGGCGTCGCGGGCTGCACGGTCGGCGGCCGCTTCCGCCTCGCGCACCGCATGTGCAGCCGCCTCCAGACGTCGTGCTTCGAGGAGTCGGCGACCGGCCTGGTCTCTTCGCCGGCGAGTCGTCTCCGCCGCCTCGAGCGCCGACTGCCGGGCGGCGTCGACCTGTCCGGGCTCGAGAGAGACCGACGCGACGACCGGCCTTGCGATCTGTTCGGGAGTGTCCTGGACGCCGACCTGCACGGCTTCGAGCGTGGCCTGCGGGCAGTCGACGGAGAAGTGCAGCGCTGCGGGCACGGTGTCGTGCGGAAGGCCCACGGATACCAGTTCGCGCCCTGCTGCGGCGAGACGCCGGGCGGCACGCGAGACGGCGCCGGTCAGTTCGTCGAGGGAGCGAGCCGCGTGGTCCGCGTCGAGGCGTTCCTGCCGGCGGCTGCGATCGGCAGCGGCCGCGGCCTGCGCGGCGGCCCGGCCGAGTGCACCGACGGCGAGTTGTCTCTGGGCGAGATCGTCTGCGGACCGGAACATTTCATGGGACTCGAGTCCGCGGATGGCGCGGTCGAGTTCGGTCACCTGGTCGCGCCGCTCCTGAAGGCGGGTGTCCGCGGCGGCGACCTGGGTGTCGAGATCGGTGGCCTCGGCTTCTGCGGTGGCGACCTCGAGCCCGGTCTCGACGACCTTGTGCGCTGCGGCGATTGCGGTCTCGGCATCGGTGCGGAGCAGATTCGCCGCGTACTGCCGGTAGACGTCGTGGAAGCGCAGCACGTGTGCGTGAGCCGATTCCCGACGGGCTTGTTCCTGGCGTGTCTCCCCGAGCAGGTCGAGGCGACCGCCTGCTTCGACGAGCATGTTCTCCGCCAGTGGTGGCAGCGCCTCCGACAGGATCTGCGGCAGACGGCCCTCGTCGATTCGGTTGCCGACGTCGGGTGAGCGCAGTGTGTGCAGCAGTTGCAGCAGGCCGTCGTAGCGATCGCGTCCGGCCTCACCGCGTAGGCCGAACACCAGCTTCCGCACGGTCTCGCGGTGCAGGTCGGCATCTCGGGTCAGGTTGCCTGCTCCGACGAGTTCGGCGAGTTGCTCACGGGAGAGGGGGATGCGAGCGTCGTCGACGAGTCGTAGATCGACGCCGACACGCAGCGGTGTCGTGAAGAAGTGCACGTCGCTGCGGCGTGCCTCGACGTGATAGCGGATCTGCGCCCCCACGGTGAGATATCCGGTAGGGCGTGACAGTTCGAGCCATAGATACCCGACGCGGTCGGTCTCGACGGTGGCTCCGGTGCGCATGAGTTCGTCGAGGTCGACCTTCGCGGCACCCGTCGCGTCCATGCGCCTGCGGTCACCGTCGAGCAGGAACGGCAACAGCATCTCGAGCGCCCGGGATTTTCCGGATCCGTTGGTGCCGCGAAGGATCATCCGACCTGCGGACAGGACGAACTCGACGTCGAGGTAGTGCCAGACGTTCACGATCCCGGCGCGGCGGAGCCGCCAGCGGCCGGGATAGCGGGCCGGTGGGAGTACGTCGGCGGAGGACGGGTCGGACAGGTGGGTCATCGACGGCGACTTTCGGCGGGGACGGGACGGTATCGGGCGACGGGTGCTGTCAGTTCGAGTCCGCCGTCGTGCCGACGAGCGAGCCCGAGACGGGTGAGAAGGTCCACGACGTCCCGGCGCAGCAGCGCGAGGTCGCGAACGTAAGTGCTCTTCCACGTGCGGGAACGGTCGGCAGCGAGTTCACCGAGAACCGTGTCGAGGGTCTGTTCGTCGACGTGCAGCGTGGCTCCTGCACGGTCGCCGAACCGTTCGGTGAGTTCGGAGACGAGCAGCAGACACGCCTGCTTCAGGGTGCCCGATCCCGGGAATGCTTCGTCGGTGAGCATGCCGGCCGGGTCGTACGCCAGGGCGCCTTCGGCACGCACCTCGAGGACGAGTCCGAATTCTTCCTCCAGACTCCGGGCGAGCTCGGGACGGTCGCGAGCGAGAATCGCCGCCGCCTCGTCGTCGAGCTCGTCCCGTGCGACGAACGGGTCTTCGATCAGCCTCCGGTACAGGCGACGCGCTGCCGGTTCCTGCTCTGCACGTGTGAGTGACGCTGCCGGATTCGGCATCTCGTGCAGCGGAGTGGCGAGCAGGTGAGGAAGCAGGTCGCGGTTCACTTCGAGGTAGGCCTCTGCGGCGGCTTCCTCGTCCCTCTCGTGATCGGGTTCGGTGATCACCCCCCACTCACAGAGGATGCCCAGCGCGGCCGTCACGTTCCGGTCCTCGGAGATCTCGTCCCCGAATGTGATCCCGTTGTCGCGGGCGTCGGCGCGCACCTGCTCGAGCAGACTCGCGACGGTAATCCTGTCGCCGGTTTGCGGCTCGAGCAAGGCCGCGCAGACGAGGGCGAGACACGCGTAGGTGGTGGCCCCGAACTCCGTGCCGTCGGGGCGCCGGAGCGTCCGGTGCGGTGCCGTCGAGGCGAGCGGCGCTTTGACCAGGCGTACGAACGTCGGAGCCACGACGAGTCGGTAACCGAGGCGATCCGCGAAGATCGACTTCAGGGACCCGGCGTGGCGGCGCACGAGATCGAAGGTTTCCCGATCACCGCTTTCGGTGACGATCGGTTGCTGCAGCAGCGCCCGTGCGGCGTCCCGCCGTCCGCCGACGTCCCGGGATGCTGCGCTCGGGTGCGGTGCACTCACGGGACCACCACACCCTGCTCGAGGGATTCCGTCGCCGCGGCGCGCACCACCAGCGCATGCACGACGAGATCGCCGTCGGGGGAGTGCACGACGGTATCGGGCCCGGGCTCTGCGGTCAGCGACAATCCGAGATCGGTGTCGTCCACACGCACGGGTTCGTCGGTGCTCCGGTAGCCCGCGAGGGCGGTAGCGAGCAGGTCGAGCAGCACCTCGCGTGCCTCCGTCGACAGGTGCGCCCCGTGCAGCTCGCCGGCCTCGCGCAACTCCGTGACCGCCTCGGTGCGCCGACGCGACTCGTGCCGGGCGAGTTCGTCCGCTCGCACCCGCCCGGGCAGGGAATCCGGGAGCCGGCCGATGCCGCCACGGGACGAATGGTTGCCACGTTCACGCAATGCCACGGGGACGAGGACAGGATCGGCCCGCCACCAGGAGGTGCCCGCACCGACCCGCGGGTCGGGTTCTTCGGGACCGAGCAGCAGGTGCCGGCTCGGAAAGACTCCGAAGGTCGCGGCGAAGAGGTGGTGGGCCTGATCGTCCGAGGACTCGGCGAACCACCGTGCCAGGCGCAGCATGTCTGCGCGATGCGAGAAGTTCGATGCGCCCGAACTGATCCGCCGGGTGCGCACGAGCAGTCGGCCCAGCGCCAGGGCAGCCGCGTCGCGCATGCGGCGCGGTCCGGAATCCTCGCTGTACCACTGCGCCAGCGTCTCCCAGTCCGCGTGATTGCGTCCGGGGGAGCGGACCTGCGCAGCGTCGGGCAGGCCGGAGTCGGGTAGCGCGGCGAGCAGTGCGTCCAGACGCGCCATCACCCGATCGAGCCGGCCGGAGGCGAGTGGGGCGAGACGCTCGACGTCGAAACCGATGACGTCGACGTAATCGAGGAGCAGACGTTTGAAGTCGGTGTACTCGTCGACACCGTCGGAGTGTTCGAACCGGTCGAGGAGTTCGGCCAGATGGGCGTAGAAGTCGGCGACGCTGTCCGTGAACAACCGATGGTGCGCAAAGGCGGAAGTGACGTGCGCGGCCAGAGCGTCCGGATCGAGACCTTCCTCGGCATGGTCCAGCAGGTCGGCGATGCGGTTCAGTTCGTCCGCGACGCAACCGAGCGACTCGCGTGCCACCTCGCGCGCTCCGTCGGAGGTGGCGAGCATTCGGGAGGCCTCCCGATGCACCCTCAGGCCGGCAGGCGTCGCTCGGTATCGTGTCCGGTCGCGAACCTCGGCTATCGGCCCGTTGGGAGGATCCCCACCCACGAGGGCGAGGTTGCCCCATCGAACGAGTCGCCGACACCGAGCATCGACGACCGCGGTGCCGAGCGTGGCGCCCCGCGCAGCGCAGGCGGACACGATGTCGGCAGCACACAGATCGGTGAGCAGCACGTCGCTGAAGCAGTCCATCACCGCGACGTACTCGTCCGCTTCGTCGGCGACGAGATAGCGGAACAGGTCGCGACCGGTGTGTTCGCCCATCGGACCCCCTGTTCGAGTGCTGACGTGGTACGGACAGACAGGCTAGCCGTGCAGATGCCGGAGGGAGCGGGCGAGTTCATCCGATGGGCGTGGGCTGCGCGGAAAAGGCCGGGACAGCGCCGAGACACCGAGTGGATTCGTGCCCCGCTTCGCCCCCGTCTTATAGTTGCTCTGTGCAACACAATCGGCAGTCCGGACGAATGTCCGAGGACGGCGTTGCTCGCGTATACGAGGAGTTCGCGCTCCTCGTGCGCTTCCTGACGTCCGGGGAGCGGAAGCAGGACAGCGGTCTCTCGCTCGTTCAGCATTCGCTTCTCGGCTTCATCTCCCGGAATCCGGGCTGCCGCGCCACCGATATATCCGAGGTTTTCGGCGTCCATCGATCGACCGTGTCGCGGCAGTTGCGTCACGTCGTCGATGCAGGCTGGGTCGAGGCGGGGACGGGACCGGCGCGCGCCGGTCACCCCCTCCGGCTCACCGACCACGGAGCGGCGGTCCTCGAGGGTGCGGTCATGCGTCGTCTCGACGATGTCCGCGCCGGAGTCGAGGGCTGGCACGAGGACGACCTCGACCGTTTCGTGGATCTTCTGCACCGCTTCCGTGCAGGCGTTGCTCCCGAGGACCCGGCTCCCGACCAGAACGATGGAGATTGCAGTGCGTGAGTACTCGACCCCGGCCCCGTTCACCATCGGTGACGACGAATCGGTCGTCCACACGGTGTTCGCTCATGCGGAGAAGACTCCGCACCGCGTGATGTATTCGCGGCCGCACGGGGACGACTGGGTCGCGGTCAGTGCGCAGCAATTCGCCGAGCAGGTGAAGGCCGTTGCCAAGGGCCTGATCGCCAACGGTGTCGGACCCGGTGATCGCGTCGCGCTGTTGTCGGCCACCCGGTACGAGTGGTCGCTGTTCGACTACGCGATCTGGACTGCGGGCGCGGTGTCGGTGCCGATCTACGACTCGTCGTCCACCGAGCAGATCCGATGGATCCTTCAGGACTCCGAGGCCGTCCTCGCCATCGTCGAGACCGCGCAGCACGAGACTCGATTCGTCGATATGCCGGCCACCCTGCGCCGGATCCTCCGGATCGAGAACGGAGCAGTGGGCACTCTGACAGCGGACGGCGCCGACGTCGACGACGCGGAGGTCACCGCGCGCTTGTCCGGAATCCGTTCCAGCGACCTCGCCTCCCTCGTCTACACCTCCGGGACCACCGGCCGTCCCAAGGGGTGCATGCTCACGCACCGCAACTTCCTCGCCGAGGTCCGGTCGATTCTCACCTCGGACGTCGGAGCGGTCGCCAAGCCCGGCAACCGGGGCCTGACCTTCCTGCCTCTCGCGCACGTGCTGGCCCGCGCGGTGTCGCTCGCCCTGTTCGAAGGCGGCGCAGCACAGGCGCACTGGTCGGACTTCTCGACCGTCTCGTCGCAGTTCGCTCGGTACTCACCCAACATCATTCTCGGTGTGCCCCGCGTCTTCGAGAAGGTTCGCGACGCGGCGGCGGCGAAGGCTGCGGCCGGAGGACCGTTCAAGGCGGCAGTCTTCGATTTCGCGGAGCGCACCGCCATCGCCTACAGCGAATCGCTCGATCAGGGCGGCCCGTCGCTGCGGCTGAAGGCCCAGCGCACTCTCGCCGACCGCCTGGTCTACTCCAAGCTGCGCGAAGCGATGGGCAACGAGTGCTGGTACGCGATCTCCGGTGGCGGCGCCCTGAGCCCTCGCCTCGGCCACTTCTTCCGCGGCGTCGGCGTGCCGATCTACGAAGGCTACGGCCTCACCGAGACCACCGCCGCACACAGTGTGAACACGCCGGGGGAGCAGAAGATCGGCAGTGTCGGACGTCCCATGGGCGGAAACTCGGCGCGTATCGCGGACGACGGCGAGATCGAACTGCGCGGCCATGTCGTCTTCGACGGCTACTGGCGCAACGAGGAGGCGACCGCGAGCGTGTTCGACGACGGCTGGTTCCGCACCGGCGATCTCGGCTCGCTGGACGAGGACGGCTATCTGTTCATCACAGGGCGAAAGAAGGACCTCATCATCACCGCGGGCGGCAAGAACGTCTCGCCGGGGCCGGTCGAGGACCGTATGCGCTCGCACACTCTGGTGTCCCAGGCCGTCGTCGTCGGCGACGGCCGCAGTTTCATCACCGCTCTCGTGACGGTGGACCCGGATGTCTTCGAGAACTGGAAGGCCGAGAACGGCAAGCCGGCCACCGCGACCATCGCGGATCTGCGTCACGATCCGGCCCTACGTGATGCGGTGCAGACCATCGTCGACGATGCCAACTCGCTCGTCTCCCACACCGAGGCGATCAAGAAGTTCGTCATCCTCGACCGCGATCTCACCGAGGAGACCGGGGAACTCACCCCGACGCTGAAGATCAAGCGCAACATCGTCACCGAACGTTTCGCCCACGAGATCGAAGCGCTCTACGCGAAGTGACGTCGTAGAGCACCGACCTTCCGCTGCGACCGTCGAGCCCGTCCTTCGGGCCGGCGGTCGCGGCGTCAGTCCGCCGATCCGGACACTGCGCGGGCGAGTGCTGTGAACCCGTCGTGGACGACGAGATCGTCCACGAAGACCACTTTGCCGCGTGCGTCGGCGAGCGGGACCCGCCAGTTCGGATACTCGTCGACGGTGCCCGGCTGGTTCTGACTGCGCCGCTCACCGGTCACATCGGCAAGCGAAACACCCAGCAGCGCAGACGGACTCGCCGCGATCAGGCGGTGTAGCGCCTCGACCTGCCGGTCGACGCCGGTCTCGCCCACGTCCAGCATGCCGCGTTCGCGCGCCAGCGCGAGAATCGAATCGCGTTCGGCGGCGGCATCGGCGAGTTCGGCGTCGAGGTCGCGCTCGAGCAGACCGAGTTCCGAGCGCAACCGAACGTGATCACCCGCCAGATAGCCTGCTGTGGGCGGAAGGTCGTGTGTGGTGACCGAGGTCAGGCACAGCGAACGGTAGGTCTCCGGGGCACGCGGGGTGTGCCCGTCCCGCTCGAACCACAGGATCGACGTGCCGGCGATACCTCGCTCGGCGAGATACTCCTGCACCCACCCCTCGAACACGCCGAGATCCTCGCCCACGACCACCGCGCCGGCGCGCTGTGCCTCGAGCGCCAGGATCCCGACGAGAGCTTCGTGGTCGCTGCGGACGTACGCACCGTCCGCCGGCGACATTCCCGTCGGTACCCACCAGGTGCGGAACAAGCCGAGGATGTGGTCGACCCGCACTCCGCCCGCATGGCGCAGCGCCGACCGCACCACATCCCGATAGGGGACGTATCCCAGCTCCGCGAGACGATCCGGCCGCCACGGCGGCTGGTTCCAGTTCTGGCCGTTGCGGTTGAAGTCGTCCGCGGGGGCACCCACCGTGACACCGGTGGCCAGTGCATCCCCCAAAGTCCACGCATCGGCGCCGTGCGGACCGACACCCACCGCCAGGTCGTGCACGATGCCGATGTCGGAACCGGCAGCGAGCGCGGCGGACTGCGCGGCCGCGAGCTGCTCGTCGCACCACCACTGCAGCCGGCGATGGAAGTCGATGCGCGAGCTCAGCTGCTCGCGCAGGCGTTCGACCTTCGGATCGTCCGGGCCGGGGGCGCGCGACGTCCAGCGTTCGGAGTCGTCGCCGAACTTCTCGTACAGTGCGCACCACAGTGCGAAGTCGTCGAGTGCTTGCCCGCCCTCGGCGCAGAATGCTTCGTAACGTGCCTGCCGGGCGGAACCGAGCGGCACCCGGTAGACGCGTTCGAGGATGTCGAGCTTGGCGCGGAATGTCGCATTCCGGTCGAGGCGGCGCGGTTTCCGGTTCGCCTTCGCCGTACGCTGCGCGTACTCGTCGAGAAGCTTGCGATGCTTGGCTGGGAGGTAGGCAACCTCGGGAACATCCTCGATCCGCAGATACAGCGGGTCGACGAACCGGCGCGACGACGGCAGATAGGGCGACGGTTCGTGCGGGGGTACCGGCTCGGCCGCGTGCACGGGATTGATCAGGACGAAGTCGCCGCCGTAACCGGCCGTGATCGCTGCCAGATCCGCCAGGTCGGCGAAGTCCCCGACCCCCCAGGAACGGCGGCTGCGCACCGAATAGATCTGGGCCGCAAGGCCCCAACGCTTCCGCTCGAGCAGCCGGTCGGCTGTAGACAGCCGGCGGGGTGTCACGACCAGAGCCGCGGTGGCCTCGACGTCGTTGCTGCGGGCGTGCAGGACGTGCCAGCCGAGCGGAAGTCGCGGAACGGCGAAAGTCGCGCGCCCCACGAGCCGGCCGTCGACCGAACGTGGATCCACCCACACGTCGAGTTGCTCGACGTCGACCTCCTCGCCGTCCTCGGTGACCACCCACACCGTCACCGGGTCGCCGTGAGGCACGTGGACCGGGAACGTGCGCTCGTCGCCCTCGACGACCACGAGCGAAGGTGGCAGCATGATGCGCCACGGACGGTCGGCGAACTCGGCGAGAGAGGCGTCTACCTCTTCGCTCGTTCTTGCGGGGATGTCGAGCGCGGCGAGTACGCGCCGCAAGGTCTCCTCGGTGACCTCGTGTTCTTGTCCGCCCCATCCTGTGTAGGTGGTGGCGATCCCGTGTTTTCCGGCCAGTTCGCGCAGCTTCGCCGAGGACGTCACGGCCTGAATCATGCCAGCAAATCCACGCGGGGGCAGTGTGCGAAACATAAGGTCGAAAGGTGACAGTTCTCGACATCGCGCACGGCGACATCACCACGATCGCGGTGGATGCGATCGTCAACGCCGCGAATTCCTCCCTGCTCGGAGGTGGCGGAGTGGACGGCGCGATCCATCGCTCCGGTGGGCCGGAGATCCTCGAGGCCTGCCGTGAACTGCGTGCGAGCACACTGCCCCATGGGCTCGAACCGGGCCGTGCGGTGGCAACTCCCGCAGGCCGCCTTCCGGCGCGGTGGGTGATCCACACCGTCGGGCCTGTCTGGTCGGCGCACGAGGACCGATCCCCGGTACTGCGCTCGGCCTACCGCAACAGTCTGCTCGTGGCACAGGACCTCGGCGCCCGCACGGTCTCGTTTCCGCTCCTGTCTGCCGGAATCTACGGCTGGCCCCTCGACGACGCCGCCGTGCAAGCCGTCACCACGATCCGGGAGACGGACACCGCCGTGGAGACCGTCGTGCTCGTCGGATTCGACCCGGGCGCCGTCGACGCATTGCGTCGCGCGGTCGCTCAGTTGTAGTCGCCGAAGCCGTCGAAGAGGGTCGGTTCGTCGGGATTGTCGAACAGGGCAGGCTGCTCGGGTGCGACCTCGCGGGCAGAAGCCGGTCGCGAGACGCGTGGCGTGGACTCGGTACCGTCGCCACTCTGTTCGAGGAACCGGATGGCCTCGGTGAGTGAGCGACTCGTCAACTCCCATTCGACCGCCCGTGCGCGTGCCTCGCGAGCGCCGTCGGTATCGAGCGCCGCCGCTCGGGTTTGCGATTCGCCGTCCCACCAGACCTGCAGTTCGGTGCTGATGGTGAGGAACCGCTGCAACTGCTCGGGGTTGCGATCGCCGATCGCAGCGACGGTGCTCGCAGCGACATCGGTCGCGCCGTCGAGGTGGAAGTCGCGCACCGCGAGCAGCGCCACCGGCAGGTCGTCCTCGGCGTCGGACACCTGCGGAACGTCTCCCCAGGGCGGAGCGTCCGCGCCTGGCAGGGACCCGTCGAAAGCCTGATCGCGCAGCAGTGCGCCCCCGACATGGGCCGCGAACGAGCCGTCGAGGGTATCGAGGAACTGCGTCATCGTCTCGATGGATCCGAGCAGGTGTGCAGGCACGAAAGGCGAAGCCGGAACGTGATCGACGATGGCGAGGCGATCGTCGACGAGCACGAACTTCAGATGCGGCCACCGGCGGTTGAGATCGACACAGATCTCGGCGGCGCGGGTGCGTCCGGTGATGGAGTGGACGATCGGTGCGAACAGGTCGACGGTGCCACCACCCGGCCCGACGCCGACGAACACCAGCACCCCCGCGACCCGCAGGACGAGATCGCCGTCTTCGTCCCACGCGGGAAGATCGCCGATCCGCTCGTGCAGGGTCGACTCGATCAGCTCGCGCACGTGATCGTCTCCGGTGGGCACCACGGCGAGCGGGACGTTCGCGCTCGGCTTGCGACCCTCATGCGTCGTCTCGGGGACGAGGAAGGCCGTGAGATCGGCGGCGGAGCGCTCCGTCCCGAAGCTCTCCGTACGCAGGAACAGGGGATGGGGCACACCCCAGACCGAACGTAGGGCGCGCACGGCGATGACCGCGAGCTGATCGGCCCAGCTGCCCGGCCGGTCGATCCAGAACGCCGGGGATCCGCCGTCCTCCGGATCGTCCGGTCCTCGGGTGGGCGGCCGCAGGCCGAGTTCGAGCAGCATCTCCTCGTCGACCGGCGTGAGGTGCCGGTCGGGGGCGAGGTGGGCGTTGGACGGTACCTCGCAGCGGACCAGCCGATCTCCCCATGCATAGAACTGCACGCACGGACCTGCGGGGCCTCCGGCCTCGTCGCTGAAGGGTTCGAGGACCAGACCGTCGCCGTCGTCCATGGCTGCGACATGGTCTGCCAGGCGCGTACGGAACTCGCGCCAGGCCGCATCGACGTCCTGGTCGAACCGGGTCTGCATCTCGGCCATGATCGGACCCCCTTCTCTGTACCGGTCGGGCCGAGAAGAAGACTAGTCGCCTGCACCGACAGACCTGTCGCCGTGGAGCTGTAGGGGCGCAGGGAGTGGGTCCTACCGCAGCCCGCGGACGAACCGGCCGATCTCGGCGATCGCGCGGCCCCCTTCCGGGACGACTCCGGCTGCTGCCTGGAAGACGTGTAGCTGCTTCTCCCACACCTGCAGCTCTGCGGGCACACCGGCGAGTTGCAGCCGCCGGGCCATCAGCTCGGCGTCGACGTAGGTCATTTCCTCGGATCCGGTCTGGATGAGTGCCGGCGGCATCTCCGACAGGTCGAGATCGACAGGTGAGACGACCGGCTCGGACAGCTCTCCGCCGCGGCGCTCGGCGCGCTCCACGAGCCTCGTCAGCACGCGGACCGCACGTCGTGGAAAGACTGCGCAGCGGCGTGAGTTGGGATGTTCGAGCTTGCCCCGGGGATCGAGATCGGTCAGGGGCGAGAGCGCGACCGTGCCCGCCGGGCGACCGATACCGCGCTGAACGGCTTCGTGGGCGACGGCGAAGGTGAGAAAACCGCCCGCCGAGTCGCCGGCGATCACGACACGTTCGGGGGGATATCCGTGGGCTGCGAGCCACCGCAATCCGTCGAGCCCGTCCTCGACCGCCCGCCGGATCGGGTTCAGAGGCAGCATGCGATAGCCGACTGCCAGAACCGGTGCCCCGCTGGAGGCGGAGATGCGGGAGACCAGATTGCGGTGGGTGGCGAGACCGCAGCACAGGAAGGCACCGCCGTGCAGATACAGGACGGCGGTCCTGCGCAGGCCGCCGGCGGTGACCGGGGGCACCGCGCCGGGTGCCCACAGGAACTCCGAGGGGCAGGCAGGGAGGTCGACCCGATGGCGACGGGTGCCGGGCACCGGGAGGAGGGGAAACGCGACCCGGTCGATCACGGTGGCCGGCCACGGGAGTGTGGGGGCGTACGACCATGCCTCGATGAGGGGTCGGACCGTACGGCGCACCGACAGGGTGAGGGTCCGTGACTGTGCGCTCACCCCCGCGAACTCGCGCGTCGCAGCGCTGTGAGCAGGCAAGGGGAACAGCTCGGCGCGGGCGATATTCACGACCGGCACCTCCTCGGTCTGGCAGAAGTCCGTGGTCGGACCCGGATGGGGTGGCTGCACGGACTCCGACTCACGAGGGTACGCCCGTATATCCGGGTGGTGAGGATTCGAGGAGATATTCGGTGAGCACGTAGCCGAGGGCAGCTCGTGTGGCGTTGCTCTCTCGGCGTGAATATTCCGGGTGAGGACGCGCGCCGGGCGGGGTACCTTCTCTCAGGTACCGCCAGTGCAAAAAGTTTTGCGGACCTTCTACACATTCCACACTTTTCGGGCCACACTGACTGTATGTTTCGACGCGTGGCGCGGCCCGGCGCCACGTCGGGGGACGAGTGAAGGCGGGATGTTGCGTAAATTCGACGTTGCAAGTGTGGACGCCGGCGAGATCACTGCGGAGGATCTGCCCAGGTTGGTGGCGGCGGCCGCGGCACGCGAGCCCGATCGGATCGCCGTGACGCACGACGCGGACACCACCACCTACGCCCGATTGCACAGGGAGGTCGTAGCACTCGACGCCGCAATGGGAATTCTCCTGGGGCAGGCCTCGCTCGTGCCGATCGCACTCGCGACCGTCTTCCCGGCCCTGGCGGATACCGTGCCTGGTGATCTACGCGGCGTCGTCGACGCACTCGTGGCCGATCTCGTCGACTGTGTGGCGCTCGAACCTCTCTCCGCTGCAGGCTGACGGCTCACCCCGGCGTCCACCCGATGATTGATAGGTTGACGAACGAAGAGATCGGTACTGCTCCGCAGTAACGGACTCGGCGGGAGGCCACGTGGACGACACACTCACCATCGCCTGCAAGTACGGCGAGGTACGCGGATACCGTGACGGAGAGGTCTACGTCTGGAAGGGCGTGCCGTATGCGGCTCCGACGGGTCCCCGGCGGTTCCGGTCGCCGTTGCCGCCCGAACCGTGGAACGGAGTCCTCGACTGCGCGCGGTTCGGTCCCATCGCGCCTCAGAGCCGTCAGAGCCCGATCGGGATCGAGCCAGGGATGACACTGAGCGAGGACTGCCTCTCGCTCAACATCTGGGCGCCTTCCCCCGACGGGCGAAGGCGCCCGGTGATGGTGTGGATACACGGCGGTGCCTATGTGCTCGGCTACTCGGGCCAGAAGATCTACGACGGTCGAACGCTCTGTGAATCCGGTGATGTCGTGGTCGTGACGATCAACTACCGGCTCGGCGCGCTCGGCTTCCTCGACCTGTCGTCGTTCTCGACGCCGGAGATCACCTTCGAAACCAACGTCGGTCTACGTGATCAGATCGCGGCTCTGGAATGGGTTCGCGACTGCATCGCCGATTTCGGCGGCGATCCGGACGATGTGACCGTCTTCGGGGAATCGTCGGGGGGAGGGTCGATCACCACCCTGATGACGATCCCGAAGGCCGAAGGTCTCTTTCACCGTGCGATCGCACAGTCGCCGCCCGCGACCTCGGTGTACGGCAGCGAACGGGCCGCGGCGGTCGGTGCACGCTTCCTCGAGATCCTGGATCTGCCGCGGTCCCGGATCGCAGAATTGCTGACGATGCCGACCGACACCCTCGTCGAGGCCTCGGAGGTGCTCGTAACCGAGACGCCCACCAAGGTGCCGGGCACACTCGCCATGACGCCGGTGGTCGACCGCGACCTGGTGCCGAAGTATCCCGTCGCGGCATTCCAGAAGGGCCTGTCGCACCGCGTCCCGTTGATCATCGGATCGAACAAGGATGAGCCCTCGATCTTCCGGTTCATGAAGTCCCCGCTGATGCCGGTGGACGACAACGCCGTGCAGGCAATGCTCGCCGCGCTCGCCGACGATCGGCCGGATCTCGATCCCGGACGTATCGCCGAAATCGTTGCGGCATATCCAGATCTGCCCAAGCCGGTCGGTGCCATGGCATTGTCGCGCGATGCGGGCTTCCGGATGCCGGTGCTGTGGATCGCCGAGGCGCACAGCGCACACTCGCCGACCTGGGTGTATCGCTTCGACCATGCGACCCCGATGTTCAAGGCCGCGCGGATCGGCGCCGGCCATGCGACCGAACTGGCTTATGTCTTCGGAAATTTCGGCACGCTCGGTCGAGATCCGACGTTCTGGCTCGGTGGCCGTAAGGTGGCCGCCGAGGTGTCCGGGCGCGTGCAGCGACGCTGGGTGGCGTTCGCGCACCACGGTGTACCGGCGGCGCTGGACGGCTCGAAGCACTGGCCGCAGTACGACGTGGAGGAACGGCTGACCTTGCTGATCGACTCCACCGACCGTGTCGAGTCGGATCCGGACGGGGAGATGCGCAGGGTCTGGGGTACCGAGGTGATGGGCTTCAACTGACGGTCGCGGCGGCGATTCGAGGAGATTCGCCGCCGCGACGCGCGCTCGGATCAGTTGCGGTATTCGGGGTGCTCTGCGACGAACTTCTCGACGTACCAGCACGAGGTGCCGATCTTCAGCCCTTCCTCGCGGGTCTCGTCGAGGGCGTACTGCACGACAACTCCGGCGAGTCCCCGCCCGCGGAACTGTGGGTCGGTGACGGTGTGGTCGAAGTCGCGCAGTTCGCCGCGCTGCGTGTAGTCGGCATATGCGGCGAGGTCGTCGCCGAGATAGAGGGCGAAACGTGACTTCTCGGCCTCGTGCGCGAGGCGGGTGTCGGTGCTGTCGGTGTTCTGCGTCATGGATCAACGGTACCTGCGGGATCACCGTGCTCGGTGTCGACGACGAGTACGTCGTCGTCGGTCAGGGCCACATGGTCGATGTCGTGCTCACGCAGGAACGCCAGAGTCTGCGATATGCCGTCGTCGGCGAGAGCGGACGCCCCGGCGTGGGGCACGATCACCCGGTCGATCCAGCCCAGTCCGTCCCAGACCACGGCCGTGCCGCAAGCGGTGGCGACATCGGCAGGGTCGTCGGAGAATTCGATTCCCCTCAGGGACGGGGTCACGACACACGCGCCGGCGCTGTACCCGCCATAGACCAACCGGTCCTCGCGCACCAGTTCCGTGAGCACCGCGTCGCCGCCGCTGCGGGCGAGTTGCGCCCGCAGCACGAAGGTGTTGCCGCCCCGCACCCATACCGACGGGAACTCCTCGAGGCGCTCACGAAGGGAACCCGGGTCGCCGAGATGATCGCGCAGGTCCAGTTCCTCGGGTGCGAACCCGAGGGAACGCAGCGGAGCCATCTCGCTCGTGACTGCTGCCGCCCGCGCTGTGGACGGCCACGCATCGGCGGCGTTCGCGATCACCGCGATCCGGCCCGGCTCGCGTACCAGCCGGACGAACGACTCGGCAGCGGTACCGAACCGGTAGGACGACAAGAACAGTCGCATGAGCTCAGATCGTGAACGCGAGGTTGTCGACGATGCGGCGACCGACCTCGCTGTCGCCGCCGAACGAGATCTCGTCGAGCCGATCCGCAGCCCGTTCGCGTCCACCGGCGAGGCGCACGAACAGCGACGAGTCCATCGCGATCGTCGACGTCGCCGGCTGCGAGAGCTCCGGTACCTCGCTCGCCCGGCCGTGGACCTCGACGTGGATTGTGCGCGCGAGGGGACCGGAGAGTTCGATCGTGATGCGTGCGCCCTCGGGCGCCTTGCCGCGCTTGCCCACGATGAAGGGCACCGCCCCGAAGACCTCCCTCGACGCCAGCTCGGCTCGCGGACCGCCCTCGGAGCCGGTGCTGCCCAGTGCGTCGCAGATGTCGAGCTCGTGAAGCCAGCAGTCGAACACGCGGATACGCATGAAGCGCCCGTACGGAGCGGGTCCGACCGGCGTGTCCGATTCCTTCTCGAAGTCCGCCTGCGTCATCGCGTCGAGCTCGTCCGTGCGACGCGCGATGATCTCCCGGTAGTGCGACAGCACTTCCGCGCCGGGTACGGGACGCAGCGACTCGACCCACAGCTCGTTGAACGCCGCGATGTCGTTATGCACGTGGGGGAACGAACCTACGTCCGCCTCCACGCGCGGAGCGTCGATATCCGAGAGCATCGACTCGGTGCCGATGAGGTGCGCGGTGATGTCCTTGATCGTCCATCCCGGCAGGGAAGTGGGCGTCTTCCACTCGTCGTCGGTGAGCCCGGCGAGCAACTCGTCGAGCGCGGCGAACTGCTCGAGCAGCAGCGGCCGGATGGTCTCGATCGGAAACTCGGCGGTCTCGGCGGTGTCGCGATGTGATGTCACTGATGCTCCTCGGAGGTGAGACGGTCGAGTCCGGCGCGGATGAGCGCAGCGGTGGTCTCGGGATCGTGGGGGCGGCGGCGGATCAGGCCGATGCCCATCCGGACACGGTCGCCTTCCCAGCGGGGCAGTACGTGCAGGTGGGCGTGGAAGACGGTCTGGAAGGCTGCTCGCCCGTCGTTGAGGACGAGATTGGTTCCGTCGGTGGCGAGTTCCGAACGGGACATGGCACGAGCGATCCGCTGCCCGGCACGGAAGACGGCTGCGCCCGCGCTCGGATCGAGATCCTCGAGGCGGGCTGCATGCACGCGGGGGACGACGAGCGTGTGCCCGCGTGCGATCGGCCGGACGTCGAGGAAGGCCACGACGTCGTCGTCCTCGTAGACCCGTGCTGCAGGGCCACTGCCTTCGACTATGGCGCAGAACACGCAGGAACTCATCGGGTCACCATACGCGGCGTGTGTCACTTCTTCAGGGCACCGACCAGAGCCGGCAACCCCACCGCCGCCGTGGTGCGCCAACTGTGGTCGACCTGGTCGCTCAGTGCGGTCTCGCGTGGATCGATCTCCACGATCGGGATGCCTTGGCCGCGAGCGAGCGAGGGCAGGCCGGCCGCCGGGTACACGACTCCCGAGGTGCCGACGACCAGGAGCAGGTCCGCGTCGCGCACGGCTTCGGTCGCGTCCTCCCACGGTTGCGGCGGCAGCATTTCGCCGAACCACACGACTCCGGGGCGCCCGTCGCCACCGCATGCGCGGCACTGCGGGGGAGCCAGGCGCGCGACGGCTGTCTCCGGCGGGTCGGGAAGTTCGACGGGTCGCTCGCATCGGCTGCACCGCGGAGCGAAGAGGCTGCCGTGCAGATGCGTCACATCGTTGCTGCCGGCTCGCTCGTGGAGGTCGTCGACGTTCTGGGTCACGATCCGTACGCGGGCGAGGTGTGCCCAGTCGGCGAGGGCGCGGTGGCCGGCATTGGGTTGTACTCGCCGCACGAGCGCGACCCGCCACTGATACCAGGCCCAGACCGTGGCGGGATCGTCCGCCCATGCCTCCGGTGTCGCGAGGGCAGACGCGTCGAAGTTCTCCCACAAGCCGGTCTGCGCGTCGCGGAAGGTGGGCACACCGCTCTCGGCGGACATCCCTGCACCGGTCAGGACGGCCACACAGCGAGCCGATCCGGCGAGATCGAGGACCGGTGCCGGTATGTTCACGGCCGTCCGGCCGGGGCCGGCGAGATGCGGCGGGCGCGCCGGGCGGTCACGGAGGTCTTCCTCCTCGTGCTCTCGGCCACCGCTGGTCACACGTGTCCCTTACGCGTGTGGAGATGGAAGTGCAAGGGCGATACTCGCTCTCCGGGAGTCTGTATCGATTCGGAAACGATCTGAATCGATAAACGTCACCAGTTTCCCTGTGTGGGTCGAATGGTTTTGCTAGTGCTGGCCTTTCGCGCTCGGATTCGGCTCCGGGCTCGGAAATGGCCAGGATCCGGCGTTCTTTCCAGTCTTCCTCACGGGTGGAAAATGGCTTCTGTGAGGTGAGCTGCCTCACAAACTTTCGTCATCTTGCGGTTCGGACTCGATTCAGATGATCGGAACAGGTTGCGAGCTCACAGGAGGGCACGGTAGGTCTGCATAAGCCTTTAAGCGCAGGACAGGCCGTCACATGGCCTCCGATAACGCATCTTTCGCCGCCGACCGTGGCGCGACGCGCACTTTCATCGACGCAGGAGTCAAAGAATTGAGTACCGAAGGATCGAACACGGGGAGCGGAGCGCACCGCCGTCCGACCGTCGGCGTGGTTCGTGAAACGAACGACGGGGAACGGCGGGTCGCGCTCGTGCCGAAGATCGTGCCCTCGCTGATCGGCAAAGGATTCGACGTCGTCGTCGAATCCGGTGCCGGTCAGGGCGCGCTGATTCCGGACGCGGCCTACAAGGAGGCCGGCGCGAATGTCGGTGACGCCTGGTCTGCCGACATCGTCGTCAAGGTTGCCCCGCCGAACGACACGGAGATCGCCCGCATGAAGTCCGGTCAGCGACTGATCGGCTTCCTCGCCCCGCGCAATGCCGACAATCAGATCGGCGCCCTGACACAGGCCGGCGTCGAGGCGTACGCCGTGGAGTCCATCCCGCGTATCTCTCGCGCGCAGGTCATGGACGCCCTGTCGTCGCAGGCCAACGTCGCCGGTTACAAGGCCGTGCTGGTCGCGGCGAGCGAATCCACGCGCTTTTTCCCGATGCTCACCACCGCCGCCGGCACGGTGAAGCCGGCGACCGTGCTGGTGCTCGGTGTGGGTGTCGCGGGTCTGCAGGCGCTGGCCACGGCGAAGCGTCTCGGTGGCCGCACCACCGGTTACGACGTGCGTCCCGAGGTCGCCGATCAGGTGCGCTCGGTCGGTGCCCAGTGGCTCGATCTCGGTATCGACGCTGCCGGTGAGGGCGGCTACGCGCGTGAGCTCACCGAAGACGAGCGGGCGCAGCAGCAGCAGGCACTGGAAGATGCGATCAAGGGCTTCGACGTCGTCATCACCACCGCCCTCGTGCCGGGCCGCCCGGCGCCGCGTCTGGTGACCGCCGCCGCGGTCGAGGGGATGAAGCCGGGTTCGGTGATCGTCGACCTCGCCGGTGAAACCGGTGGCAACTGCGAACTCACCGAGCCGGGGCAGACCGTGGTCAAGCACGACGTGACGATCTGCTCGCCGCTCAACCTGCCCGCGACGATGCCGGAGCACGCCTCCGAGCTCTACTCGAAGAACGTGTACGCGCTGATCGAGTTGTTGCTCGACGAATCCGGTGCCCTGGCCCCGGACTTCTCGGACGAGATCCTCGCGGCTGCCTGCGTGACACGCTCGAAGGAGAACTCCTAGATGTACAACGAACTACTCGCGAACATCGCGATTCTGGTCCTGGCCGGATTCGTCGGTTTCGCCGTCATCTCCAAGGTGCCGAACACGCTGCACACGCCGCTGATGTCGGGTACCAACGCCATCCACGGCATCGTCGTGCTCGGCGCTCTCGTCGTGCTCGGTCACCTCCCGGGAGACGCCTCCTGGGGAATCAAGATCATCCTGTTCGTCGCTCTGGTCTTCGGCACCCTGAACGTCGTCGGTGGCTTCGTCGTCACCGATCGCATGCTCGGGATGTTCAAGCAGCGCAAGGACTCCCCGGCTGCTCAGAAGAAGGGGGCTGACGCCTGATGAGCTACCTCGTCTCGGTCCTGTACATCATCGCCTTCGCGATGTTCATCTACGGTCTGTCGGGTCTGACCGGTCCGAAGACCGCCGTACGCGGCAACTACATCGCCGCGGCCGGTATGGCGCTGGCCGTCGTCGCCGTGCTCATCGACATCCGCGACACGGAGAACTGGGGTCTGATCATCGGCGGCCTGGCCGTCGGTGTGATCCTCGGCGTCCCGCCGGCACTGAAGACCAAGATGACGGCCATGCCGCAGCTGGTCGCGCTGTTCAACGGTGTCGGTGGTGGCACCGTCGCGCTCATCGCATGGGCCGAATACCTCGAGTCCACCAGCTTCACCTCGCTCGACGACCAGCCCACCGTGGTCATGATCGTCGGCTCGCTGTTCGCCGCGATCATCGGTTCGATCTCGTTCTGGGGTTCGCTGGTTGCCTTCGCGAAGCTGCAGGAACTGCTGAACAAGAATCTCGAGCGCAAGCTGGTCGCCTCGGCGAAGCTGTTCCAGCTCGCGAACATCGTGCTGGTGCTCGCGTCGATCGCGATCGCCGTGTACATCGGGATCAGCGCCGACGGCGAGCCGCTGGCTTCCTGGTGGATCCTGGCACTGCTCGTCGTGGCCGGCCTGATGGGTCTGTTCGTGGTGTTCCCGATCGGCGGCGCGGATATGCCGGTGGTCATCTCGCTGCTCAACGCGCTGACCGGTCTGTCGGCGGCCGCTGCGGGTCTGGCGCTGAACAACCAGGCCATGATCGTTGCGGGCATGATCGTCGGTGCCTCCGGCACGATCCTGACCAACCTCATGGCCAAGGCCATGAACCGGTCGATCCCTGCGATCGTCTTCGGCGCCTTCGGTGGCGGCGAGGCGGCCGGTGGTGTTGCCTCGGCTTCGGGTGGCACGGTCAAGGCCACCTCCGCGTCGGATGCCGCCATCCAGATGGCGTACGCCAATCAGGTCATCGTCGTGCCCGGCTACGGTCTGGCCGTCGCTCAGGCCCAGCACGCCGTCAAGGAGATGGCAGCGCTGCTCGAGGACCGTGGTGTCGAGGTCAAGTATGCGATCCATCCGGTCGCAGGTCGTATGCCCGGACACATGAACGTCCTGCTCGCCGAGGCCGACGTCGAGTACGACGCGATGAAGGAGATGGACGACATCAACGGCGAGTTCGGCCGCACCGATGTCACCATCGTGATCGGCGCGAACGACGTCACCAACCCGGCAGCCCGGCTGGACTCGACGAGCCCGATCTACGGCATGCCGATCCTCAACGTCGACCAGTCGAAGTCGGTCATCGTGCTCAAGCGTTCGATGAGCTCCGGTTACGCCGGTATCGACAACCCGTTGTTCACCGCCGACAACACCTCGATGCTGTTCGGTGACGCGAAGAAGATGGTCTCGGAGGTCACCGAGGAACTCAAGGCCCTGTAGTCCTTTCGGTTCCCGTCACGGCGCCCACGCGGATCCCCGCGTGGGCGCCGTGACGCGTGCCAGGGGGTGCCGTCACGCACCCGCCAGCAGAGCGGCCACCGGATCTGCGAGGAAGGAGCCGATCGTCGCGAGAGCGCGGCCTGCTTGTTCCCCGTCGACGAGCCGATGGTCGAACGACAGTGACAGGGTGACGACCTTGCGGACCGCGAGAGCACCGTCCACCACCCACGGGCGGTCGGAGATCGCTCCGACCGCGAGAATCGCGGACTCGCCCGGATTGAGGATCGGTGTTCCCGCATCCACGCCGAAAACTCCGACGTTCGTCACCGAGACGGTCGAACCGGTCAACTCGACCGGCGAGGACCGTCCTGCCCGCGCTCGGTCGGCGACCTCGGCGATCGAATTGGCCAGCCGGGGCAACGACAACCGTTGTGCCTCGCGTACGACGGGAACCTTGAGACCCTCCGGGGTCGCGGTAGCGATCCCGAGATGCACGTCGTGGTGGAGGACGATCTCACCGGATTCGTCTTCCCAGCGCGAATTCAGCGACGGCTCGTCGGTGATCGCGCGCATCAGTGCACGGGAGACGATGCTCAGGGCGGTGGGGCGGACGCCTTCGAAGACAGGGGACGCGCGCAGAGTGGACACCAGATCGACCGTGGCGGTCGCGTCACACGTGAGGAACACCGTGGCGTGCGGGGCGGTGAAGGCACTGCGGGATACGGCGTCGGCGGTCCGCTTGCGGATGCCTCCGACGGGCACCCGGGTGGTCCGCGCGGCGGGGGACGCGGATGCGTGCGTGTCGGTCCCTCGGGTGTGTGCCTCGCCGTGTCCCGCAGCGCGGCGCACGTCGTCGCGGGTGATCACCCCACCCCGCCCGGTGCCGGTCACCGTGGTCAGGTCGACTTCCAGGAGGCCGGCGAGTTTGCGTGCACCGGGTTTGGCGTCGGGGCGCGAGGGTGGTGTATCGGCCTCTCGGGTGGGACCTTCCTCGCCCGGCATACGGCGGGCCGTGCGCCTGCTCGGCGGTGCCTCGCCGGGGCCGTAGCCGACGAGCACCGACGGATGTGGCGAGCCGGTCTCGCCTCCCGGTGTGTCATCGCTTCCGGCATCGGTGGCGATCCGCAGCAGCGGTGTCCCGACCGGAACCGTCTGCCCGGGTTCGACGAGCAGTTCGGTGATCGTGCCCGCACAGGGCGAGGGCAGTTCCACCGTGGCCTTCGCGGTCTCGACCTCTCCGATGACCTGATTGAGTGCGATGCGGTCGCCGACCGCGACCGCCCAGCGCACCCAGTCCGCCTCGGTCAGGCCTTCGCCGAGGTCCGGGAGGCGGAACTCCTCGACTGTGCGTGCGGGATTCGTCATGATGCTCCTCACGCTGCGAGTGCGCGGTCGACGGCGTCGAGGATCCGATCGGCATCGGGGCGATGATGCGATTCGAGTTTGGCCGGGGGATAGGGGATGTCGAATCCGCCGACTCGCAACACCGGTGCCTCGAGCTGATAGAAGCAGCGTTCGCTCGTGCGGGCCGCGATTTCCGCACCGATGCCGCAGAACACGGGCGCCTCCTGCACGACGACGAGCCGGCCGGTCCGACGCACGGACGCCTCGATCGTGTCGAAATCGATGGGCGACAACGTCCTCAGGTCGACGACTTCGAGCGAATGCCCCTCGGTTTCGGCGACCTCGGCGGCCCGCAGCGCTGTAGCCACCAGTGCACCGAAGGTCACGATCGTCGCGTCGGAACCGGACCGGGCGATCCGCGCGCTGTCGAGGCCGATCTCGGGAGCGGTCTGCGTGTCCACCTCACCTCGTTCCCAGTAACGGTGCTTGGGTTCGAGGAAGATCACAGGGTCGTCGAGCGCGATCGCCTGCTGAATCATCCAGTACGCATCGGAAGGGGTGCTCGGACTGATCACGCGCAGGCCGGCGGTGTGTGTGAAGTACACCTCGGGTGATTCCGAGTGGTGCTCGACCGCGCCGATGCCTCCGCCGTAAGGGATGCGGACGGTCAGCGGCGCTGTCACCGCACCGGCCGTGCGGTAGTGGATCTTCGCGACCTGGGAGACGATCTGGTCGAACGCGGGATACACGAAGCCGTCGAACTGGATCTCGCACACCGGCCGGTATCCCCGCAGCGCCATCCCGAAGGCTGTTCCCACGATTCCTGATTCGGCGAGCGGAGTGTCGATCACGCGTGCTCCACCGAAATCCTTCTGCAGAGTGTCTGTGATCCGGAAGACGCCTCCGAGGGTGCCGACGTCCTCGCCCATGACGACGACCTTGGGATCCTGTTCGAGCGCGCGCCGCAGTCCTGCGTTGAGGGCGCCGGCGAGTGTCATCGTCGTGGTCATCGTCCCGCCTCCTCGGTCGCTGGGCCGAAACTCGCCAGATACCGGGAGTGGTCGGCGCGTTCCTCACCCACAAGCGGATGCGCGGTGGCGTAGACGTGGTCGAACAGAGTCGCCGGGTCCGGGTCGGGCAACTCGAGTGTGCCGCGCCGGAGTCGCGCGGCGGCCTCGTCGGCCTCGGCTCGGACCTCGTCGAGGAAGGACTCGTCGATCCGACCTTCGCGCTCGAGCAACCGTCGTAGCCGATCGAGAGGGTCGCGCAACTTCCACTCCTCGAGGTCGGCGGGTGTGCGGTACCGGGCCGGGTCGTCCGAGGTCGTGTGCGGACCCATGCGGTAGGTGAGGGCCTCGATGAAGAACGGTCCGCCGCCGTCGCGGGCATGCCGGATGGCGCGCCGTGTCACCGCGAGCACTGCGAGGACGTCGTTGCCGTCCACCTGCACAGCGGGCATCCCGAAGCCGGCGGCGCGGAGCGCGAGGGGAACGGGGCTCTGCACGCGCGTGGGCACACTGATCGCCCACTGGTTGTTCTGGCAGAAGAAGACCACCCCGGCACCCCAGCTGACGGAGAACACCAGGGCCTCGGACAGGTCGCCCTGGCTGGTTGCGCCGTCCCCGAAGTACACCACCGTGGCGATCTCGGCGCCGTCGAGTTTCGCTCCCATCGCGTAACCGGTGGCATGCAAACCCTGGGTACCGACGACGATCGCCGGGTTGGTGGTGGCGACCGGCCGCGGATCCCATCCCGCCAGTGCATTACCGCGCCACAAACGGGTCATGTCTGCGGGGTCGACACCGCGGCACCACGCGACCGCGTGCTCGCGGTAGCTGATGAAGACGTAATCGTCGGGAGCAAGTGCCCGGGCCGAGCCGATCTGGGAGGCCTCCTGACCGATGAGTGGCGCCCAGAGCCCGAGCTCACCTTGCCGTTGCAGAGCGGTCGCCTCCGTGTCGAGGCGTCGTGCGACGACCATGTCGCGGTAGAACTCGCGGAGCCGGTCGGGGCCGATGTCGGCGACGAGTGGTGCGTACTCGGGGTCGAGGACACGTCTCCCGTCGGGCTGGATCAACTGGACCGGATAGGTGGTGGATACAACCATCGGATCACCTCGTCGGTGCGGACCGGACGTGCCCTTGTGGGGCGCGACCGGATGATGTGCCGTACCTCACATGATCCGCGTGCGGCGCGAATGCGCAATCGGCACGGAAAGCGCTGCGCAGAAAGCACGGTTTCGAAGCCCCGAGCGCTGGCAGACTGCGAAGAATGACAAGCCTCGATACCACCGACGCGCGTCTACTGCTCGAACTCGCCCGCACGCCGCGGGCCACCGGAGTGGAACTGGCGCAACGTCTCGGACTGTCCCGTAACACCGTCCAAGCGCGTCTGGCCCGGTGGGAGACCGAGGGAGTGCTCGCGTCCTTCGAGCGACGGGTGGAGCCCGTCTCGCTGGGTTATCCGCTCGCCGCCTACGTGGCCACGCGTGTCGATCAGCATCGCCTCGACGAGGTGGTCGACGAACTCGCGCAGATCCCCGAGGTCACCGAGGTCTACGGGGTGACCGGGCCGATCGACCTGTCGGTCAAGGTCGTCGCCCGCGACGCCGACGACCTCTATCGGCTGGCCGGCCGAATCCTGAAGATCCGCGGTGTCGAGCGCACGGACATGTCCCTGGTCATGCAGGAACTCGTCCCGCAACGTACGGCTCCGCTGCTCGACCGGGCCGCCCTGCGAAGCTGAGCGGAGGCCGAGTGTGCAGTGCTACCGGCCGGCGTTCGGGGTCGCCAGCTGGGCCGCGGCCTTGAGGATCTGGTCGGGGATTGCGACGGGTCGGCGGGTGTGCGGGTCGACGTAGACGTGCACGAAACGACCGGTTGCGGCCGGGACGAGTTCGTCGCCGGCCTCCCGAAAGATTGCGAGAGCGTATGTGATCGACCGAGCGCCCAGGCGTTCGACTGCCAGCCCCACCTGCAAGCGGTCGGGGAAGGACAGTTCGGCGAGATATCGGCACGAGGTCTCTGCCACGACCCCGATCGCGTCGAGTTCGCGGATGTCGCACCCGGTGGTGGAGATGAGCCAGCCGTTGACCGCGGAGTCGAAGTACGAGTAGTACGTGACATTGTTGACGTGGCCGTAATGGTCGTTGTCGGCCCAGCGCGTCTGCATGGGCCACAACACCGGGAACTGCTCCGGCGCGGGTGATCCGGCGGGGCTCGTCGGTTGGCGGTTGCTCACGTCTCGACGATAGTGCTTCTGCGGGTGGCAAATCAGATCAACTGTGCCGGGCGGAGTCCGAACCTGTCCCGAAATCCGTCGAATCGGACGGCTACGGTGCGAGATCGCAGGCCCGTCCTTCCACACGGCGCGCCTGTCGGCCGCAAACCTGAACGCCGCGTGCCGTTCGTGTCAGGATCGGATCATGCCCGATACCGTCCTCCTCGCCACTGCCGAACTTGCCCGGATGATCGATCACGGTCGACCCCCTGTGATACTCGACGTTCGCTGGGCGCTCGGCGACACGCACGGACTCGACAGATTCCACGAAGGGCACATCAGTGGTGCGGTCTACGTCGATCTGGACGAGGAGCTCGCCGATCCGCCCGCGCGAGAACTCGGTCGTCACCCCTTGCCCGGTATCGATCGCCTCCAGGCTGCGGCGCGCGGATGGGGTATCGACGACGGGAGTCCCGTCGTCGTGTACGACGACAGTGGCGACCTTGCCGCCGCTCGCGCATGGTGGTTGTTGCGCTGGGCCGGACACGCCGAGGTCCGCTTGCTCGACGGCGGGCTGCCGGCATGGATCGCAGGAGGGCACCCGATCGCAGCGGGCCCGGGCGGTGAACGGAAGACGGGTAACGTGACGTTGAGCCCCGGTCACATGCCGACGATCGACGCGGACGAGGCTGCCGCCTTCCCCGAGCACGGAGTTCTGCTCGATGCGCGGGCCCTGGAGCGGTACCGCGGCGACGAGGAACCGGTGGATCCCCGGGCGGGCCACATTCCCGGTGCGGTCAGCGCCCCGACCACCGAGAATCTCCGCGAGGACGGCTCGTTCCTGCCTGTCGACCAGCTCGCCTACCGCTTCTCGAAGCTCGGTCTGGGTCGCACCGATGTCGCCGTGTACTGCGGCTCCGGGGTCCATGCCGCACACGAGATCGCGGCGCTCGAGATTGCCGGCATCAGCGCCGCACTGTACCCGGGTTCGTGGTCGCAGTGGTCTGCCGATCCGACACGGGAGGTCGCGACCGGTGAGGACTGAGAGCGGTTCGAACGGGAGTGGGACGTAGGCTCGCGCTCGGGGAACCAATCGGTAAATTCACACAAATGAAACATCTCGCCCGAAGCCGTACGGCGATGACCGTAGGAGCTGCAGTTCTAGCGTCCCTCCTCGCTGCACCGACGGTATCGGCGGCGCCGGCTCCATCCGATACGGTTGCGTCCCAATGTGTGTCGGTCGTTCCCGAAGCCGAGATCGCCGCGCTCACCGATCCTGCGGGAATCGAGACCTTCGACGATGCCCGCGCCCGGATCGCCGAATTACGTGATCTCCTCACACGCAGCGACGACTATCGCGGAACCTTCGTGCTCGCCTTCGACGAGATTCTCGAGCTCACCGGCCCGACGCTCGATTCCGGGATCTACGACGACCCCGAGTGGGCGTCCGCCCTCGCCGTCGAAGTGGTGCGGCTGTACCTGACGAATCTGCACGAGTACGTGATCGGCGGGTCGCCGGCGCCGCACTGGGCCGATGCACTCGAGCTCACCGAACAGTGCGACCGCAGCCCGGGCCGTGTGCTGCTGGGTGCCATCGTCGCCCACCTGGTGATCGATTTCCCGGAAGCTCTCGTGACCATCGGATCGACGCCCGACCACACCCGCGACTTCTACACCTTCGGTGAAGCGCTGGTCGAGGCCGCGCCGGTGATCGCCG
The DNA here is from genome assembly GCF_040643435.1 of Rhodococcus sp. NPDC047139. Classification (NCBI taxonomy): domain Bacteria; kingdom Bacillati; phylum Actinomycetota; class Actinomycetes; order Mycobacteriales; family Nocardiaceae; genus Rhodococcus; species Rhodococcus sp. NPDC047139. The sequence continues at coordinate 129,380 of NZ_JBEYUH010000010.1, forward strand.
ACGAGTTCGAGGCCGTCTACGGCGTCGACCTCGGGCCGTTCTTCACCGGATGGTTCGTCGGCGACCTCGCGGGCGCGACCGAGACCACCACCTTCATGTTCCAGTCGGCGCGAACGGCCGCATGGGTGAACAACTTCGGATTGCAGAATCCGGCCACTCGTGATGTCACGCGCGCCGAGATGAACCTCGCGGTCGATGCTGCCACCGTGGTCCTCGACGGACTCGAAAAGACCGGAACCATCTGACCGCTCAGGACCGTGAGTACTCCGACGCGCGACGGATCTGCTCGCGCGTCGGAGTCACGCCGGTGTAGAGCTCGAACTGGAGCGCGGCCTGCAATGCGATGACTTCATCGCCCGTGATCACCGGGATGCCGCGCTCACGCGCGAATCGGACAAGGGGGGTTTCCGGCGGTAGGGCCACCACGTCGAACACCGTGGCCGCCGCCGCGACGAAGTCGTGGGGGAGAGGCAGGTCGTCCGATTCCCGCCCGCCCGCCATGCCGATCGGAGTGGCGTTGACTATCAGGCCGGGCGCGACCTCGGCGATATCGTTACGCCACTCGTAGCCGTACTTGCGGGCGAGTGGCCGCCCGGTGGTCTCGTTGCGGGCGAAGATGGTCCCGTCGGTGAACCCGTTGTGCCGCAAGGCGGACGTCACGGCCTTCGCCATGCCGCCACTTCCCACGACCGTCACCGGCAGGGCGGTGTCCACACGGTGCTCGACGAGCAGGTCGCTCACCGCCTGATAGTCGGTGTTGTAGGCGTGAAGGACACCGTCGTCGTTGACGATCGTGTTCACCGATTCGATCGCCCGCGCCGAATCGTGCAGCACATCGACCAGCGGCAACACCGCTTCCTTGAACGGCATCGATACCCCGGCGCCGCGGATGCCGAGACCGCGTATGCCTGCCACAGCGTCCTCGATGTTCGTGGGGGCGAATGCCTTGTAGACGAAGTCGAGTCCGAGTTCCTCGTAGAGAAAATTGTGGAACCGCGTACCGATATTGCTGGGGCGGCCCGACATCGAGATGCACAGACGAGTGTCCTTGGAGATGCGCTCGAGCATCTGTTCACCGTAGACCCGAACCCTTCGGAATCATTGTTTCCGATACCGAGCATGCTGTTCTCGAACAGAAGAATGAGATACCGTTCGGTGCATGGGAGACGATCTGGGAGCAGGCGGACTGAGGTTCGAGCGAGAAGGCGCAATCGGCTGGTGCATCATCGACCGGCCTGCGGCGCGCAACGCTTTCACTCCGGCGATGTACTACGGGCTCAAACGCGCGGTACGGCTGGTCAACGCCGATCCCGATCTCGCCGCGCTGATCATCACCGGCGTCGACGACGTCTTCGCCCCCGGAGGTGACCTCGGCGGTCGTGCCGAACCCGGCGACGACCTGCCCGACGGTCTCGCCGGCACCGATGTGGTGCCCTTCCTCACGATTCGTGACAGTCGCGCGCCGGTCGTCTCCGCCGTCAACGGAATCTGCCAGGCGGGCGGACTGCTCGTCGCGATGATGTCCGACATCGCCGTGGCCAGCGACCGTGCAACCTTCCGGGTTCCCGAACTCCTGCGTGGCATCCCCGACGCGACTTTCGCCGCCGCACTGCCCGCCCACGTCGGTCTCGCCGCCGCCCGCGACCTGCTGTTGTCGGCGCGCGTGTTCGACGCGCACGAAGCACTCCGTCTCGGCGTGATCTCACGGGTCGTCCCGCACGAGCAGTTGCGCGAGGCGGCCCTCGAAGCCGCGCGGCAGATCCTGCGCACCGCACCGATCGCGCGAGCCCAGGTCAAACGGATGCTCAACGAGCGCTACGGGCAGTTCGACTACCAGACGATGTTCGGCGCCCTCGAGACCTCACCCGAGCCCCGGGAGGGTATGCGGGCATTCATGGAGAAGCGTGATCCGGATTGGATCCCGCGCAACCTCCCGGCCTGAGCGACGTCAGGGGCAGGACTCCGCTGCGGTCGCCAGGGCCCGGTGATCTGCGGCAGTGATGGGCAGCGAGTAGCGCACCGCCACCGTCAGATACCGCCCGGCGAACCAGCAGCGGTAACCGGGCGCGGGTGGCAGCCATTCGGCCGGTGTGTGGTCGCGTTTGTCGAGGTTGGCCTGTCCGCCCACGGCGACGAGGTTGTAGGTGATGTCGTTGGCGAACTGGCGTCGGAGCTCCGTCGGCCACGCCGCGGCACCGAGATCCCAGGCCGCGGCGAGCGGGTAGATGTGGTCGATGTGCACGGCGTCCGCCTCTGATCGCCGGAACTCCACCCGCACACCCGTATACGGGTCGTCGAGCAGGCCGGAGGTCACCACACAGTCGTTGCTGCCTACCCGGAAAATGGGTGAAACCAGGTCGCGCGCGAGGACGTTGTTGCGAGTGTCGCAGCCGTCGCGTCCGCCGGCGCCCGGATGGTCGTCGGTCCAGGCCGACCCGAACACGCATCCCTCGCCGGGACCGCATCCCCGCTGATAGCCGGGTACCTTCCGCCGCTCCTCCATTACCGTCACCTGGGCCAGCAAGGCGTGCACCTCGGTTCGGGCAGGGCTTCCCGGCACCGTCCCGGACTCGGGCCCGGTGCGATCCCACAGCCAGGACACCGCCACCGCCACGGCAACGGCCATCACCCACCACGTCGCGTTCCCCCCACGCACGCGGAGATCCTGACACGATCCGCCGACAAGGTCGTGAGGAGTACGGTTCGCTCAGGGCACCGTCACGACGACCTTCCCACCCGCATGCCCGGATTCGACCAGTTCGAGTGCGCGTCCGGCGTCGGACAGCGGAAAGGTCCGTTCGACACGGGGGGTGAGGACGCCGCGCTCCACGAGAGCTGCGACCTGCCGGAAGACCTCCCGGGTGCGTCGCCGGGTCACCCCCGAACCCCCGAGGGCTTGCGCGCGGACGGGATCCGCCACGCTCACCACCCGCTCGGGAGCCCGGGCCACCGTGACTGCGCGATCCAGCACGTCTCCGCCGACGAGATCGACGACCGCGGTCACCGGCCCACACCGCTCGGCGAGTGCTGCCACACGGTTCTCGAAGCCCGCACCGGCCTCGATCCACAGACCACCCGTGGATTCGACGAGATGTCGTTTCCCCGCACTCGCCACACCGAGGACGGCAGCCCCGGCTGCGTGCGCGAGTTGTGTCACGGCCGACCCCACCCCGCCTCCGGCGCCCAGAACGAGCACGGTGTCGGCGTCGACGATCTCGAGATGCTCGACGATGTCGAAGGCGGTTCCGGCCGCGACGGGGAGGGTGGCCGCTACCTCGAACGAGACGGTCTCGGGTTTGTGCGCGGCAGCGCGCGCGTCGACGAGCGTGTACTCGGCGTAACCGCCGAAGCCTTCCGCGGTGGCTCCGAAAACGGCATCGCCCACCGCGAAATCGTCGTCCGCACCGCTGCCGAGCGACTCCACCACACCCGCGACCTCCCGGCCGAGCACAGCGGGGAAGTGCACCGTGACGCTGTTTCTCCGCGCTCCGGAGCGGACTTTCCAGTCGGCGGGATTCACTCCGGCGGCTTGGACGGCCACGAGCAGTTGTCCCGGTCCGGGCGCCGGAACAGCCGTCTCGAGAAGCCGTTGTGTCTCCGGACCGCCGTAATCGACGAAGCCGTATGCGCGTGCCATGGACCCAGCCTGCCATCGGGGTCGGGTACGGCTGGCACGATGGTGGGCATGTTGCACGGGCTGTGGTCACCGGGATCCGGCCTGATGCTGTGGTGGGATCCCGCCACAGAGCCCGATCCCGACGCGCTCCCCTCGGCGCTGCGCCGGTGGGTGGATCGCCAGTTCCGTCATCGCGTCACGATCACCTTCCCGGGCGCGAGCGAACCGTGCCCGGTGCCCGCCGTCGCGGTCGCACCCCCGGACGCTGCGGAACTTCTGCTGGACATGCCCCGACGTCCCGGAGGCGTGGGCGGCGACCTGCGATATCTCGCTCACGTGGCGCGGGGAATCGAGAGATGGGCGCAGGCCGGTCGTGTCGCGCCCGAGCTCGTGCGTGCCGAGAAGCAGTGGTGGGCGCGGTGGCGACTGCTCGGTGGCGAGAAGACGAGGGCCTGGTCCGCCGAACTGGCCGCCGCGATGCCTCCCGTGCAGCGACAGCTCGGCCGGCCGGTCGAGCTGCTCGACGATCTGTGCTGTGAACTGACCGACCCGATCGTGCGCACGCTTCACGGTTCGTCGACCTCGCTGCATCCGCTCGTCGCCGCTCTGGCGGAGGGTATTCCCCATCCCCGCGGCACCCAGCGGATGGCCGACGCACTCGAGGAATGGCGCGCCAGCCTGGCCGGTTACGAACCCGATCTGGTGCTTCGCCTCGTCGAGCCGGACGACCTCGATGACGGAGTCGGTGCCGATTCCTTCTGGCGGCTGGAGGTGTGCCTGCGCGCGGAAGGCCAGGCGCCGATGCCGCTACCGGTGGAGGGCACCGACCCGTACCTGCTGCAGATCGGCGTCCGCAAACTCGGTGTCGCGCTCTCGGCGTATCCACGTCTGCAGGACGTACCCCGCGACCCGGACAACCTCGACCTGCTGCTGCCCACGCCGGTGGTGGTCGATCTCGTCGAGCACGGAGCCCGGGCGCTCGACGCCGCAGGGATTCCGGTCCTGCTGCCGCGCGCGTGGACCACGGTCGAGCCGTCCCTGCGCTTGCAGGTCGACTCGCCGGTGGCACCGGTCGGGGCCGACGACAGCGTCGTCGGGATGAGTGCGATCGTCTCGTACGAGTGGCAGCTCGCCGTCGGCGACATGCTGCTCACACCGTCGGAGATGGAAGAACTCGTCGCGGCGAACAGCGACCTGGTGAAGCTGCGCGGCAAATGGGTACGCGCCGACAGCGAGGCCCTCACACGAGCCGCCCGCTTCGTGACGGCGCATTCGGCGGAGGATGCCACACTCGGATCACTGTTCGCCCAGTTCACCGGCGACAACCCCCCACCGGCAGTGGTCTCCGACATCTCCGCGTCCGGCTGGGTCGAAACGCTGCTCGACGGGCGGGTCGCTCCCGAGCCGGTACCGGTGCCGATCGGACTGAAGGCCGAATTGCGGCCGTACCAGCAGCGCGGCGTCGACTGGCTGGCCTTCATGAGCAGGCTCGGTCTCGGCGCAGTACTCGCCGACGACATGGGTCTGGGCAAGACCATCCAGGTGCTTGCGTTGCTCGCGCACGAACGCGAATCCGGTCTGCGAGATGCGCCGACGCTGCTGGTATGCCCGATGTCGGTCGTGGGCAACTGGCAGCGCGAAGCCGAACGGTTCGTGCCCGATCTGAAGGTGCACATCCATCACGGTGCTCAGAGGAGGAGCGGCGCGGCGCTCGCCGAGACCGCAGCCCGGCACGACCTGGTGGTGACCACCTACGCGATCGCCGCTCGTGACGTCGCGCAACTCGCCGCGCTGTCCTGGCGGCGCGTGGTCCTCGACGAAGCCCAGCACGTGAAGAACACCGCGACGGCTCAGTCGCGTGCCACCCGTGCGGTGCCTGCGGCGCACCGGATCGCGCTCACCGGTACACCCGTGGAGAACCGTCTCGAGGAGTTGCGCGCGATCCTGGACTTCGCGAACCCGTCCCTGCTCGGCAGCGCAGCGTCCTTCCGGGCGCGGTTCGCGGTGCCGATAGAACGCGACCACGACGCGGTCGCCGCGGCGCGGCTGAGGGCGTTGTCCGCGCCGTTCGTGATGCGCCGCGTCAAGACCGACCCCGACGTCATCTCGGATCTGCCCGAGAAGTTCGAGCAGACCGTGCGGGCGAACCTCACGGCGGAGCAGGCTGCGCTCTACCGGGCGGTCGTGAACGACATGATGCGCCGGATCCGCGACAAGGAGGGCATGGCCCGCAAGGGAGCGGTGCTCGCGGCGCTGACCCGGCTCAAGCAGGTGTGCAACCACCCGGCGCACTATCTGAGCGACGGTTCGCCCGTCCTGCGTCGTGGCCGGCACCGCTCGGGCAAGCTGGGGCTGGTCGAGGACATCGTCGAGTCCGTGCTGGCCGACGGCGAGAAGGTGTTGCTGTTCACGCAGTTCCGCGAGTTCGGCGGTCTTGTCGTCCCGTATCTCGAGGAACGATTCGCGACGTCGGTTCCCTTCCTGCACGGAGGAGTGCCCAAGGCGAAGCGCGACGCGATGGTCGCGGCCTTCCAGGGTGAAGGCGGTCCGCCGATCATGATGCTCTCGCTCAAGGCGGGCGGCACCGGGCTGAATCTCACCGCAGCCAACCACGTCGTCCACCTCGACCGGTGGTGGAACCCCGCGGTGGAGAACCAGGCGACCGACCGCGCGTTCCGGATCGGGCAGCGCCGCGATGTCCAGGTCCGCAAGCTCGTCTGTGTCGGAACCGTCGAGGAACGCATCGACGAAATGCTCACCGGCAAGAAGGAACTCGCCGAGATCGCGGTCGGTGTGGGGGAGAACTGGATCACCGAGCTGTCCACCGACCAGCTGCAGTCCCTGCTCGCTCTCGGCGACGACGCGGTGGGTGACTGATGGCGCGGGGCAACGTTCACCGATACGGCACCACGCGGCGCATCGACGGCGGCATCGAAGCGCGCACCAAGCGTGGCTCGATCGGCCGGGGCTGGTGGTCGAAGGAACTGATCTCGGCCATGGAGGAGGTCGCCGACAAGGGACGGCTGACGAGGGGCCGTGCGTACGCGCGCACCGGTCAGGTGATCTCCATGCGCCTCGAACCGGGTTCGGCGGTGGCGGAGGTGCAGGGCAGTCAGCTCACCCCGTTCACCACGGTGGTGCGCGTACGGACACTCGACGAGGACACGGTGAACGAACTCGTGGACCTGGTCCGCTCGTCGCCCGGCATGCTCGCCCGGCTCGCGGCGGGAATCCTTCCGGAAGAACTGGGGTCGCTGCTGCTCCCACGACGCGCGGGCGAACTGGATTTCGATTGCACATGCCCGGACGACGGGTGGCCCTGCAAACACGCCGCGGCGGTCGCCTACCTGCTCGCCGAACACGTCGACGAGCAACCTCTCGCGGTCTTGACGCTCCGAGGAATCGACATCGCAACGTTGATCGGCGGCGTCGACGAGGCCGAGTCCGCGGACGACGCGGCCGCGGAGGAGGACTTCTACGGGGACCACATCGAGTTGCCGGAACTCCCGGCAGAGCGCTTCAGGCCTGCGCTCGAGGATCTCGACCCCATGCTGCTGCGCCGCGCGCTGCGGGCGGGCGGAACCGACGAGGCAGTGGTGATCCGCGGTATCAACGACCTCGAGGATCTGTACAGACGGATGCGATGACGGTCCGTCCTCCGATCCGGTTGCAACAGCGGACGCGGGGGTATGCCTGCCCGGTGAGGATGCGGGTGGCCACGCCCACCTGCTCGCAATCGTCCCGAGGGGAGAATTCATGGGGACATCCGAAGGACCATCGCCCAAGGAGCACGCAGAGCGTGCAGTTCACGCAGTGAAGCAGGAAGCCGCGATCTATCGGGGCGAGGAAGATCGCCCGCTCGGCGGATACGCGGTGCTGATGTCGATCTACTTCACGCTCGTAGGTCTTCTGTCGGCGGGCGCGGTGAGGCGGGGGCGCCCCCTGCCCAGACCGAGCGCCGGCGATCTCGTCGTCACAGCTCTCGCAAGCCACAAGTTCTCCCGGATCCTCAGTAAGTCCGCCGTGACGAGTCCGGTGCGCGCACCGTTCACCCGGTTCGACGGCCCGGGGGGTCCGGCCGAGGTCATGGAACAACCCCGCAAGTCGTCGCGGATCCGTCACGCCGTGGGCGAACTGCTGGCGTGTCCGTTCTGCCTCGACCTGTGGGCGGTGACCGCCCTCGTGTTCGGTCTGGTCTACGCACCGGGCCCGACACGCCTGGTCGCCGGCTCGTTCGGAGCCCTGGCCGGCGCGGACTTCCTGCAGCTCGCGTATGCGAAGGCACAGCAGATGGCCGAAGGCTGACGCACAGCACGCTCGTCGAGCGGCTCGAGCGGGGTGTGATGGTAGACATACATGGACTTCCAACTATAGGATCAGCGAAGACTTCGGGCCTGCGCCCGTTCGTGCCGAAAATCGCACATCCCATGTCATCACACATCAGTAAAGGACGGGATCGGACATGAGCGTTCGAGAACTCACCCACTTCGTCGGCGGACAGCACATCCCCGGCGCCTCCGGCCGCTATGCCGATGTCTTCGACCCCAATACCGGCGAGGTGCAGGCACGTGTACCTCTCGCTGCGGTGAGCGAGGTCGAGGCTGCGATCGCCGACGCCGAAGTGGCACAGAAGGAATGGGCGTCGTGGAACCCGCAGAAGCGGGCTCGCGTGCTCATGCGGTTCCTGCAGCTCGCCCAGGACAACATGGACGAACTCGCCCGCCTGCTGTCCAGCGAGCACGGCAAGACCATTCCCGACGCGAAGGGCGACATCCAGCGCGGACTCGAGGTCGTCGAAGTCGCGCTCGGCGCGCCGCACCTGCTCAAGGGCGAGTACACCGAATCCGCCGGTACCGGAATCGACGTGTACTCGATGCGGCAGCCCCTCGGAGTCGTCGCCGGTATCACGCCGTTCAACTTCCCGGCCATGATCCCGCTGTGGAAGGCCGCTCCCGCTCTCGTCTCCGGCAACGCCTTCGTGCTCAAGCCCTCCGAGCGCGACCCCTCCGTGCCGCTCCGTCTGGCCGAGTTGTTCATCGAGGCCGGCCTTCCGGCCGGTGTGTTCAACGTCGTGAACGGCGACAAGGAAGCCGTCGACGTCCTGCTGAACGACAAGCGCATCAAAGCTGTCGGCTTCGTCGGCTCGACCCCGATCGCCCAGTACATCTACGAGACGGCCGCCAAGAACGGCAAGCGCGCGCAGTGCTTCGGTGGCGCGAAGAACCACGCGATCATCATGCCCGACGCCGACCTCGACCAGGTGGCGGACGCCCTCGTCGGGGCCGCCTACGGCTCGGCCGGCGAGCGCTGCATGGCGCTGTCGGTGGCTGTCCCTGTCGGCGAGGAGACCGCCGACCGGCTCGTCGCCAAACTCACCGAGCGCATCGCCGAACTGCGCATCGGCACCAGCTTCGACGAGAAGGCCGACTTCGGTCCGCTCGTGACCGCCGCCGCCCGCGACCGTGTCCACGGCTACATCGCCAAGGGCGTCGAGGAAGGCGCCGAACTGGTGGTCGACGGACGCGACTTCGTCCTCGAAGGCCACGAGAACGGCTTCTTCTCCGGCGCAACCCTGTTCGACAAGGTCACCACCGACATGTCGATCTACCGCGAGGAGATCTTCGGTCCCGTGCTCACCGTCGTGCGCGCCCGCGACTACGAGGACGCCCTGCGCCTGCCCACCGAACACGAGTACGGCAACGGTGTCGCGATCTTCACCCGTGACGGCGACACCGCCCGCGACTTCACCACCCGCGTCGAGGTCGGCATGGTGGGCGTCAACGTACCGATCCCCGTCCCGATCGCGTACTACACCTTCGGCGGCTGGAAGGCCTCCGGCTTCGGCGACCTCAACCAGCACGGACCGGACGCCTTCCGCTTCTACACCAAGACGAAGACGGTCACGCAGCGCTGGCCGTCCGGCGTCAAGGAAGGCGATATCGAGGGTGCCCACGTGGCCGACACCGACCACTTCGTCATCCCGACGATGAACTAGGCGGTACGCCATGTTCATCCTCACCGACGACGACCGGGCGATTCGTGATACCGCCCGGGACTTCGCCACCGAGTACCTGGCACCCCACGCGGTCGAATGGGACCAGGAGAAGCACTTTCCCGTCGACGTGCTGCGCAAGGCGGCCGAACTGGGCATGGGCGGGATCTACGTCCGGGAGGACGTGGGTGGATCGGGACTGCGACGCCTCGATTCCGTCAGGATCTTCGAGGAACTGGCGAAGGGCTGCCCGTCCGTCGCGGCGTACATCTCGATCCACAACATGGTCTCGTGGATGATCGACAGCTTCGGCAACGACGAGCAGCGCCGGCAGTGGATCCCGAAACTGTGCACGATGGAGCACCTCGCCAGCTACTGCCTCACCGAACCGGGTGCCGGATCCGATGCGGCGGCCTTGAGTACCAAGGCTGTTCGTGACGGCGACGAGTACGTACTGACCGGCGTCAAGCAGTTCATCTCCGGAGCCGGCACCTCCGACGTGTACGTGGTCATGGCACGCACCGGCGACAGCGGCGCGCGTGGTATCTCCGCGTTCATCGTGCCGAAGGACACTCCCGGCCTGTCCTTCGGAGCCAACGAGAAGAAGATGGGCTGGAACGCGCAGCCCACCCGCCAAGTGATCTTCGACGGCGCCCGCGTGCCCGCCGAGAACCTTCTCGGCAGCGAGGGCGGCGGCTTCCGCATCGCCATGCACGGCCTCAACGGTGGCCGCATCAACATCGCCGCATGCTCGGTCGGAGGAGGGCAGACCGCACTCGACCGGACGGTCGCCTATCTCGCCGAGCGCAAGGCATTCGGGGAGCGACTGCTCGATTCGCAGGCACTGCAGTTCCGGCTCGCCGATATGCGTATCGAACTCGAAGCCGCGCGCACCTTGCTGTGGCGCGCTGCCGACGCCCTCGACCGCGGTACCGACGACGTCGTGGAACTGTGCGCGATGGCCAAGCGATTCGCGACCGACACCGGATTCGAGGTCGCGAACGAGGCGCTGCAACTGCACGGCGGATACGGTTACCTTGCCGAGTACGGGATCGAGAAGATCGTGCGCGACCTGCGCGTGCATCAGATCCTGGAAGGAACCAACGAGATCATGCGGGTGGTCGTCGCGCGGAGCGTGGTGGCCACGGCGCAGAACGGAGCGGCATGACCGGGCAGGAACCCGAGATCCTCATCGACGTGAAGGACGGCATCGGCCGCATCACGCTCAACCGGCCCAAGGCCATCAACGCGCTCAACCACGCCATGGTCCTCGAGATGTCGAACGCCCTGACTGCGTGGGAGAACGACGACTCGGTGAGGGCGGTGCTCGTGCGGGGTGCCGGTGAACGCGGCCTGTGCGCCGGCGGCGATATCGTCTCGATCTACCACGATGCGAAGGACGGTGGCACCGGCTCGAGGAATTTCTGGCGCGACGAGTACATCCTCAATGCGGCGATCGGCCGCTACCCCAAGCCCTATATCGCGATCATGGACGGCATCGTGATGGGCGGCGGCGTCGGGATCTCCGCACACGGAAACGTCCGGATCGTCACCGAACGCTCGAGCATCGCCATGCCCGAGACCGGAATCGGATTCGTCCCGGACGTCGGTGGTACCTACCTGCTCTCGCGCACCCCAGGCGAGATCGGTACCCACATCGCGCTGACCACCGGACGGATGAAGGCGGGAGACGCCATCGCCCTCGGTTTCGCCGATCACTACCTGCCCTCGGAGTCGCTCGACAAGTTCGTGGCCGCACTCGAATCCGGTTCGGTAGAGGACGCCCTCGCCGAATACTCGCAGCCGGCACCCGAATCGGCTCTGCTCGCCCAGCGCGACTGGATCGACGCGGCGTACTCCGCCGACACCGTCGAGGAGATCGTCGAGCGCCTCCGGTCCTCGGACGTTCCGGAGGCACGCGAGACCGCGGACCAGGTACTCGCGAAATCCCCTGTCGCGCTGAAGGTGACCCTGCGATCCCTGCGCAATGCCCGGCGCTTCGACAGCCTCGAAGAGGTCCTGAACGAAGAGTTCCGGGTCTCGACCGCCTCGCTGAACTCGCACGACCTCGTCGAAGGTATTCGCGCTCAGGTCGTCGACAAGGACCGGAACCCGAAGTGGTCTCCGGCGACCCTCACCGACGTCACCGAGACCGACGTCGACGCCTACTTCCAGCCTCTCGGCGATCTCGACCTCGGGCTCGCCGCTCCCAAGGAGAACGACCGATGAGTGCACTCCCCGCCGTCGCCTTCCTCGGCCTCGGGCACATGGGCGGACCCATGGCCGCGAATCTCGTCCGTGCCGGTTACACCGTCAAGGGTTACGACCCGGTCCCCGCCGCGCAGGAAGAGGCTGCGAAGAACGGCGTCACCGTCGCCGATGCTGCTGTCGAGGCGGTTCACGGTGCCGAGGTCGTGATCACCATGCTGCCCAACGGTAAGCTCGTCCTCGACCTGTACGACGAGATTCTCCCTGCGGCCGAGCCGAATACGCTGTTCGTCGACAGCTCGACCATCGACGTCGCGGACGCGCGCGCCGCGGCGGAGAAGGCGCACGAGGCCGGGCACCGCGCCGTCGACGCGCCGGTCTCCGGTGGTGTCGCCGGGGCGGCAGCCGGGACGCTCGCGTTCATGGTCGGCGGCAGCGAGGACGACTTCGCCACCGCACAGCCGCTGCTCGAGGCGATGGGCCGCAAGATCGTCCACTGTGGCGGGTCCGGCAACGGCCAGGCTGCGAAGATCTGCAACAACATGATCCTGGGTATCTCGATGATCGCGATCAGCGAGGCATTCGTCCTCGGCGAGAAGCTCGGCCTCGACAACCAGGCACTGTTCGACGTCGCGTCCAACGCGTCCGGCCAGTGCTGGGCACTGACGAGCAACTGCCCGGTGCCGGGTCCGGTGCCCACCACTCCGGCGAACAACGACTACCAGCCGGGTTTCGCGACCGCGCTCATGGACAAGGATCTGGGACTGGCCGCGAATGCGGTGCGGTCCAACGGAGTCGAGGCCGAACTCGGGCTGCGCGCAGCCGAGCTCTACCATCGTTTCAACACCGAGGGTGGCGGGGGACTCGATTTCTCCGCCATCATCACCGACATCCGTGAACGTTCGACCGCGAAGGACAGCAAGTGACCGATTTCGAGACCATCCTGCTCGACCGCAAGGGCCGCGTCGGCATCGTCACCCTCAACCGGCCGAAGGCGCTCAATGCGCTCAACAGCCAGTTGATGCGCGAAGTCGTCGCTGCGGTCGAGGAACTCGATGCCGACGACGAGATCGGCGCGATCCTGCTCACCGGGTCGGAGAAGGCATTCGCCGCCGGCGCGGACATCAAGGAGATGGCGCCGAAGACCTTCGCGGAGGTATACGCGGAAGACCTGTTCTCGCAGTGGGATCGGCTCTCGTCCGTGCGCAAGCCGATCATCGCCGCGGTCTCCGGCTATGCGCTCGGCGGCGGATGCGAGCTGGCGATGCTGTGCGACTTCATCATCGCCTCCGACACCGCGAAATTCGGCCAGCCCGAGATCAAGCTCGGTGTCATCCCCGGTATCGGTGGCTCGCAGCGTCTCACGCGTGCCGTGGGCAAGGCCAAGGCGATGGACATGTGCCTTACCGGTCGCAACATGGATGCCGAGGAAGCCGAGCGGGCCGGGCTCGTCTCGCGCATCGTCCCGGCAGCAGAGCTGCTCGATGTGGCTCTCGAAACCGCGACCACCATCGCGTCGATGTCGTTGCCGGTCGCAATCATGGCGAAGGAAGCAGTCAACCGCTCCTTCGAGACGACGCTGGCCGAAGGTGTGAGGTTCGAGCGACGAGTCTTCCACTCCACGTTCGCGACCGCCGACCAGAAGGAAGGCATGGCGGCCTTCGTGGAGAAGCGCACGCCGGAGTTCAAGCACGCCTGACCCGAGTCGTCACTGCATACGGCGAAGGGCCGCCCCGAATCGGGGCGGCCCTTCGCCGTATGCGACTCTCACCACTTCGTGGGCGCACCGCCGGTGTCGAAATCACCCGCGTCGTGGCGCATCGTGGCGATGATGCGCAGCAGGGTGTCGATATGTTCATCGGGAATACCGGGCCGGGCGAAGACCTCCGCGTTGAGTTTCTCGGTGGCCTGGATCGCCAATGCTCGCCCCTCGTCGGTGAGTTCGACGAGCGTCGCCCGTCGATCGCTCGGATGCGGGGTGCGCCGAACCAGTCCGGCCTTCTCGAGGCGGTCGACGGCGTTGGTCACGCTGGTCGGGTGGACCTGCAGACGCGCGCTCGCTTTCGCCATCGGCAATGCGCCGGACCTGGTGAAATGCAGCAGGGTGAGCAGTTCGTAGCGTGCGAAGGTCAGGCCGAACGGTTTGAGCACTTCCTCGACGCGGGCCATCATGATCTGCTGCGCCCGCATGACCGACGTCACAGCGGCCATGCCGTCGGCCACGTCACCCCAGCCGTGTTCGGTCCACTGGCGGTGGGCTTCGGCGATGGGATCGAGCGGGAGTGGTGCGGGCATACCTTCGATCATCCCACGTTGAACGTGCAGGTCGGCAGGGGACACCGTTGGCGTGCCGGTTTTCCGCGGGCTCAGCGGTATGCGTAGTCGGGGAATCGTTCGTCGACCTCGTCGACGGACAGTCCGAACTCCTCGAGTGTGTAGCGGTGCGCGGGTTTCCTTGCTCCGCTACGGCTTTCTTCGTGCAGTTCGGCCATGGCCCGTTCGGCTCCGGTGGTCAGCGGAAGACCGAAACGGTCGTACAGGGCACCGACGGTGCCGAGGGGGTCGGCGACGAAGTCCCGGTAGTCCACGTCGGCGAAGCGGGCCGGATCGTGCCGGCGACGTGCCGCGGTGAAGTGGTCGAAGCCTCGCGTCCACAGGTCGAGCTGACTTCGGCCGATCGTCTCACCGACGAAGACTTCCGACCACCCCTCGGTCGCCTGTGCCGCGAGACTGCACACCGAGGGAATCACGGCGCGCGGATCGCGGTGCGTCACGATCACGAGCGCGTCCGGGTAGACCGTGAGCAGTTCGTCGAGCGCGAACAGGTGACTGGGATTCTTCAGCACCCACCGCTTGCCGGCATCGGGCAGGCCGATGAGCTGCAGGTTTCTGCGGTGCCGGGCGTAGGCCGCGGTCCAGTCCTGGGCCGCGAGCCACCGGGAGTAGGTGGGCAGGTGTGCGAGGCATTCGTAGGAGATCGAACGGAACGACTGGCGCAGCAACTGCCAGCATTCCTCTACCTCCGCGGCCGACATGTAATGCACGCCCATGAATTCGGGGTGCTCGACGTGGTGCTGTGCGAATCCCGCCTCGATCCCGGCGAAGACCGGATTGTCCGCCCACGTCTCGCGGGGAGGTCGTGGCTGCGGCATCTCGGTCAGCCACATTTCCAGTCCCTGATGGGCGGGATCCGCCGCGAGCAGTCGGTGCAGCGCGGTGGTGCCTGTGCGGGGGAGGCCGGTCACGAAGATCGGCCGGGTGATCGGGACGTCGGCGTGCTCGGGGTGCCGGGTCCAGGCCGACTCGGACAGCAACCGTGCGACCAGGGCTCCCCGAAGAAACACCCGCGACATCTTGCTCCCGAGCGGGGTCAGCCTCTCGTCCTGTGCGTAGGACTCGAGCAGCACCTCCAGCGCTTCACGGTAATCGTCCTCGCCGAAATCGGTCGAGCCAGTCAATCGACTCGCCGAGACGTGCAGGTCCTCGACGGTGCCGACGGTGGTGCGCTCGCTCATGTGTGTCCTGTTCAGTGGTGGTATTCGCCGCAATTGACGTCGAGGCACTGGCCGGTGATCGCCGACGCCATCGGTGAGGCCAGGAAGATCACCGCATCCGCGATCTCCTCGGTGGTCGGCAGGCGCCTCAGATCCGAAGCGGCCGCGGTGTGCTCGTAGATCTGCTCGACGGTGGTGCCGTATTTCGCGGCTTGATGCTCGAAGTATCCCTGCAGAATCGGACCCCAGATGTAGCCCGGTGCAACGGAGTTGACGCGAATGCCCTTCGGTCCCAGCTCGGTCGCGAGCGACTGCGACATCGCCAGCAGGGCCGACTTGGCGAGTTTGTAACTGCCGTAACGTTCCTGGGAGTGACGCAGCACCATCGAGTTGATGTTGACCACCGAGCCCCCGGATTCGGCGAGGGCGGGGGTGAAC
The DNA here is from genome assembly GCF_040643435.1 of Rhodococcus sp. NPDC047139. Classification (NCBI taxonomy): domain Bacteria; kingdom Bacillati; phylum Actinomycetota; class Actinomycetes; order Mycobacteriales; family Nocardiaceae; genus Rhodococcus; species Rhodococcus sp. NPDC047139. The sequence goes on from NZ_JBEYUH010000010.1 coordinate 145,128, forward strand.
AGTTGCGTCAGTCGCAGCGCGCCGAGGACGGTGAGCTCTACGCTGTCACGGATCTGCTGGAACTCGGTGCGCGCCAAAGGCTTCATGGAAGGAACCGAGAAGGCGTTGTTGACCAGGACGTCGACGCGCCCGAACTCGGAGACCGCCCGCTCTACAAGGGCGGCTGCAGACTCGTCGTCGGTGATGTCGGTGGGAACGGCCGCTGCCCGGCGGCCTGTGCTCTCGACCTCCGCCGCCACCTTCTCGAGCCGCTCCCTGGTGCGGGCGGCGAGCACCACGTCCGCACCCTGGGACGCGCACCGCAGCGCGAGCGTGTGGCCCAGACCCGGCCCGACACCGGAGATCACCACGACCTGATCGCGGAGCAGTTCCGCAGCCGCGCTCATGCGAGCATCCGATCGGCGACGGCCCGCTGACGTGCCGCGATGCGTTGTGCCCAAGCCTCCGGGGTGATGCGGTTCGCTTCGTGGAAGGGCAGAGCGTCGGCCAACCGGTCGAACGGGACCACCTCGGCCGTGGGACCGTCCGCGGCAGTCAGTTCGCGGTCGAGGCGTTGCCAGCGGAACTGCAGAATGCCCCGGCTGCGGCCCAGGGTCTCGACCCAGTTGGCCAGTCCGGGGTTGCGGCCCGAGACCACGATCCGGACCATCCCGTCGGGATCGACCTGTGCCTGAGTGTTGTTCAGCGAGGTCTGATGGTGCACGTAGTCCAGTGAGATGTACCAGAGGCTGCCTATCTGGAAACCCAGATAGGGCGCATCGCTCGCGGGCACGGTCAGGACCATGGCTTCGTCCTCACCGAGATCGAAATGACCCACCGACGAATACTGCGTGTCGAGCCCACCGGGCGTCCGCCGTGGTTCGGTGACGGTGTTCACCGGCAGTTTCAGGTAGAACCACTCGGGGAACTGCAGCCAGGTCTTCACACGCGAAACCAGGGCCCGACCGGCGCGTTCGTATCGGGTGACCGCGTCCTGGTGGGTGGGTTCGGGTGCAGGTGAGCCGAGGGAGTCGAGCCGGTGGATGCTCAACGTTCCGCGGCGCTGCGTCCAGTCGCTGTAGACCTCGCGGACCACGAGCTGGGACGAGCCGGGGGCGAGGGAGAAGTAGTTCCGTTCGGGGTCGCGTGGTCCGGGACCGAACCGCACCTCGAAGGTGCCGTCGTCGGCGATGTTCAGTGCGCGATCGTCGAAGGCCGTGACATTTCCGGGCACGTCCGCATCGGTGTAGTTGCCGGCGAGGACCTGGAAACTCAGATCGCAGGTCGTTCCCCGCCGCCCGGTGACGAGATACTCACCGTCCTCGCGTATCGACGCGCCCCAGTAGAGCGTGTCGGGGTTGTCGAGGCCCATCTTCGTGTAGGGGCCGGTTCCGGTGAGGAATACGGGGTGGGTGCGGCTGTGCGCCCAGGCGGCGTGCACACACGCGGAGATCCCGCCCGCCAGATATCCGTATCCCTCCACCAGATCCTGTTCGGTGCGGATATGAGGGGCGGTGGCGACGAGTTTCTCGGCCTCGGCTATCGCCGCGGTGAGTGGATCGGTGAGCACTGCGATCTCCTGTGGTCCAAATATGTACCGCTGCGGTAGTCTTCCGTGGAGCCGAGAGTAGAACGTGTTCCAGGGAGGGTCAATGGGGGAGCGGTCCGGGGCGCTCGGCGACGGAAGTGACCGATCCAGCACCGCCCGCCGGTCGCCGCCGACGGAACGCGTCGTGCAGGTGCTCGACCACCTCGTGGCGCGACCCGGTGTTCGATTCGGATTGTCCGAACTGGCAAGGGAGCTCGGCCTGAGCAAGCCCACCTGCCTGGGGATCCTCACCGCGCTCGCCGATGCGGGCTATCTGGTCCGCGACCCGGTCGACAAGGCGTACGGGCTCGGGCCGGCCCTGATCGTCGCAGGTCGTGCTGCGCAACGCGGCTCGGCGTACGGGCCCGTCGTGCATCGGCATCTGGTCCCACTCGCCGAGAGATTCGAGATGATGTGCTCCGCATCGGCGGTCGTCGGGGATCGCATCGTGGTGCTCGACGTCGTCGGTGGCGACGGTGCGCCGTCGGTTGCGCAGGTGGGAGAGGTGTACCCGTTCGCGCCCCCGGTGGGATTGATGTACGTCCTGTGGGACACCGACGAGCGCATCGAGCAGTGGCTGCGGCGGGAGCCGACCCTGCCGGTGGCCGTCGACCGTGAGGGCCTCGGACGAATCGTGGCCGAATGTCGGCGCTCGGGCTTTCTCGTCGAATCCCTCACTCCCGGCGGTCGCCGCCTCTATGCACTCATGGCAGGCGTGGTCTCGCACGACCTGGCACCGGAGCTGCGGGAGATGCTTGCGGAACTGGTGTCCAGTCCCGGCGAGCGCGTGTTGTTGCCCGACGCTTTCCGTGCGGGCGAGCCGCGAGCCGTCAATCTCGTGGCGGCCCCCGCCTACGGCCCCGACGGACATCAGGCGCTCGTGCTGGCCCTGCACGTCGAGCGGCAACTCGACGCCGCCGAGGTCGAACGGTGCGCAACGGCGCTCGTCGCGGCCGCGGAAGCGATCACCGCCGAGCTGGGCGGGCGGCACCCGCTGCGCCGACCGGACACCCGGACGGGTCGTTGACCCGGAATTGAAACTCGTTCTACTGTGGGGCTGAAGACTTCGACCGCGTCGGTACACATATGTACCGCGCCGGGCTGAGAGGGCGCGGATGACCACGGTGCCGCCGCAACGACCGCCGATCTACGAACTGCCACTGCTCGGGGCGCTCGAAGCCGAGTCCGTGCACATCTTCCGTGAGGTCGCCGCGACCTTCTCCCGACCCGTTCTGCTGTTCTCCGGCGGCAAGGACTCCGCGGTGATGCTCCACCTCGCGGCCAAGGCGTTCTGGCCCGCCCCCTTGCCCTTTCCCGTGCTGCACATCGACACCGGGCACAATTTCGACGAGGTGATCGACTTCCGCGACCGCACCGTCGCCGAACTGGGGTTGCGCCTGATCACGGCCTCGGTGCAGGACGATCTCGACGCCGGACGGTCCGTCGAGGACGTCGGACCCGGTGCGACACGTAACCGACTGCAGACCGGAACTCTCCTACGGGCCCTGCGTGAAGGGGGATTCGAGGCGGTCTTCGGAGGCGCCCGTCGGGACGAGGAGAAGGCACGCGCCAAGGAACGCATCTTCAGCCTGCGCGACGAGTTCGGGCAATGGGATCCGAAGGCGCAACGCCCGGAACTGTGGCAGCTGTACAACGGCCGGCATCGCCGCGGCCAGCACGTGCGGGTGTTCCCGCTGTCCAACTGGACCGAACTCGACATCTGGCGGTACATCCGCGACGAAGGAGTCGATCTGCCCTCCCTGTACTACGCCCACCGCCGTTCCGTCGTCGAACGCGACGGAATGCTGCTCGCGCACACCCGCTTTCTCACCCTGCTACCCGGTGAGACGCCGCGCGACGGCCACGTCCGGTTCCGCACGGTCGGTGATGCGACGTGCACAGGCTGCGTCGAGTCCGTCGCCACGACAGCGGACGAGGTGGTCGCGGAGGTCGCGGCCAGTCGTGTCACCGAGCGTGGCGCGACGCGAGCCGACGACCGGATCTCCGATGCCGGGATGGAAGACCGGAAGAGGGAGGGATACTTCTGATGTCCCGCCTCTTGCGTATCGCTACCGCCGGGAGTGTCGACGACGGCAAGTCCACTCTGATCGGCCGGCTGCTGTTCGATTCGAAGGCCGTCTTCGAGGACCAACTCGAGGCGGTGACGCGCACCAGCTTCGATCGCGGTGCCGACCGCGCGGATCTGGCCCTGCTCACCGATGGTCTGCGCGCCGAACGTGAGCAGGGCATCACCATCGATGTCGCCTACCGCTACTTCGCTACGGCGCAGCGTACGTTCGTCATCGCCGACACACCCGGTCACGAGCAGTACACGCGAAACATGGTCACCGGAGCGTCCACGGCGGATCTGGCGCTCGTCCTCGTCGACGCGCGCAAGGGCGTCGTCGAGCAGACCCGCCGGCACGCTTTCCTCGCCTCGCTGCTCGGGGTGCGCCATGTGGTGTTGTGCATCAACAAGATGGACCTTGTGGGCTGGTCGCAGCGCAGATTCGATGAGATCTGCGACGAGTTCCGGAATTTCGCAGCGAAACTCGATGTCCCCGACCTCGCCTTCGTTCCCCTCTCGGCGCTGCACGGCGACAATGTCGTCTCCCGGACCGTGAATATGCCGTGGTACGAGGGAACTTCGCTGTTGCATCATCTCGAACAGGTGCACATCGCCTCGGACACCAACCTGATCGATGCGCGACTGCCCGTGCAGTACGTGATCCGTCCGGGTGGCGATGGTGAACACCGCGACTTCCGGGGTTACGCCGGAACGGTCGCTGCGGGCGGATTCGCACCCGGTGACGAAGTGGTGGTTCTCCCTTCCGGTTTCGGAACACGGGTGCGGAAGCTGTGGGGGCCCGGCGGAGTGACGCTCGATCACGCGTTCGCCGGCGCGGCGGTATGCGTCGAACTCGAGAACGATCTCGACGTCGGACGCGGCGACATGCTGTGCCGTCCCAACAACCGCCCGCTCGTCGGCTGTGGGATCGATGCCATGGTGTGCTGGTTCGACGAACGCACCAGCCTCGAACCCGACGCCCACTACGTCCTTCTGCAGACCACTCGATCGACCGCCGCACGTGTGGCCCGTCTGGACTATCGGCTCGACGTCAACTCGCTGCATCGTGACGAGGCCGCGAACTCACTCCGTCTCAACGAGATCGGTCGTGTGCAACTGCGCACGCAACAACCCCTGCTGTTCGACCCCTACCGACGTAATCGCACCACCGGAAGTTTCGTCCTGGTCGACGAACACAGCGGGAACACCGTCGCTGCCGGGATGATCACCGGACCTACCCTGGCCGACAGCCAGGTCGTGTGGCACTCGGCTGCCGTCTCGCGTTCGGAACGGGGGAGAGGCGGTGCGACCGTCTGGCTCACCGGCCTGTCTGCCTCCGGCAAATCCACGGTGGCCGTCGAACTCGAACGACGGCTGATCGCCGCCGGTGTCCCCGCCTACCGCCTCGACGGCGACAATCTGAGGCACGGACTCAACGCCGATCTCGGCTTCGGGCCGGAGGACCGGGCGGAGAACGTACGGCGCGTCGGGGCCGTGGCGCAACTGATGGCCGACGCAGGTCTGGTCGCGATCTGTGCGCTCATCAGCCCGTACCGAGAGGACCGCGACCGCGTGCGCCGGCACCATGAGGAGACCGGCCTCCCGTTCTACGAGGTGTTCGTCGACACGCCGCTCGCGGAGTGCGAGGCGCGCGATCCCAAGGGCATGTACGCCCGGGCACGTGCAGGTGAACTGACCGGCTTCACGGGGATCGACGATCCCTACGAGCCACCTCGTGATCCGGAGTTGGTGCTACGTCCCGCAGACGGAACTCCTGCGGCGAAAGCCGAGCTCGTCGTGCGATTGTTGAGCCATGACCGATGACGCTCAGCTCGACGATGCCCGGCTCGCCGCCGAGACGGCCTCCGGCGCAGGAGAACTGCTTCTGACCGTCCGTGCCATAGAGGGAGACGCTCTCGGCGGCCGTGAGCTGGGTCGTCGTGGTGACCGCGCGGCCGACACCTACATCCTCGAGCGTCTGGCCGCAGCGCGTCCGGGCGATGCGGTGCTCTCGGAGGAGTCGGCCGACGATCCGGCGCGGGTGGGGGCCGACCGGGTCTGGATCATCGATCCGCTCGACGGATCGAAGGAATTCGGGATGCCCGAGCACGTCGATTGGGCCGTCCACATCGCGTTGTGGGAGGCGGGCAAAGGCCTGACCGCCGGTGCGGTTGCCCAGCCCGCCCTCGGTCTCGTCCACAGCACGGACGACGTGCCACCGCCCCCACCTGTCGTGCGGCGTCGTCCACGCATCGTCATCAGCGGGAGCCGGCCGCCGGCTTTCGTGTTCGATCTCGCCCGAGACCTCGATGCCGACCTGATCCGGATGGGTTCGGCGGGTGCCAAGGCGATGGCGGTCGTGCGCGGCGAGGCCGATGCCTACATCCACGCCGGAGGGCAGTGGGAGTGGGATTCGGCGGCGCCGGTCGCGGTCGCGCGCGCCGCAGGGCTGTACTGCGCCCGGGTCGACGGCAGCGAACTGGAGTACAACCGGCCGCATCCGTATCTGCCCGATCTGGTGATCTGCCGGAAGGAGTGGTCGCCGGAGGTGACGGCCGCTCTCGCACGTCATGCTGTCGGTCCCGGCGACAGTCCTCGGGTGGCGATGGCGCGCGCCTACATCCGGTCCTTGGTGAGCCACGATGCATCCCATGTGCGTCTTGCAGCCGACGCCTGGCGGGTCGAGAACGGGGAGCGGACCGGGGACAGCGGAGGTGAGATCCGCGACCGCCTCGAGCACGGTCCGGAATACCGGCCGATCCGCAGGATTCGCGATCTGCAGTTCCACGAATGGCACCACAGTGTCGTCGCGCGATTCGTTCTGGACATCGCGGCAGGGCCGAATTCGGAGATTTCCGTGGCGGTGACCGAACACTTCGATATCCCGGCGGGTGAGATCAGATCCATCGTGGCGATCATCGAACCCCATCCGGGAAACAATTGAACTCATTGCTGTAGCTTTCGAACGAAAGCCACACGATCGAGAGGCAGCACCGATGGTCGAAGCACGCGATATCGGAGACGGCATCCATGTCGTTCCCGTCCCGGTGGCGGACCTGCCCGTCGGCGACACCCAGGTCTACGTGATGGAGTCCCCGCGCGGCGTCGTACTCGTGGATGTCGGCTGGAACGACGACCGCTCGTGGGCGGCGCTGCAGGACGGCCTGGCCACGGCGGGCCTGTCGGTGACGGACGTCGAAGGCGTGGTCGTCACGCACTTCCACCCCGACCACGTGGGCCTCACCGGTCGTATCCGCGAGGCGTCGGGGTGCTGGGTCGCGATGAACGAGGCCGACTTCGCTCATCTCGAGGTCATGATGTCCGATGCGGATCGCCGACCCGAGGAAGCCGAACTGATGCGCCGCGCCGGCGCGCCCGAATCCGCGATCGAAGAGCTGCTCGCCACCGTCGTCCCGAAAGTCGGCCGGCCCGATTCGCTTCCCGACCGCAAACTCGGCCCCGACGAGACGATCCCCCTGTCGGGCCGTGTCCTGCGCACGGTACTCACACCCGGGCACACCGCCGGTCACGCGTGTTTCCTGCTCGAAGAGCACGGGGTGCTCTTCAGCGGGGACCACGTCCTCGCGACCACGACCCCGCACGTCGGCGAGTTCGATTTCCCTCTGCCGCAACGGGACGCGCTGGGGGAGTACCTCGACTCGCTACGCGCGGTCGCCGACCTGCCCGTACGCCGCGCACTTCCGGCGCACCGACGCCAGATCAACGACCTGCCGCACCGCGTCGGCGAACTGATCGCCCACCACGACCAGCGCCTCGACGACCTCTACGACGCGTTCGGCGACGAGGAACTCACGCTGTGGGACGCCACCGCGCGCATGCGCTGGTACCGGCCGTGGGACGAGACACCGCTGCACGGTAAGAGGATGGCGCTCGCGGAAGGTTCGGCGCACGTACGTCAGCTCATCGAACGCGGACGGCTCCGGCGCATCCCGGGTACCGACCCGGCGCGGTTCGTGCGTATCGGCGAGAGCCGCTGAGGGGCTTTCGCCGCGCCGCCCTGCGCAACCGTCACGGGGGCCCACACTGCTCATCGCCGGAAACCGGCCGTAGACACGACGAAGGCCCCGCTTCGTGTGAAGCGGGGCCTTCGTGGTGCCCTCGGCAGGATTCGAACCTGCGACTTCTTGCTCCGGAGGCAAGCGCTCTATCCCCTGAGCTACGAGGGCATCCGGACCACCGGATGACCGGAGGTGCGGGAGTTAGCCTAGCGCATCGAGCGCTCAACTCCACATCTGCAGGTCAGAGCCGGTTTCGGGCCGGGATTTCGATTGTTCAGTTCAACGGCAGAGGTTCGGCGCCGCGTTCGGCGAGCAGCGACCTCATCAAATCCGACTCACCCTGCTGCGTGGCAACCATCGTGCCGGCCAGATTGCGAACCGCCGGGGTGCTCGCGTACTGCTCGCCGTACTCCATCATCGATAGGCCACCCTCGTGATGTCGCAGCATCAACTGGAGGAACAACACGTCCAGTTCGAGTCCGCGCGCCGCCCGCAGATTCGCGAGGTCCTCGGAGGTGGCCATACCCGGCATCAGGTGCGCGGCGGCGGAATTCCCGGTGTCCTCGGACGTGCCGTGACTGCCGTGGTCGTGGCCGGTCTCGGTCATCCACGCCATGTACTCACCGCTGGGCAACGTCGGTTGTCCCCACAGCGACAACCAGCCCTGCATCTGACCGATCTGGTTCTGCTGGGTGGTGAGGATGTCGTACGCGATGTTGCGGATTCGATCGTCCTCCGAATTGGCAACCGCGACCGCCGCCATCTCGACAGCCTGGTTGTGGTGCACGATCATGTCCTGCGCGAATCCGACGTCCACCGAACCTGCCACCGGCGTCGCCGGGGTCGAATCCTCGAAGGGGATCCGGGCGAGGAAACCCGCGAGGAAACCCACGGCGACGGCGGCGACGGTGAGCAGCACCAGCAGCAGCCGGTTGTGTTCCCTCGGCTCGGGGGAGAACGTGTCCGGCGAGGCGCTCATCGTCAGCTCCCGGCCGGGGCCTGCTGCATGTCGCCGACGGTCTCCGCGTTCATCGGCACTGCGTCGGGGCCGGGCTCCGAGGCGTCGAACGGCGGCGGGTTCGCCGGATCGAACGAGCCGGGGATGGTCGAGCAGCTGGCACCGACCTCCGGATAGGTGTACTGGTTCGTCCGCAGTGCACTGATGAACTGATCGATGCGTTCGTCATCGGCACTGTCGAGCTTGAGCTGGTGGCCCCACGACTGCAACGAGATGGGGGCGTCGAGCCCCGGGTACGGCGACATCAGCGTGTAGGTGCGGCCGTCGACCTTCGACCGGAGCGTGTCGAGAGCCGCGTCGTCGACCAGATCGGGGTTGTACGCGATCCACACCGCACCGTGCTCGAGCGAGTGCACCATGTGCTCGGTCCGCACCGGCTGCTCGTACACCGTTCCGGTGCAGGTCGCCCAGACCGAATCGTGGGGACCACCGAACGGCGGCGAGTGGTCGTAGGCGACCCGCTGGCCGGGTGCGACGTGCACGCCGGCCGGGTAGTCGATCTTCAGGACGCCCTCGATGTCGTCCGAGGGATCCTGGTTGGACTCCGACGGCGTCCAGGCCGACATCTCCTGCTGATTCTGGTACTTCGGGATCAAGCTCACAGCGATGACGGCGACCAGCACGACAACAATGGCCACACCACCGATCGTCAACCACGGAATCTGACGCTGGGCGGGGACGCCGCGCGCGCCACCACTCTTCTTCTTGGCGGCCTTGATCGCCTTCGACGACTTGGCTCCGGTGTTCTTGTTACCGGAGCCGCCACTTACCGAACCGCTGGGCATCGCTGTGTGCTCTTTCGACGGGTGGACAGACGGACGTGCGCCCATCGGGGCGCACAAACACTCACAACTCTACGGGCGTGCCGGAGATCGGCGCCCCGGAGCGGCCGGTAGGGGGAGCGTCGCCGCCACTATTCACCAGCCAATAGGATGGATACCTGTGACTCCCTCCGACCTTGCCCAGCTGCTCCGCGGAACCGCTGCCGGTGTCCTCACCGACCGTGGTCTCGACGCGTCCGTTCTTCCCGAGACCCTTACTGTCGAGCGCCCGCGCAACCCGGAGCACGGCGACTACGCGACCAACGTCGCGATGCAGGTCGCGAAGAAGGTCGGTGCCAATCCCCGCGAACTCGCCACCTGGCTCGCCGAGGCCCTGACCGCAGCTGACGGCATCGACTCGGCCGAGGTCGCAGGCCCCGGCTTCCTGAACATCCGCCTCGCCGCGGACGCTCAGGGAGCCATCGTCGCCAAGGTGCTCGCCGAGGGCGACGCCTACGGCAACGGGCGCGACCTCGCGAACACGAAGATCAATCTCGAGTTCGTCTCCGCCAACCCCACCGGCCCTATCCACCTCGGTGGCACGCGCTGGGCCGCGGTCGGCGACGCGCTCGGACGCATCCTCACCGCGCAGGGCGGCGAGGTCACCCGCGAGTACTACTTCAACGACCACGGCGCGCAGATCGACCGCTTCACCCGGTCGCTCATCGCCGCCGCACTCGGACAGCCCGCGCCCGAGGACGGTTACGCCGGCGCCTACATCGTCGACATCGCCTCCTCCGTGCTCGAGCAGCGACCCGAGGCCCTCGACCTCCCGGAGGACGAGCGGCACGAGACGTTCCGCTCGATCGGTGTGGAACTGATGTTCGCGCACATCAAGCGCACCCTCCACGAGTTCGGCGTCGACTTCGACGTGTACTTCCACGAGAACTCCCTCTTCGAGAGCGGAGCCGTCGAGAAGGCCGTCGAGACCCTGAAGGCGTCCGGCAAGCTGTACTTCGAAGACGGCGCATGGTGGCTCAAGAGCAGCGACTACGGCGACGACAAGGACCGCGTCGTCATCAAGTCCGACGGCAATGCCGCATACATCGCCGGTGACATCGCCTACTTCCAGGACAAGCGCTCGCGCGGCTTCGACCTGTGCATCTACATGCTCGGTGCCGACCATCACGGCTACATCGGGCGTCTGAAGGCCGCCGCGGCGGCGTTCGGCGACGATCCCGACACCGTCGAGGTGATGATCGGCCAGATGGTCAACCTCGTCCGCGGTGGCGAGGCCGTGAAGATGAGCAAGCGGGCCGGCACCGTGATCACCCTCGACGACCTCGTCGAGTCGATCGGCGTCGATGCCGCCCGCTACTCGCTCGTGCGTTCCTCGGTGGATCAGAGCATCGACATCGATCTCGAACTGTGGGCAAGCACCACGAACGAGAACCCCGTCTACTACGTGCAGTACGCCCACGCACGCCTGTCGTCGATCGCGCGCAACGCCGCCGATCTGGGTCTCACCCACGACGGCGCCGATTTCTCGCTGCTCACCCACGAGCGCGAGGGAGACCTCATCCGCACCCTCGGCGAGTACCCCCGCGTCCTGGCGAAGGCTGCCGAACTCCGCGAACCGCACCGCGTCGCGCGCTATCTGGAAGAACTCGCGGGCACCTACCACCGCTTCTACGACGCGTGCCGGATTCTGCCGCAGGGCGATGAAGAAGCCGGGCCCCTGCACACCGCGCGACTCGCGTTGTGCGCCGCCACGCGGCAGGTCCTCGCCAACGGCCTCGGTCTGCTCGGCGTCAGTGCTCCGGAGCGGATGTGAACGCGCACCCGGCGGGACCGCGTCACGCTCAGATCCCGCACGCCCCGAACCTGCCCGAGCGTCCCTCCGGTACAGAGGCTCTCAACGCCCTCGTCCCGCATGTGTGGCCGCGTAACGCCGCGCGTGGCGACGACGGTGTCATGCGCATCGCCGGCATCCCGGTCACCGAACTCGCCGAGAAGTACGGCACCCCGCTCTTCGTCGTCGACGAGGACGACTTCCGGTCCCGCTGCCGGGAGATCGCCGAGGCCTTCGGACCGTCGGCGAAGGTGCACTACGCGTCGAAGGCATTCCTGTGCAGCGAGATCGCGCGGTGGGTCCATCAGGAAGGACTCTCCCTCGACGTCGCGTCCGGTGGTGAGCTCGCGGTCGCCCTGCACGCCGGCTTCCCTGCCGAGAAGATCGCGATGCACGGCAACAACAAGTCGGTCGACGAATTGCGCACCGCCGTCGGCGTGGGTGTCGGGCACATCGTCCTCGACTCGCTCGCCGAGATCGACCGGCTCGACACGATCGCCGGTGCGGCCGGTGTCGTCCAGGACGTGCTCATCCGGGTGACCGTGGGCGTGGAAGCACACACCCACGAGTTCATCTCCACCGCGCACGAGGACCAGAAGTTCGGGCTCTCGCTCGTCGGAGGCCACGCCATGGAGGCGGTGCGGCGCGTGTTCGCCACCGACAACCTCCGCCTCGTCGGCCTGCACAGCCACATCGGCTCGCAGATCTTCGACGTGGACGGCTTCGAACTCGCCGCGCACCGCGTCATCGGGCTCCTGCGTGACATCGTCGCCGAGTTCGGTGTCGACAAGACCGCGCAGATGAACATCGTCGATCTCGGCGGTGGCCTGGGCATCTCGTACGTGCCGAGCGACGACCCGCCGCCGGTGGCCGACCTCGCCGCGAAACTGACCGATATCGTCCGCAACGAGTCCGCACTGGCGGGGCTTCCCGCCCCGACCCTGGCTGTCGAACCCGGCCGGGCCATCGCCGGACCGGGCACGGTGACGCTCTACGAGGTAGGAACCCTCAAAGACGTCGAACTCGGTTCCGGTCACGTCCGCCGGTACATCAGCGTCGACGGCGGCATGAGCGACAACATCCGCACCTCGCTGTATCAGGCCGAGTACGAGGCACGCCTCGTCTCCCGCGTGAGCGACGCCGAGCCGGTCGTCTCGAGGGTCGTCGGCAAGCACTGTGAGAGCGGCGACATCGTGATCCGCGACGCCTGGATGCCCGACGACATCGCAGCCGGTGATTTACTGGCGGTCGCGGCGACGGGTGCATACTGCTACTCGATGTCGAGCAGGTACAACCTGCTTCCTCGCCCCGCCGTCGTGGCGGTCAAGGACGGTGTCTCGCGGATCCTGCTACGCCGCGAGACGCTCGAAGATCTGCTCAACTTGGAGGTTTCGGAGTGACCAGTGCAACGGCGACCGATGCTTCGGGCCGGCGTCCGGTGGGTGTAGCGGTTCTCGGCCACGGCACCGTGGGTGCCGAGGTCGTGCGGATCATCCGTGACGACGCCGCCGACCTCGAGGCGCGAATCGGCGCCCCCCTCGAGTTGCGCGGCGTCGCGGTACGCGACGACTCCCGCGACCGGGGTCTGCCCGACGAACTGGTCACGACGGATGCCGAGGCGCTGATCCGCAGGGACGACGTCGACATCGTCGTCGAACTCATCGGTGGTATCGAGCTTCCCCGCACACTCGTGCGCACGGCGCTCGACGCCGGCAAGTCCGTGGTCACCGCCAACAAGGCACTGCTCGCCGCCTACACCGGTGAACTGGCCGAGGCCGCCGAGGCGCGCAATGTCGATCTGTACTTCGAGGCCTCCGTGGCCGGCGCGATACCGGTGATCCGCCCGCTCACGCAGTCGCTCGCGGGTGACCGGGTCAATCGGGTGGTGGGCATCGTCAACGGCACCACCAACTACATCCTCTCGGCCATGGACGAGACGGGCGCGGACTATGCCGAGACGCTCGCCGAGGCGAGTCGGCTCGGGTACGCCGAGGCCGACCCCACAGCAGACGTCGAAGGTTTCGACGCGGCGTCCAAGGCGGCGATCCTCGCGTCGATCGCCTTCCACACCCGCGTGACCGCGGCCGATGTCTACCGCGAGGGGATCTCGTCGATCACCGCCGCCGACCTGACCTCCGCTCGTGCGCTCAACTGCACGATCAAACTGCTCGCGCTGTGCGAACGCGTTCCGTCGGTGGGCGGGAAGGAGCGCGTGTCCGCCCGCGTCTACCCGGCGCTCGTGCCCCGCGAACATCCGCTGGCGTCGGTCAACGGCGCGTTCAACGCCGTCGTCGTCGAGGCGGAGTCCTCGGGCCGTCTCATGTTCTACGGCCAGGGAGCCGGTGGCGCTCCCACCGCGTCCGCGGTGATGGGCGACCTGGTGATGGCTGCCCGCAACCGTGTGCAGGGTGGCCGCGGTCCGCGCGAATCGAAGTACGCGAAGCTCGAGATCGCGCCCATGAGCGACATCCTCACTCGCTACTACGTCAACCTGAAGGTCGCCGACCGCGCCGGCGTGCTCTCGGCGGTCGCCGCAGAGTTCGCCACGCGCGACGTGAGCATCGCAGCGGTCCGCCAGGAAGGGGCCGGTGATGCGGCCCGACTGGTGGTGCTGACTCATCAGGCCACCGACCGTGCGCTGGCGGACACCGTCGCAGCGCTCGACAAACTCGAATCCGTAATTGCTGTGACCAGCGTCCTGAGACTGGAGGGATCCGCCGAATGAGCGCGGCCGAGAAGAACACAACCCCCGTGCACACACCGTGGCCCGGCCTGATCGAGGCGTACCGTTCGCGTCTGCCGATCGGCGACGACTGGAAGACGGTCACCCTGCACGAAGGTGGCACGCCGCTGATCCCCGCCCCTCGCCTGTCGGAGATCACCGGCTGTGAGGTCCACGTCAAGGTCGAGGGACTCAATCCCACCGGTTCGTTCAAGGACCGGGGTATGACGATGGCGGTCACCGAGGCCCTCGCCACCGGCAAGCAGGCCGTGCTGTGTGCGTCCACCGGCAACACCTCGGCCTCGGCGGCGGCCTACGCCGCGCGTGCCGGCATCGGCTGCGCGGTCCTCGTGCCGCAGGGCAAGATCGCGATGGGCAAGCTCGCCCAGGCCGTGATGCACGGCGCGAAGATCGTGCAGGTCGAAGGGAACTTCGACGACTGCCTGGAATTGGCCCGCAAGACCACCGCGGAGTTCTCCACCATCGGTCTGGTCAATTCCGTGAACCCGGTCCGCATCGAGGGCCAGAAGACCGCTGCCTTCGAGATCGTCGATGCTCTCGGCGACGCCCCCGACGTGCATGTGCTTCCCGTGGGCAATGCCGGGAACATCACGGCCTACTGGAAGGGCTACAGCGAGTACGCAGCGGACGGGATCAGCACACGCCGGCCGCGGATGCTCGGTGTTCAGGCTGCCGGTGCCGCACCGCTCGTCCTCGGACATCCGGTGAAGGATCCGGAGACGATCGCGACCGCCATCCGGATCGGTGCTCCTGCCTCGTGGAACGGGGCCGTTGCCGCCAAGGAGGAGTCGAACGGCGCGTTCCGCGCCGCCACCGACGAGGAGATCCTCGAGGCGTACCGCTTGCTGGCGAAGTCCGAGTCGATCTTCGTGGAGCCCGCCTCGGCCGCATCCATCGCAGGTCTGCTGGCGGCGAGCAAGGAAGGCTGGCTCGAACGCGGCCTGAAGGTCGTGTGCACCGTGACCGGAAACGGCCTCAAGGACCCCGACACGGCGCTGCGTGATGTGCCGGTGGTCGAGCCGATCCCGGTCGACCCGGTCGCGGTCGCCTCAGCGCTCGAGTTGGCCTGAGTTGACCGCCACGCCTTCCTCCGTTGGGAAACAGGACATGACGCAGACGTTGCCCGTGGGGCTTTCGGTGACCGCCCGAGTGCCCGCCTCGAGCGCGAACCTCGGGCCCGGCTTCGACTGCTTGGGCCTCGCCCTCGGGTTGTATGACGAGATCACCGTCACGACAACGGCTTCCGGGCTCGACGTCCGGGTGGAGGGGGAAGGCGCGCAGGAGGTCCCCTGGGGACCGTCGCATCTCGTCGTCCGTGCCGTCGAGCGCGGGCTCGAAGCTGCGGGTGTGTGGGCCGACGGATTGGAGGTCGTGTGTCACAACGTCATCCCGCACTCCCGGGGACTGGGCTCCTCCGCTTCGGCGGCGGTGGGTGGACTGGCGGCGGCCAACGGTCTCGTCCGGAAGATCGCTCCTGAACGCGTCCTCGACGACGAGCAGCTCGTGCAGTTGGCGTCCGAGTTCGAAGGCCACCCCGACAATGCGTCCGCCAGTGTGCTCGGCGGCGTCGTGGTGTCGTGGACGGAGGCCGACGTCGATTCCGAGCAGCGGTCCTATCGGGCGGTCTCCCTGCCCGTCCACCCGGAGATCAAGGCGTATGCCTTCGTTCCGTCGGTCCGCTCGTCCACGGCTCACACCCGCGGTCTGCTGCCCGAACTCGTCCCGCACCGTGATGCGGTGTTCAACGTCAGCCGGGCAGCCCTTGCGGTCGTGGCGCTCACCGAACGCCCCGAACTGCTCATGTCGGCGACCCAGGATCTGCTCCATCAGGGGCAGCGGGCGCCCGCGCTCCCACTCACCACTAAGTGGGTGGCTGCATTGCGCGAAGAGGGGATTCCTGCCGTCGTTTCGGGTGCCGGACCGACGGTTCTCGCGCTGACGACCTGTGTGCTCCCCGACGAAGTGAGGGCTGCGGCCGAGGCCGACGATCTGAGGGTGCTCGCCCTCGAGATCGCCGAGGGCGTTCAGGTCGACTGAGACCGGCGCAGGGTGCCGAATCGGGGGTGGACGGTGGCGCAACACACACGTTTCTTCCGGTGCGGCGATTCTTGCCCTACGTACAGATCGTCGCTATTCTGTGGGGTGTCCGCACGTCGTGCGTATCAGTCGCCGGATTCTCCAGGGCAATCACTCCAGCTCCATCGGGGCGTCGAGCCTGGATCGATCCTCACCTGCTCCCGGATCCGGGAGGGGGACCGACCGCACCCACCGGATATCGGTGTGGTGGCGGACGTGCCGACCGTTCGTTTTCCCTGAACTCGTACGGCAAATCCCAGCTCAGTGGACGAACTGATCTGCGGGACGACCCCTCTGCTGCGCATGGAGCGAGCGAGGGAAGGAAGGATCTCCGTGACAGATACGGACCTGATCGCTACACCTGCTCTCGACATTCCCGAGGCCGACAGCCGGACGACCACGCGCGGTCGCCGCGGAGCAGGCCTTTCGGGCATGGTGCTGGCCGAGTTGCGGACTCTCGCCGCCGAGCTCGGAATCAAGGGCACCTCCGGGATGCGCAAGGGCGATCTCATCGCTGCGATCAAGGAGCGGCAGGGCAGCGGCGGCGCCGCACCTTCCTCCGAGCAGCCTGCAGCCGCGCCGACCGCCGGCTCCGAGAAGACCGGCTCGGCCGAGAAGGCAGAGGGAGTGCCCGCGCGTGGCACCCGCGGTCGCCGTGGTCGTCCGGCGGCGGACGAGACCGCCAGGCCCGAGGCCTCCGCGACCGAGAAGAAAGCCGTCGCCGAACCGGCCGAAGCAGGCTCGCAGGACAGGGCGCAGGCCGACCAGACTCCCAGCGGCGACAACGAATCCGAAGGAAACCGTCGCAACCGCGGCCGTCGTGGTCGTCGTGGTGCCGACAATGCCGAGCAGAACCAGCAGACCGAGACCGGTGACTCGTCCGACGAGGGTCGTCAGGATCGGGACTCGCAGCGCGACAAGGGCCAGGACCGCACCGCCGGTGACGGTTCCTCGCGCCGGGGTGACCGCAATCAGGGCGAGCGCAACCAGGGCGAGCGCAACCAGGACGGTGGCGATCGCGACGGCGGCAACCAGGGGCCTCGCCAGGGCCAGGACAACCGTGGGGGAGACGACGAGGAAGGGGGCCGCGGACGTCGCGGCCGTCGCTTCCGCGAGCGTCGCCGTGGACGCGACCGCAACGAGAGCGGTTCGGATTCGCGCGAACCCGAGATCCGTGAAGACGACGTCCTGCAGCCGGTCGCCGGCATCCTCGACGTACTCGACAACTACGCGTTCGTTCGCACATCGGGCTATCTGGCCGGACCGAACGACGTGTACGTCTCGATGAACATGGTGCGCAAGAACGGTCTGCGTCGCGGCGACGCGATCACCGGTGCCGTGCGAGTGCCTCGTGAAGGGGAACAGGGTAACCAGCGCCAGAAGTTCAATCCGCTGGTCCGCCTCGACACCGTCAACGGTCGCGACGTCGAATCGGCCAAGCGCCGTCCGGAATTCAACAAGCTCACCCCGCTGTACCCGAACCAGCGACTGCGCCTCGAGACCCAGCCCAACATCCTCACCACCCGTGTGATCGACCTGGTCATGCCGATCGGTAAGGGGCAGCGTGCGCTCATCGTGTCGCCGCCGAAGGCCGGTAAGACGACCGTCCTGCAGGACATCGCGAATGCCATCGCCGTCAACAACCCCGAGTGCTACCTGATGGTCGTGCTCGTCGACGAGCGTCCCGAAGAGGTCACCGACATGCAGCGATCGGTGAAGGGTGAGGTCATCGCCTCGACCTTCGACCGGCCGCCGTCGGACCACACGTCGGTCGCGGAACTCGCCATCGAGCGGGCGAAGCGTCTCGTGGAGATGGGGCAGGACGTCGTGGTGCTCCTCGACTCGATCACCCGCCTCGGCCGCGCGTACAACAACTCGTCGCCGGCCTCCGGACGCATCCTGTCCGGTGGTGTCGACTCGACGGCGCTGTACCCGCCGAAGCGTTTCCTCGGTGCTGCCCGCAACATCGAGAACGGTGGCTCGCTCACGATCATCGCCACCGCGATGGTCGAGACCGGCTCGACCGGCGACACCGTGATCTTCGAGGAGTTCAAGGGCACCGGTAACGCCGAGCTCAAGCTCGACCGGAAGATCGCCGAGCGGCGCGTGTTCCCGGCGGTCGACGTCAACCCGTCCGGTACCCGCAAGGACGAGCTGCTCATGAGCCCCGACGAGTTCGCGGTGGTGCACAAGCTGCGCCGTGTGCTCTCGGGTCTCGATTCGCACCAGGCGATCGACCTGCTCATCGACCGGCTCAAGAAGTCCAAGACGAACATCGAGTTCCTCATGAATGTGGCGAAGACCGCACCGGGGGCACTCGACGACTGACGTCGGCGCCCCGGGAATTTCTTCCCGGGGCCCTACGTTTGGCATAATCGACAGGCTCAGTCCGGCTCCGGTTCACGTCTTCGACCCGCGAAGGCGACCCGGCGGCCACGAAAGGGACACCATGAAGGCAGGAATCCACCCCAACTACGTGACGACGACCGTCGTCTGCGGTTGCGGTAACACGTTCGAGACGCGCAGCACCAAGGAGTCGGGACGGATCACCGTCGAAGTCTGCTCCAACTGCCACCCGTTCTACACCGGTAAGCAGAAGATCCTCGACACCGGTGGTCGTGTCGCGCGCTTCGAGGCTCGCTACGGCAAGCGTGCGCCGAAGAAGGCCGCTTCCGACAGCTAGCTGTCACGCCGACGCCCGGTACTGCCTCGTGCAGGCCGGGCGTCGGCATTTTCATTGCAAGGACCGAATCAGAGCGGAGCACACTCATGGCGGGGCAGACCAAGCCGTCGGCCATCGACGACATCCTGGCCGAACACGCGGGTCTGGAGCAGCAGTTGTCCGACCCGTCGCTGCACGACGATCCGGCAGCGGCTCGCCGGGTGGGTAAGCGATTCGCCGAACTCGCCCCCGTGATGTCGACCTACAACGCTCTGAAGCAGGCACGCGACGACCTCGAGGCGGCGCGTGAACTCGCCGCCGACGATGCGTCGTTCGCGTCCGAGGTGGACGACCTCGAAGAGCACATCGCCGAACTCGACCGGTCCCTGACCGATCTCCTCGCGCCCCGCGACCCGCACGACGGTGACGACGTGGTTCTGGAGGTCAAGTCGGGGGAGGGCGGCGAGGAGTCCGCACTGTTCGCCTCCGATCTCGCCCGCATGTACACGCGGTACGCCGAACGGGCCGGTTGGCGCGTGGAGGTTCTCGGCGCGACCTATTCCGATCTCGGTGGGTACAAGGACGTCACCCTGTCGATCAAGTCGCGGACCGACGTGCGCGACGGCGTGTGGTCCCGCCTGAAGTTCGAGGGCGGCGTGCACCGGGTTCAGCGCGTGCCCGTGACCGAGTCGCAGGGACGCGTCCACACCTCCGCGGCCGGTGTCTTCGTCTACCCGGAGCCCGACGAGGTCGAGCAGGTGCAGATCGACGAGAGCGACCTGCGGATCGACGTCTACCGATCGTCCGGCAAGGGTGGCCAGGGGGTCAACACCACCGATTCGGCCGTGCGCATCACGCACCTCCCCAGCGGCATCGTCGTGACCTGCCAGAACGAAAGGTCCCAGCTGCAGAACAAGGCCCGCGCGATGCAGGTGCTCGCCGCGCGCCTGCAGGCGGCGGCCGAAGAGGCGGCGGAAGCGGAGGCCTCGGCAGGTCGTGCGAGCCAGGTGCGCACCGTCGACCGGTCGGAACGCATCCGCACCTACAACTTCCCGGAGAACCGGATCACCGACCACCGCATCGGTTTCAAATCCCACAACCTCGACGCGGTGCTCGACGGAGAGCTCGACGCGCTGCTCGACGCGCTCGGTGCCGCAGACCGCGAAGCCCGGCTCGCGGCGGAGTAATCACGCGAGCCGGGCTTCGAGGGGAACTGGACTACTGGTTGTCCACCGGCTCGGGGGACGCTTCGTCATCCTCATCGGGTGTGGGTGCGGGTGCGGCAGCCGGAACGTTGGTCAGATCAAGGCCCGGTAGCAGGAAGCAACCCTGGCCGCCGGCATTCTCGTGGGCACCCCAGACCGCGCTCACGACGAGTCCTTCACCCGTTTCCAGCGCAATCGCAGGCTCCTCACCCTCCTCCGCCGGCGGGAGGACGCCATCCCCCAGTTGCAGGGTCGACAGGTTCACCCAGTTGATCTGACCGCCACCGCTGCCGTCCTGCTCGATCTCGTACTCGATCCCGCCCTCCGGCAGGTCCGCCTCGTCGGGGGCGGTCTCGGTGTCGACCGGGCCGATGCCCGCCGGGCATCCGATGGGGGTCGGCTGCAGGTCGATCGGTTCGGCGCTCGCGAGCGCAGGCGCTGCGAAAGCGGTCGCGCCGGCAGCAGCGAGAACGGTGATGCTGCGCACGGTCCGTGTCCTCATGAATCAATCCCTTTCTGTCGATGAAACCGACCGGAAGGTATCGGTCCCGATGCGGGTGCCCGCCCTTTCCACCCGCTAATCACATTCGGCCCGAGATCGCGTGGGATGTCGGTTATGTGTGCAATGCGAGGACTACCTGCGCGTAGCGCACTGCGCAGGTCGTGGCACGCTGTACGCGTGAGTCGTCAACCTCTGCGCCTGGCCATCATCGA
Organism: Rhodococcus sp. NPDC047139; assembly: GCF_040643435.1. Taxonomy (NCBI): domain Bacteria; kingdom Bacillati; phylum Actinomycetota; class Actinomycetes; order Mycobacteriales; family Nocardiaceae; genus Rhodococcus; species Rhodococcus sp. NPDC047139. The sequence goes on from NZ_JBEYUH010000010.1 coordinate 165,813, forward strand.
AGCGGCATCGGTCCTCGAGGAAGCGGGAGTCCCGAGCCCGCGGGTCGACGCCGAACTTCTCGCCGCGCATCTGCTGGGCATCGAGCGCGGACGGCTCGGTCTCGTGCCACTCGTCGACGCCGCGACCATCGATGCCTACCGCTCCATGGTCGAACAGCGGGCCAAGCGGATACCGCTGCAGTACATCACCGGCACATCGCCGATGGGGGAGATCGATGTCGCCGTGGGGCCAGGGGTGTTCGTCCCCCGGCCCGAGACGGAACTTCTCCTGGGGTGGGCGCTGGCCTTCCTCGAACGTCACGGCAATCGCAATCCTGTCGTCCTCGACCTGTGCACGGGTTCCGGCGCCCTGGCCCTGGCGATTGCGCACGCCCGCCCGGACGCCGAGGTCCACGCCGTGGAACTCGAAGCGAAAGCGCTGGCGTGGGCGCGCCGCAATGCCGAAACCCGCGCGCGAGAAGGCGACACCCCGATCCACCTGTCTCAGGGTGACGTCACCGACCGCACGCTGCTCACGAACCTCGAAGGCACCGTCGATCTCGTGGTCGCGAACCCGCCGTACATCCCTGAAGGGGTCGAACTCGAACCGGAGGTGATCGAGCACGACCCGCACTCCGCGCTCTTCGGAGGGAGGGACGGGTTGTCGGTCATCCGGCCGATGGTGTCGAACATCGCGCGATGGCTACGGATCGGGGGTGCGGCGGCGGTCGAGCACGACGACTCCCACAGCCTGCTCGTCGCCGAACTGTTCGAGCAGCGGCGCGTCTTCGGCGATGTCGTACGACACCCTGATCTTGCCGGTAGAGCACGGTTCGTCACCGCGCATCGGGTTCCGACCGAGGTGGAGGCGGGTCGCATGAAGTCGGTACGGTCTGCTGTGGACGGCTGACGAACAGGACCCGTGAAGTGTCCATTGTGGCCCGAGTGGAAGGATGAGCACGTGAGCACCGTGTACGACTGCAACAACGAAGCTTCGCGTGCTGCCGGCCTCAATGCGGCGCGCGGTGCATTGAAGGCCGGCCGACTCGTCGTGGTACCCACCGACACGGTGTACGGCATCGCGGCCGATGCGTTCGATTCGGACGCTGTGACCTCCCTCCTCCGGGCGAAGGGGAGGGGGCGCGACATGCCGGTGCCGGTCCTCGTCGGGTCGTGGACCACCATCGACGGACTCGTCACCTCTGTGCGTCCCGAGGCGAGGGAGCTGATCCGTGCCTTCTGGCCGGGCGGACTCAGCCTGGTCGTCCACCAGGCTCCTTCTCTCGCATGGGATCTCGGAGACACCCGCGGAACGGTCATGCTCCGCATGCCCCTCCATCCCGTCATCCTCGAGTTGTTGCGTGAGGTAGGTCCGCTCGCGGTGTCGAGTGCGAACGTCTCCGGTCGGCCGCCCGCGACGAACGTCGCCGAGGCGCGCGAGCAGCTCGGGGCCTCGGCGAGCGTCTATCTCGACGGCGGCCCGGCCGAGCACGGTGTGGCATCGACGATCGTCGACCTCACCGGTGACCGTCCGCGCATTCTGCGCGAAGGTGCGGTATCGGCCGAAGCGCTCGCAGAGGTGCTCGACGACGATCCCGAGCGCCTTCGCTCCGGCGGGGAGTGACGGCGGAGGAGCGGAGCTCGTGACTGCAGCCGACACCACCGCCGTACTGCTCGCTCAAGCCGGGCGCGGCGCCGGCGTTCCCATCAGAGAACTTCTACTCGTCCTGCTCACCTCCGCGGTGGTGACCTTCCTCGCGACCGGTGTGGTGCGGATCGTCGCCCTGAAATTCGGGGCGGTCGCCATCCCCCGTGACCGCGACGTGCACGTGGCCCCCACCCCGCGGATGGGTGGGGTGGGAATGTACATCGGCCTCGTCGCCGGCATCGTCTTTGCGCAGCAGTTACCTGCTCTGACAAGGGGATTCGAGTACACGCCGGCCATGGGGGCAGCTCTCGTCGCGGCTTCGATCATCGTCGTCGTCGGCATAGTCGACGACCGGTGGGGTCTCGACGCGCTCACCAAGTTCGTCGGGCAGGTCACCGCCGCGGGCGTGCTCGTCGTCATGGGCGTGAGCTGGATCGTGATCTACGACCCGTTCAGTGCGTCGACCCTCGTGCTCGACCAGTTGCAAGGTGGTCTCATCACCGTCGCCATCGCCGCGGTGATGATCAACGCGATGAACTTCGTCGACGGACTCGACGGACTCGCGGCCGGCCTGGGTCTCATTGCTGCCCTCGCGATCTGCGCGTTCTCCGTCGGCTTGCTGGTCGACCAGGGTGGAGACGTCTCCGCCTACCCGCCCGCGCTCATGGCCGCGGCGCTCGCGGGTGCCTGCCTCGGTTTCCTGCCGCACAACTTCCAGCCCGCCAGAATCTTCATGGGTGACTCGGGATCGATGCTGATCGGGCTCATGCTGGCGGCGATCTCGACGAGCGCCTCGGGTCTCATCCCGCTCAGCGCGTACGGTTCGCGCGACCTGCTGGGCCTGGTCTCGCCGCTGATCCTGGTCGGTGCGGTGATGTTCATCCCGATCCTCGATCTGCTCCTCGCGATCGTGCGGCGCACGCGGGCGGGGGTCAGCCCCTTCAGTCCGGACAAGATGCACCTGCATCATCGTCTCCTGCAGATCGGGCACTCACATCGCCGCGTCGTGCTCCTGCTGTACCTGTGGGTCGGCATCCTCGCTTTCGGGGCTGTCGGTTCGTCCCTGCTCGACCGGCGGGCCGTGGTGCTGATCCTCGCAGGCGGTCTCGTGTTCGCTCTCGTCGTCACGGCTGTGCCGTCGCTGCGGCGGCACGACGAGGCGGGGGAGACGCCGCCGGAGCGCTCCCCGGAGGTGGGTTAGGCTCGGATATCGTGACGAACCCCGATCATCCCGAAACCGACCACGGTCTGCCCTCGCTGCCCGACCCGATCGCACCCATGCGCGCGGCCGTGCGGTACGGCGCGCTCGGTCTGCTCGCTCTCGCCGTCGTGGCGGCGGTGGTCTCGACGTTGGTCGCCGGGACGCCCGGTCTGTGGGGTGCGCTGATCGGCGCGGCCGTCGGAGGAGGATTCATCCTCTTCACCGCTCTCGGTGTTCTCCTGACCTCGAAGATGCCGGCGATGACGGCCGGAGCGGTTCTTCTCGGTACCTGGCTGCTCAAGCTGATCCTCGCGATCGTCGTAATGGGCTCGCTCGATTCGCTCGACTTCTACAACCGCAACGCGCTCGTGCTGACCATCGTCTTTGCCCTGGTCATCGTGCTGGGAGCCGAGACCTACGGGGTGCTCTCGCAGCGCGCCCTGTATGTCCAGCCGCAGGAGTCGTCCGAGGTGGACAACGACGAGCGGTAGTAGCATCGGATGTCGATAACCCCCTACGTAGGAACCCACCTACGCGCTGTCGTAGAGCAGTTGGTAGGGTGAGTTCTGCGAGAGTGACACTGCACGCATCAGGTTTGAAAACGGTGCGCAGTTGTGACTTCGTAGGCGGTCGTGTTCAAATGGCCGCCGAGTCGACGAGAGTCGCCGACACCGGCAGGAAGCGGGACCGTTCACGCGGTTCGGACCACTGGCGAATACGCGAGCCGACCTGGTCGACTTCTGGATCGTCAATGTCCGATCGAACCGCAGACGGCATGCCTGCGGCCGACTACGGGAGAGAGCGCTGAGCGTCACCACCTTGGCAGCCGGAGAATTCCACGCGCCGTCACTAGCCGATTTTTTCCCACCGCCGATCCTGTTCGAAGGCACTCCCTTCGAGATGGACCGGCTGATGCTCATTCGCGTCGCCGTCGCCGTGATCGTCGCACTGTTCTTCTTCTTCGCGCTGCGCAGTCCGAAGATCGTGCCACGGGGCGTGCAGAACGTCGCCGAGATCATGATCGATTTCGTCCGGATCTACATCGCCGAGGACATCCTCGGTAAGGAACAGGGACGCCGATTCCTCCCGGTCATCGTGACCATCTTCTTCCTGGTCGCCGGGCTGAACCTCACGTCGATCATTCCGTTCCTCAACATCTCGTCCAACGCACGTATCGGTATGCCGATCGTGCTCGCGGCACTCGCCTACATCGTCTTCAACTATGTGGGCATCAAGAAGTACGGATTCTTCCGTTACGTCAAGAGCAGCATCGTCATCCCGAACCTGCCGCCCGCCCTTCACGTGCTGGTGATCCCGATCGAGTTCGTCTCGACGTTCATCCTGCGGCCGTTCACCCTGACCATTCGTCTCATGGCCAACATGCTGGCCGGTCACATCATGCTCGTGCTGTTCTTCAGTGCCACCCAGTTCTTCTTCTTCGATTCCGACGGCCTGATGAAGGTGTTCGGCATCGGTTCTCTCATCGGCGGAGTCGCGTTCACCTTCTTCGAGCTCCTGGTGATCGTCCTGCAGGCCTACATCTTCGCGCTGCTCACCGCGGTGTACATCGATCTGGCGCTGCACGCCGAAGAGCATTAGCTCGACGAACGGCACGACCCACATCTACACACAGACTGACTCGGTTGCCGACTCCCGGGGCCGAGCCACAAGAAAGGGAATGGAACACCAATGAGCGTTGCGCTTCAGGCAGCAGACGTCCTCGCCCAGGAGACCACGATCTCGGGTGCAGGCGCCATCGGCTACGGCCTCGCCGCCATCGGCCCCGGCATCGGCATCGGCATCGTTGTCGGTAAGGCGATCGAGGGCATGGCCCGTCAGCCCGAGATGGCCGGCCAGCTGCGCACCACGATGTTCCTCGGTATCGCATTCACCGAGGCCCTGGCGCTGATCGGCATCGTCGCCGGCTTCATCTTCTGATTCGACGATCACCATGGCTGACAGCATCCTGATTCTCGCGGCAGAGGGAGGGGAGACTCCTAATCCCCTCCTCCCCGCGACATACGACATCGTCTGGTCGCTGGTCGCCCTGATCATCGTCGGATTCGTCTTCTGGAAGTTCGTGCTTCCGATGTTCCAGAAGGTGCTCGACGAGCGTTCGGAGCTGATCGAAGGCGGCATCAAGAAGGCAGAGGAAGCTCAGGCGGAGGCTGCGGCCGCGCTCGAGCAGTACCGGAGCCAGCTCGCCGAAGCCCGCACCGAGGCGGCGCAGATCCGTGAAGAGGCCCGTGCACAGGGCCAGCAGATCATCGCCGACATGAAGGCGCAGGCCCAGGAGGAGAGCGACCGCATCGTCGCTGCCGGCCACAACCAGCTGCAGGCCCAGCGCCAGCAGATCGTGGCCGAGCTGCGCAGCGATCTCGGACGCAGCTCCGTGGATCTCGCAGAGAAGATCCTCGGCGAGGCACTCACGGACGACGTGAAGCGTGCCGGCTCGATCGATCGGTTCCTCGACGAACTCGACTCCATCAGCGCTGATTCTGCATCCGGAAAGTGAGCACAATGTACGCAGCAAGCCGTGAGGCACTCGCTCATACGCGTTCCGCGTTGCAGTCCGCCCTGGGCTCGGGTGCCGCGACTGCCGCTGCGGCTCAGACCGGCTCCGAGCTGTTCTCGGTGGTCGAGGCGCTCGACAACCAGCGTGCTCTTCGGACCGCGCTGGCCGACGCCTCGGCCCCGGCTGCCGTTCGCGAGCGGCTGGCCGAGCAGGTCTTCGGCGGCAAGGTTTCGGCTCAGACCCTCGCGACCGTCAAGGCCGCAGCGGGACAGGACTGGTCGGCCCAGTCCGATCTGACCAACTCGCTCGTCCGGCTCGGCCGTGAGGCGCTGCTGAAGGCCGCAGCGGACCAGGACCAGCTCGACGCCGTCGAGGACGAACTGTTCCGCCTCGGTCGCATCGTGGCCGGCGATCCCGCACTCGAGCAGACGCTCTCCGATCGCAGCGCTCCGGCCTCGGCCAAGCGTGATCTGCTGACGCGGCTGCTCTACGGAAAGGTGACTGCGGTCACCGAGGCGCTGGCGGTGCACGCGGTCGGGCGGCTCACCCAGCCTCCGGCCGACACGTTCGACGAGTTGTCGGCGCTCGCAGCCGCCCAGCGGGACCGTGCGGTCGCTCATGTCCGCAGTGCGGCACCGCTCGATACGCGGCAGGAGGAGCGGCTCACCGCGATCCTGTCCCGCATCTACGGGAAGCCTGTGACGGTGCACGTCGAGGTCGATCCCGAGCTTCTCAGTGGATTGGTCGTCCGGGTGGGCGACGAGGTCATCGACGGTAGTGCCGCGGGTCGACTCGCAGCAGTGCGCAAGAGCCTCACGTAGTCCACTACCGAACACACACATAGATCTTTTCGAAGACCAGATACCGAGAGCAGGAAGAACATGGCGGAGCTGACGATCTCCTCCGACGAGATCCGTAGCGCGATTGACAATTACACCGCGAGCTACTCCCCGGAGGCCTCCCGCGAGGAGGTCGGCGTGGTCGTCGACACCAGTGACGGCATCGCGCACATCAGCGGTCTGCCGTCGGCGATGGCCAACGAGCTGCTGGAGTTCCCCGGCGGCGTCCTCGGTGTGGCTCTCAACCTCGAGGCCACCGAGATCGGTGCCGTTATCCTGGGTGACTTCCAGACGATCGAGGAAGGCCAGGAAGTCAAGCGGACCGGCGACGTTCTGTCGGTGCCGGTGAGCGACAACTTCCTCGGCCGCGTCGTGAACCCCCTCGGTCAGCCGATCGACGGCCTCGGCGACATCGAGGCCGACGAGACGCGCGCCCTCGAGCTGCAGGCCGCGACCGTGCTGGAGCGCCAGCCGGTCGAGGAGCCGCTGCAGACCGGCATCAAGGCCATCGACGCGATGACCCCGATCGGCCGTGGCCAGCGTCAGCTCGTGATCGGCGACCGCAAGACGGGTAAGACCGCGGTTTGCATCGACGCGATCCTGAACCAGAAGGCGAACTGGGAGACCGGCGACCCGAAGCAGCAGGTCCGCTGCATCTACGTCGCGATCGGCCAGAAGGGCTCGACCATCGCGGGTGTCAAGCAGGCACTCGAGGAGAACGGCGCGATGGAGTACACCACCATCGTCGCGGCTCCGGCCTCCGACTCCGCCGGCTTCAAGTGGCTCGCTCCCTACACCGGCTCGGCCCTCGGCCAGCACTGGATGTACCAGGGCAAGCACGTCCTCATCGTGTTCGACGACCTGACCAAGCAGGCCGAGGCCTACCGCGCGATCTCGCTGCTGCTGCGTCGTCCGCCGGGACGTGAGGCGTACCCCGGTGACGTCTTCTACCTGCACTCGCGTCTGCTGGAGCGCTCCGCCAAGCTCTCCGACGAGCTCGGTGGCGGCTCGCTGACGGCTCTGCCGATCATCGAGACCAAGGCGAACGACGTGTCGGCCTACATCCCGACCAACGTCATCTCCATCACCGACGGTCAGGTCTTCCTCGAGTCCGATCTGTTCAACAAGGGCGTTCGCCCCGCGATCAACGTCGGTATCTCGGTTTCCCGAGTCGGTGGCGCCGCCCAGACCAAGGGCATGAAGAAGGTCTCCGGTTCGCTGCGTCTCGAGCTCGCTCAGTTCCGTGAGCTCGAAGGCTTCGCCGCCTTCGCATCCGATCTCGACGCTGCCTCGAAGGCTCAGCTCGAGCGCGGTCAGCGTCTCGTCGAGCTCCTCAAGCAGGACCAGTACGCCCCCATCGCGGTCGAGGACCAGATCGTCTCGATCTTCCTCGCCGGTGAAGGCGTCTTCGACTCGGTTCCGGTCGACGACGTGCGCCGCTTCGAAGCCGAACTCCTCGAGGATCTGCACCGCAACGCCGCAGGCGTCTACGAGCAGATCGCCGGTGGCAAGGCCCTGACCGACGAGTCGATCGAGGCACTCCTCGCGGCGACCGCCAAGTTCAAGGAGGGCTTCATCGCCTCCGACGGCAGCCGTGTCGTGAACGAGGCCGAGGCCGAGGCGCTCGGCGCCGACGAGGTCGAGCAGGAGCAGGTCTCCGTCAAGCGCACCTCCGTTCGCAAGTGAGCGGGGAGTCCATGACCCAGCGTCCAGTGAAGGGAGTGTGATCGACGAATGGCGAACTTGCGTGAACTGCGCTCGCGGATCAAGTCGGTCAACTCGACCAAGAAGATCACCAAGGCGCAGGAACTGATCGCGACGTCGCGTATCACGAAGGCCCAGGGCCGAGTGGCAGCGTCCAAGCCGTACGCCGAGGAGATCACCAAGGTGCTCTCCGAGCTGGCGAGTGCGTCGGCCTCGTTGGATCACCCCCTGCTCAACGAGCGTGAGAACCCCAAGCGTGCCGCAGTGCTGGTCGTGACCAGCGATCGCGGTATGGCCGGCGGTTACAACTCCAACGTCCTCAAGGAAGCCGAGGAGCTGCGTCAGCTGCTCCTCAGCGAGGGCAAGGAGCCTGTGCTGTACGTGATGGGTGGTAAGGGCCTCGGCTACTACACGTTCCGTGAGCGTGAAATCGCCGGTGCCTGGACGGGCTTCTCGCAGGAACCCCGTTACACCGACGCTGCCAAGGCGAGCCGCCACCTGGTGGAGCTGTTCATGGCGGGCTCCGGCACCGAGGTGCCGGCTCCCAACGGCGAAGGCACCATCGAGGGCGTCGACGAACTGCACATCGTCTACACCCGTTTCGTGTCGATGCTGACGCAGACCCCCGAGGTTCGCCGGATGGCTCCGCTCGAGGTGAGCGTCACCGAGGACGAGATCGACCTCGGTGAGGACATGCTCAGCGACGGACACCGCACGGCCCCCGGCGAGGGACCGCAGGCGGTGTACAACTTCGAGCCGGAGGCGGGAACGCTCCTCGAGGCGCTTCTGCCGAAGTACATCAGCACGCGTATCTACGCGTCGCTGCTGGACGCGGCGGCCTCCGAGTCGGCGGCCCGTCGTACCGCCATGAAGGCCGCGACGGACAATGCCACGGAACTGGTGAACACCCTCAGCCGTCAGGCGAACCAGGCCCGCCAGGCCCAGATCACCCAGGAAATCAGCGAGATCGTCGGCGGTGCCGGTGCGCTCGCCTCGAGTGCAGGAAGTGACTGAACCACAATGACCGCAGCAGTAACCGACAACAACGCCGGTGCGGCGTCGGCCCTTGCCGGGCGCGTCGTCCGCGTCATCGGCGCCGTCGTCGACGTGGAGTTCCCGCGTGGCGCCGTGCCCGAGCTGTTCAACGCCCTGCACGCAGAGGTCACTCTGCCGTCCGTGGCGAAGACCCTGACCCTCGAGGTCGCGCAGCACCTGGGTGACAACCTGGTCCGCACGATCTCCATGCAGCCGACCGACGGCCTCGTCCGTGGCGCCCCCGTGTCCGACACGGGCAAGCCGATCTCGGTGCCCGTGGGTGACGTCGTCAAGGGCCACGTGTTCAACGCGCTGGGCGACTGCCTCGACGCGCCGGGCACCGGCCGCGACGGCGAGCAGTGGGGCATCCACCGCAAGCCCCCGGCCTTCGATCAGCTCGAGGGTAAGACCGAGATTCTCGAGACCGGCATCAAGGTCATCGACCTGCTGACCCCCTACGTCAAGGGCGGCAAGATCGGTCTGTTCGGTGGTGCCGGTGTCGGCAAGACCGTTCTGATCCAGGAGATGATCACCCGTATCGCGCGTGAGTTCTCCGGCACGTCGGTGTTCGCCGGCGTCGGTGAGCGCACTCGTGAGGGCACCGACCTCCACCTCGAGATGGAAGAGATGGGCGTCCTCCAGGACACCGCCCTGGTGTTCGGCCAGATGGACGAGCCGCCGGGAACGCGTATGCGCGTCGCCCTGTCGGCCCTGACGATGGCGGAGTACTTCCGTGACGTCCAGGGACAGGACGTGCTCCTGTTCATCGACAACATCTTCCGCTTCACCCAGGCCGGTTCCGAGGTCTCGACCCTCCTCGGCCGTATGCCGTCGGCCGTGGGTTACCAGCCCACGCTCGCGGACGAGATGGGTGAGCTCCAGGAGCGCATCACCTCGACGCGTGGCCGCTCGATCACCTCGCTGCAGGCGATCTACGTGCCCGCCGACGACTACACCGACCCCGCGCCGGCCACGACGTTCGCTCACCTCGATGCGACCACCGAGCTCTCGCGTCCGATCTCCCAGATGGGTATCTACCCCGCTGTGGATCCGCTGACGTCGACCTCGCGCATCCTCGAGCCGGGCATCGTCGGTGCCGACCACTTCCGGGTGGCCAACGAGGTCAAGCGGATCCTGCAGAAGTACAAGGAGCTGCAGGACATCATCGCCATCCTCGGTATGGACGAGCTCTCCGAAGAGGACAAGGTCACGGTCGCCCGTGCCCGTCGTCTCCAGAAGTTCCTCGGCCAGAACTTCATCGTCGCCGAGAAGTTCACGGGTCAGCCGGGTTCGGTCGTGCCGCTCAGCGACACCATCGAGGCTTTCGATCGCGTGTGCAAGGGCGAGTTCGACCACCTGCCCGAGCAGGCGTTCAACAGCTGCGGTGGACTCGACGACGTCGAGGCTGCAGCCAAGAAGATCGCCGGAAAGTAGGCCACCGTGGCTGAGATGAGCGTGGACATCGTTGCCGTCGAGGAGCGTGTGTGGTCCGGGTCGGCGACTCTCGTCACCGCCCAGACCACCGAGGGCGAGATCGGCATCATGCCCGGTCACGAGCCTGTGCTCGGCCAGCTCGTCGAGGGTGGTGTGGTGTCCGTCAGGACCGAGAACGGTGAGCGGATCGTCATGGCCGTCCATGGCGGATTCCTCTCGGTGACCGCTACGACGGTGACGGTGCTCGCCGAGGCCGCCGACCGCGTGGAGGACATCGACGTCGAGGCAGCCCGATCGGCTCTCACCGATGAGAATCGGGACGAGTCGGAGGTCGCAGCGGCGCGAGGCCGTCTGCGGGCTGTCGAACGGGCCTGATCTTCGAACTACGACAAGCCGCGACGGAGCCGACGAGCAGTGTCACTCGGATTATTGATTCTCACGATCCTTGTGGTGCTGCTCGCGGTCTCCGTCGCGGCTTTGTTGTACCGCCTGTTCACCCTCCGCGGCGGAGGCACCGCCGCGATCCTGCGAGTGATGCCCCAGAACGAAGGTTCCGGATGGAGACACGGAATCATCCGATACGGAGACGAAACGCTCGCGTTCTACAAGCTCTCGAGCCTTCGACCGGGCCCCGATTCGCGTCTGACCCGTCAGGGGATAGAGGTGCGGTCGCGTCGGCAACCGACAGGCAATGAATTCGACATCATGACCGAGGACATCGTGATCCTCGATGTGGTCGACCGCGACGACTCGTACGAGATCGCGCTCGACAGCGGCGCCTTGATGGCCTTCATGTCCTGGGTGGAATCCAGGCCGGACGGCCGGTCTCAGCGCCGCCGCCCCCTCTAGAGAGGCTTTCTCACGGCGCCCGCTCCGGGCTGCCACAGCACGTCGCCTTCGGGATTCGCGAGCCGGCTCAGGATGAAGAGCAGGTCCGAGAGCCGGTTGAGGTATTTGGCCGGCAGCACACTGGTGTCGTCAGGAGCAGCTTCCACAGCCGCCCACGCCGCGCGTTCTGCGCGTCGCGCCACCGTCCTGGCGGTGTGCAGGAGGGCGGCAGCAGGGGTGCCGCCCGGAAGAATGAACGAATCGAGCGGCTTCAGCTCTTCGTTGAACTCGTCGCACCAGCCCTCGAGCCGCTCGATGTACTGCTCGGTGATCCGCAGCGGGGGATACTTCGGGTTTTCGACCACGGGAGTGGACAGATCGGCGCCGGCGTCGAAAAGGTCGTTCTGTATCTGGCGGAGGACCGGGATCAACCGTTCCGGGAGCGCACCGAGTGCGAGTGCGACACCGATCGCCGCGTTGGTCTCGTCGCAATCGGCGTATGCGACCAGACGAGGGTCGTTCTTCGAGACGCGAGAGAAGTCACTGAGCCCGGTCGTTCCGTCGTCTCCGGTGCGCGTATAGATCCGTGTGAGGTGCACTGCCATGGCCGTCACGGTACCGGCTCTGCTCTTCCGGCGGACACGCCGTTACGCTGTGTCGTTGTGAGTGAACGCTTTCTTGTCACGGGTGGGAACCGCCTTTCCGGCGACGTCGTCGTCGGGGGCGCCAAGAACAGCGTGCTCAAATTGATGGCCGCGGCCCTGCTCGCCGAGGGCACGACCACCATCACGAACTGCCCGGACATCCTCGACGTGCCCTTGATGGCCGACGTGCTGCGCGGTCTCGGGTGCGAGGTCGAACTGGAGGGCGACGCGGTGCGCATCACGACACCTGCCGAGCCCGAGTACCGCGCCGACTTCGCGGCCGTGCGCCAGTTCCGGGCATCGGTCTGCGTGCTCGGTCCGCTCGTAGCTCGATGCCGCAAGGCGATCGTCGCGTTGCCCGGCGGTGACGCCATCGGCTCCCGTCCACTCGACATGCACCAGGCAGGGCTTCGGTTGCTCGGCGCGCATTCGACGATCGAGCACGGATGTGTCGTCGCGGAGGCCGACGAGCTGTACGGAGCCACCATCCGGCTGGCGTTCCCATCGGTAGGGGCGACGGAGAACATCCTGATGGCCGCGGTCCTCGCCGACGGGGACACGACGATCGACAACGCAGCGCGTGAACCCGAGATCGTCGATCTGTGCAACATGCTCATCCGAATGGGCGCGCGGATCACCGGTGCCGGAAGCACCACCTTGCGTGTGTCGGGGGTGTCTGCGCTCCGGCCGACGGAGCATCGGTGCATCGGGGACCGGATCGTCGCGGCGACGTGGGGGATCGCAGCGGTGATGACGCGAGGCGATCTCGCAGTCCACGGAGTGAACCCGAAGCATCTGGCGCTGGTGCTGGACAAGTTGCGCAGTGCAGGCGCAGACGTCACGCCTCTCCCGGACGGGTTTCGCGTCCTGCAGCGGGAGCGCCCGCGCGCCGTGAACTTCGCGACGCTGCCGTTCCCGGGCTTTCCGACCGACTTGCAACCGATGGCGATCGGACTCGCAGCCGTCGCCGACGGCACCTCCATGATCACCGAGAACGTCTTCGAGGCCCGGTTCCGCTTCGTCGAGGAGATGGTGCGCCTCGGAGCGGACGCCCGTACCGACGGGCACCACGCGGTCGTGCGAGGAGTGGAGCAACTGTCGAGCGCACCGGTGTGGGCGTCGGACATCCGGGCGGGTGCCGGATTGGTGCTCGCCGGCTTGTGTGCCGATGGGGTCACCGAAGTGCACGACGTCTACCACATCGACCGCGGCTATCCGCGATTCGTCGAGAACCTTCAGGAGCTGGGCGGAGCTATCGAACGGGTGGGCGTCGACGAGGGCCGGCTCCTGTCGCGGTAGCGGAGAACTGCAGGGCGACGGGCTGTGGCGGGCGTCACGAAAGCCGATCTGGTCCGGCCTGCGTTGTTTCGCCTCGCCCACCAGCGGTTTCATCGAGTCCCACCGGCGTTGACCAGGCGATTTGGCAAGCAGTTGATCCTCACGTAACTTAGTTCAGGTCAGAGCGACACGGACACCGACCCGGGCCGGAAGGAACGGGACAACGAGGTTGGACGAAGGCGCCTGCAGATTTCACTGGTTCGAAACCTT
>NZ_JBEYUH010000011.1:0-156888 GCF_040643435.1 Rhodococcus sp. NPDC047139
GCAAAACGCTCGGCTGGGATACCCCAGCCGAGCGTCTGCGTGATCTAATCACCACCAACTAACAGCGGTGTTGCGTCGACCCCTTGAAACCGCCTCGTGCGTTCTCAGTTGAACGAGTCGCCGCAGGCGCACGACCCCGTGGCATTCGGGTTGTCGATGGTGAAGCCCTGCTTCTCGATGGTGTCGACGAAGTCGATCGACGCACCTTCGACGTACGGCGCGCTCATCCGGTCGACGGCGAGCGTCACACCGGCGAACTCCTTGGTGAGGTCTCCGTCCAGCGTCCGATCGTCGAAGAACAGCTGGTACCGCAGACCGGCACAGCCACCGGGCTGAACGGCGATACGCAGTGCGAGGTCGTCACGGCCTTCCTGATCGAGCAGTGCCTTCGCCTTGGCAGCTGCTGCTTCGGTCAGGATGACGCCGTGAGTTTCGGTCTCTTGCTGCACAGTCATGGGCGCTCCCTGTCGTTCGTGTCGAAACCCGATGGTTCAACGGTACCGCGCCGGTATCTATTCCTCGTGGACGAGCTGCGCCGAGCGTGGTATGGCACACGGATTTCCCGCTTGCATCCACTATCCCATAGCCTGGTGGTGTGAAGTTGCTACGCCGCGGTGGTTCCGACGATTCTGCTGATCATGAGGTTCCTGTGACCGGGGTCTCCTCGGCCGCAGTTCCCGACGAGCCTGCACCCAAGGTGACAGTCGGCAAGGGGCGGCCCACGCCGAAACGGCGCGACGCCGAGGCCCGCCGACGCGGACCTGTCGCGCCGGCTCCCACGACGGCCAAGGAAGCGCGCGAGCGCCGGAAGGCCGCACGGAAGTCCCAGTCCAAGGAAGAGCGCAAGGCCGCGGCAGCCAAGCGCCGCGCCGACGCCGCCGAGCGCCGCAACCGGATGCTCGCGGGCGAGGAGAAGTACCTGCTCCCCCGCGACCGCGGCCCGGTCCGCGCCTACGTGCGCGATCTCGTCGACAGCCGCCGCAATCTGGTCGGGCTGTTCATGCCGCTCGCGCTCGTGCTCATCATGTCGATGTTCCTCGGCCCGGTGATTCAGCAGTACGTCACGCTCGCAATGTTCGTGATGATGCTGCTGATGGTCATCGAGGGCATCTATCTCGGCCGTCTCGTGAACAAGAAGGTGCGTCAGCGCTTCCCGGAGTCCACGGACGGCGGCTTCGGTCTCGGCTGGTACGCCTTCGTGCGTGCCTCGCAGATCAAGAAGTTGCGCGCGCCGCTTCCCCGCGTGGGTCCCGGCGACGCCGTCTGACGCGACCCGCTCGACACCTCAGTGGTGAGGCGCTCCACACACGACCGGCGGTAGACACCGGATCTCGGCCGCGGCATGCATGTCCTGCGACATGTCGTGCCGCGGCCGGCTCGTATCCCCGGGGCGCCCCCAATTCAGGCGCCAGGGTGCCCGCCGCACCCAGGCGGGCGCGGGAGAGACTCGCCGGCGTAGCAGCTCGAGGCTCAGGACGAGGGTGGACATGACCGCGGCAGTGACGACGAGTTCGATCATGTCCCGATCCTCCGAGAGAGCGCGACCCTGGAAAAGTGGCAGTGATGACACATGACGTCGAATTCCTGCCACTGCCGGTCGATTGATAGCGTCGCACCGTGACGATCCGTTCGAGAGGTGACCTGTGACCAGCGGTTCCGAATCCCCCGTCGATGTCGAGTTCCCGCGCGTCGACGCACTCGATCTCGAAGCGCGGGTGCGCGCCGAGGAACGCCAGCGGGACCTGACGAAGCCTGCCGGTTCACTCGGGCGCCTCGAGGAACTCGGGTGCTGGGTGGCCGCCTGCCAGGGCGAAGTCCCGCCGCGCCCCTTCCGGCGTCCGCGAGTGGTCGTCTTCGCCGGCGATCACGGTGTCGCGCGGAGCGGGGTGTCGGCCTATCCGCCCGAGGTCACCGCACAGATGGTCGCGAATCTCACCGCGGGAGGCGCTGCCGTGAACGTGCTCGCCGCTGCGGCGGGCGCGAGCGTTCGGGTCGTGGACATGGCCGTCGAGAGCGACACCTCCCCGGAGGTCTCCGAGTACAAGATCCGACGTTCGAGCGGCAGCATCGACCGCGAGGACGCACTGACCCACGACGAGACGGTGCGGGCGATCGACGCCGGCCGCAGGCTCGCCGACCGAGAGGTCGACGAGGGAGCCGACCTGCTCGTCGCCGGTGATATGGGCATCGGGAATACCACTCCCGCAACGGTTCTCATCGCAACCCTCACCTCCACCGAACCCGTGGCCGCGGTCGGTCGCGGCACCGGCGTCGACGATGCCGGGTGGATGCGCAAGGTGACGGCGATCCGCGACGCCATGCGACGCGCACGACCTCACGTCAGGAACCCGGTCGCCCTGCTGCGCACCGCCGGAGGCGCCGACTTCGCAGCGATGGCAGGATTCCTCGCGCAGGCCGCGGTTCGCCGGACGCCGGTGATCCTCGACGGGGTGGTCGTCACCGCCGCCGCGATGGTCGCCGAGGAACTCGCGCCCGGGGCAGCACGGTGGTGGGTCGCCGGTCATCGTTCGACCGAACCCGCACACGGCATCGCACTGCGCCACCTCCGGCTCGAACCGATCGTGGACCTCGGTATGCGTCTCGGTGAGGGATCGGGCGCGGTGACCGCACTTCCGGTCGTGCAGGGCGCGGTGTCGGTTCTCGCGCAGATGGCCACATTCTCCGAAGCGGGTGTGAGCACCCGCGACGAGAGCGCGCCGATGATCACCGACTGATGGTCCGCAACTGGCTGGGTGCCGTCGCGTTGGCCCTGTCGTGGTTGACGGTCCTCCCCGCACGAGGGCCGGCCGAGATCGACCGGACGGTTGCGGGACGTGCCATCTCCATGGCCCCGGTCGCCGGGTGCACGCTCGCCGCCGCGGCCGCGGCCACCTGTCTGGGCGCCGCCGCGCTGGGCGCCCCGCCACTGGTGACGGGTCTGCTGTGCGTCGGTGTGCTGACAGTCGGCACCCGAGGGATGCACATCGACGGCCTCAGCGACACCGCCGACGGCCTCGGCTGCTACGGCCCGCCCGAACGTGCGCGCGAGGTGATGCACAGTGGCGGCGCAGGTCCCTTCGGCGTCGCGGCTCTCGTCGTCGTACTCGGACTGCAGGCCGCCTCGTTCGGTGCCCTCGCCGACGCGCACGCGTGGTGGGCCGTCACCTGTGCGGTGTTCACAGGACGCGTGGCGGTGGTGGCAGCCTGCCGGCGTGGAGTCTCCGCCGCTCCCGGCAGCGGCTTCGGCGCACTCGTGTCCGGCACCCAGGGCTTCGTGCCGATCGCACTGTGGTCTCTCGCTGCCGCGAGCCTCTCGGCCGTGTGCCTGCCCGGTCCGCTCTGGGCCGGGCCACTCGTGGTCGTGGTGGTGCTCGTCGCCGCCGTCGTCTTCGCGCGTCACTGCTCGGCACGCTTCGGGGGTATGAACGGGGACGTTCTCGGTGCGGTGTCGGAAGGCACCGTCGCCGCGGTCGCGGTGGCGGCCGCGACCCTGATCTGATCGCGGCCGGACGACCTACTTGCGCAGGGTCGTCATCCACCCGTGGGTGTCGGCGAAGGTGCCCCGCTGGATGCCGGTCAAGGTGTCGCGCAGGGCCATCGTGATGGGGCCGGGCTCGCCGTCCGCGATGGCGAACTCGCCGTCCTTGTCCTTGACGCTGCCGACCGGCGTGATGACCGCGGCGGTACCGCACGCGAACACCTCGGTGATCTCACCGCTGGTGGCCTTCTCCCGCCACTCGTCGGTGCTGATGCGCCGCTCCTCCACCACCAGACCGGAGTCCTTGGCGAGTGTGAGCAGCGAGTCGCGGGTGATGCCGGGCAGTAGCGATCCGGACAGTTCAGGAGTGACGAGACGCGCGTCGGCGCCCGAGCCGTACACGAAGTACAGGTTCATGCCGCCCATCTCTTCGACGTATCGGCGCTCGATCGCATCGAGCCACACGACCTGGTCACAGCCCTGTTCTGCGGCGTGCGCCTGCGCGACGAGCGAAGCCGCGTAGTTGCCCGCGAACTTCGCTGCGCCGGTGCCTCCGGGCGACGCGCGCACGTATTCACGCGAGAGCCACACGTTGACAGGCCGCACGCCCCGAGGGAAATAGGCCCCTGCCGGAGAGGCGATGAGCAGGAACTTGTACTCCTTCGAGGGCCGCACCCCGAGCGCCGGCTCGGTCGCGAACGCGAACGGACGAAGGTACAGCGACTCCTCGCCGCCCGCCGCCGGGACCCACTCGTTGTCGACCTCCACCAACTCGGTGATCGCGCGGATGAACAACTCCGGCGGCAGGTAGGGCATTGCGATGCGTTCGGCGGACCGATTCATGCGCGCCGCGTTGGCCTCCACCCGGAACGACGCGATACTCCCGTCGGACTGGCGGTAGGCCTTGAGCCCTTCGAAGATGGCCTGACCGTAGTGCAGCACCATCGCGGCCGGGTCGAGCGCCACCGGAGCGTACGGCTCAACCTTCGCGTCGTGCCAGCCGATTCCGTCGGTGTAGGTGATCGACACCATGTGGTCGGTGAAGTACTGCCCGAATCCGGGATTCGACAGAATCTCCTGCCGCCGCTCCGCAGAGGTGGGTGAGGGATGCTGGACGCGGGCGAATTCGAGGACACCTGTCATGAACGACAATGGTACAACCGCCCGCTGAGCAGCTATCTGGTGTGGTCCTCGACGAACGGAGGGGCGACCACCTCTGCGCGGAGCGAGCGTCCGCGCACGTCCACGCTCACTTCGTCGCCGGATTCGAGGCCGGCGGAGGTGTCGAGGAGCGCGAGGGCGATCCCGGCCTTGAGGGTGGGCGAGAAGGTGCCGGAGGTGGTCCGTCCGACTTCGGTGCCGTCGCGCAGCACGGTCAGATCCTGCCGCAGCACGCCACGATCGAGCGCCCGCAGCCCCCAGAGTTTCCGGGCCGGGCCCGCTTCCTTCTCGCGGAGCAGTGCCTCGCGCCCCCAGAACTGAGGCTTCTTCCAGCCGACCGCCCAGCCGCAGCGGGCCTCGAGCGGAGAGATGTCCACAGACAACTCGTGTCCGTGCAGCGCGTAACCCATCTCGGTGCGCAGGGTGTCGCGGGCACCGAGACCTGCGGCCTGGCCACCCTGCGTGCGGACCGCGTCGAGCAGGGCACGGAAGGTACGTTCGGCGTCGCTCCAGCGGGGCAGCACCTCGTAGCCGCGCTCACCGGTGTATCCGCTGCGGCAGACCCGCACCGGGGCACCTTCGTACTCGGCGTCGACGAAACCCATGTAGTCGATGTCGGTGGGCAGTCCCAGGGCTGCGAGGACGTCGACGGACTTCGGTCCCTGGACGGCGAACACCGCATAGTCCCGATGCTGGTTCGTCACTGTGACATCGGCCGGCGCGGCGGCGGCCAACGCCTCGACGACCGCTGCGGTATTGGCCGCATTGGGAACGAGGAACAGTTCGTCGTCGGCGACGTAGTAGACGATCAGGTCGTCGACCACCCCACCGGTCTCGGTGCAGCACAGTGTGTACTGAGCCTTGCCGGGCCCGATCCTGCCGAGATCGTTGCTCAGTGCCGTGTCGAGGAATTCCGCGGCGCCGGGACCGGCGACGAGCGCCTTACCCAGGTGACTGACATCGAACAGGCCCACGGCTTCGCGAACAGCGTTGTGCTCGGCGACCGTCCCGGCGTACGAGACCGGCATCTCCCAGCCCCCGAACGGAGCGAAGGTCGCACCGAGCTCGACGTGCACGCTGTGGATGGGCCCCTGCCCGAGTTTCTCGTCGCTCATGTCGTACGACGCTATCCCACCGCCCCGGCGCCCGCCGACGTGTCCGGCAGCGACGTCCGGCGTCGCGGTCACTAGGGTCGATGGCATCGAGGCGATTCCCCTCGCACCGAACGACGCCGCAACAGAACGACACGCTCGTTCCCGATCCAGCTCCAAGGAGACGCCCTGTGAGTGCACCGACTCCCGATCTTCCCGAACTCGTTCTCGCCGGTTCGGTATCCGCCCGCGCCGAGGTACTCGTGATCGGGCTGACTTCCTCCGACAGCACCCCCGAGATCCTCGCTGGCGACGCACCCATCGACGAGTCGGTTCTCGGTGAGTTGCTCGACGCCGTGGTCGCGGTGGGAGCGACCGGCCGGAGCGAGGAACTCACCCGCGTGCCCGCACCGGCAGCTCTACCGGTGGCGAGCGTTCTCGCGGTCGGCCTCGGCGCCGCCGACAAGATCGACGCCGAACAAGTGCGTCGTTCGGCCGGGGCCGCCGCGCGCGCCCTGAGCGGAGTCGGCACCGTCTCCACGGCGCTGTCGGCCGTCGATCTCGGTGCTGCGGCCGAGGGATTCGCCCTCGGCGCGTACACCTTCACCGAGTTCCGGTCGGAGAAGTCTGCACCGAAGGAGAACGCCCGGCCGGTGGCGCGGGTCGAATTGCTCGTCCCGTCGCCCCGTGCTCGCGCGGCCAAGGCCACCCTGGCCCGTGCCACTGCGATCGCCGAAGCCGTCGCGACGGCCCGCGACTTCGTGAACACCCCGCCCAGCCACCTGTTCCCGGCCGAGTTCGCCGAGCGGGCTAAGGCGCTCGGCGAGGCTGCCGGATTGAAGGTCGAGATCCTCGACGAGAAGGCCCTGGAGAAGAAGGGCTTCGGCGGCATCATCGGCGTCGGCAAGGGATCTTCACGTCCGCCGCGTCTGGTGCGCCTGTCCTACTCGTCGAAGAAGCGCAAGGCGCCGAAGGTCGCGCTGGTGGGTAAGGGGGTCACCTTCGACACCGGCGGCATCTCCATCAAGCCTGCGGCGGGAATGGAAGCGATGACCTCCGACATGGCCGGTGCCGCTGCGGTCGTCGCGACCGTCGTGCTCGCCGCGAAACTCGGTGTCGCCGCCGACGTCACCGCCACCGTGCCGATGGCCGAGAACATGCCCTCTTCGACCGCGCAGCGACCGGGTGATGTGCTGACTCAGTACGGCGGGACCACCGTGGAGGTCATCAACACCGACGCCGAGGGTCGGCTGATCCTTGCGGACGCGATCGTGCGTGCCTGCGAGGACGCTCCCGACTATCTCATCGACACCGCCACCCTCACGGGCGCGCAGATGGTGGCACTGGGAACCCGGACACCCGGCGTCATGGGTCACGACGAGTTCCGTGATCGGGTCGCCGCCCTGTCGCAGGAGGTCGGGGAGAACGGGTGGCCGATGCCCTTCCCGAAAGAACTGCGCGCAGACCTCGAGTCGCGGGTGGCCGATCTCGCGAACGTCACCCCCCACCGTTGGGGCGGCATGTTGGCGGCGGGCATCTTCCTGAACGAGTTCGTCTCGGAGGGCGTGCAATGGGCCCACATCGACGTCGCCGGCCCGGCCTTCAACACCGGCGGCCCGTTCGGCTACGTCGGCAAGGGCGGTACCGGCGTGCCCGTGCGCACGATGCTCGCCGTCATCGAGGACGTCGCCGAACACGGATGATCTCTCACACGGGTCCCCTCCGCCCGCAGCGGAGGGGACCTGTGTGATCGCAGTCGTACGCAGAATCCGATGTGAGCCGATCCGCCCCTCCCCGAACGTCGCCGCAGGATAGGTGCAAGGATGGGAGCGGCCATGCCTCGCCCGGTATCGGCCCGACCGAACACGTGAACCAGCAGCACGGGGTAGTCGCCCCGCGCACAATGGTCAACGACCACACAATGGTCGGCGACCACGAGTCGGTACAACTCAACACACACGAACACAACCGTCGAGGAGTCAACAGACATGGCCTTCTCCGTCCAGATGCCAGCGCTTGGTGAGAGCGTCACCGAGGGAACTGTCACGCGATGGCTCAAGCAGGAAGGAGACACGGTCGAAGTCGACGAGCCCCTACTCGAAGTCTCCACGGACAAGGTCGACACCGAGATCCCTTCGCCCGCCGCCGGCGTGCTGGTCAAGATCGTCGCCCAAGAGGACGACACGGTCGAGATCGGTGGCGAACTGGCCCTGATCGGCGACGCCGACGAGGCTTCCGGTGACGGATCCGGCCCCGCAGCCGACGAGGCACCTGCCGAAGAGGCACCTGCCGAAGAGCCCGCCGAGGAGCCTGCCGCCGAGTCCGCACCTGCGCAGCCCGCATCCTCGGGTGGCAGCGGCGAGGGCACCCCGGTCACCATGCCCGCACTCGGCGAGTCCGTCACCGAAGGCACCGTCACCCGATGGCTCAAGGCCGTCGGTGACGAAGTCGCCGTCGACGAGCCGCTTCTCGAGGTCTCCACCGACAAGGTCGACACCGAGATCCCCTCCCCCGTTGCCGGCATCCTCACCGAGATCACCGCGCAGGAGGACGAGACCGTCGAGGTCGGCGGACAGCTCGCCGTCATCGGCAGCGAGGCTCCCGCCGAGCAGCCCGCATCCGACTCCGCTCCCTCGACCGAGCCCACCACCACACCGTCCGAGGAGGCCGCGCCGGCTCCGTCCGAGGAGCCTGCCGCCGAGTCCGCACCTGCGCAGCCTGCATCCTCGGGTGGCAGCGGCGAGGGCACCCCGGTCACCATGCCCGCACTCGGCGAGTCCGTCACCGAAGGCACCGTCACCCGATGGCTCAAGGCCGTCGGTGACGAAGTCGCCGTCGACGAGCCGCTTCTCGAGGTCTCCACCGACAAGGTCGACACCGAGATCCCCTCCCCCGTTGCCGGCATCCTCACCGAGATCACCGCGCAGGAGGACGAGACCGTCGAGGTCGGCGGACAGCTCGCCGTCATCGGCAGCGAGGCTCCCGCCGAGCAGCCCGCTCCCAAGGAGGAGGCGCCGGCTCCGAAGCCTGCCGCCGAAGAGAAGCCGCAGGCCCAGCAGCCCGCACCGAAGGTCCAGCAGGCCGCGCCGGCACCTGCCCCCAAGCCCGCCGCGGCCTCGTCCGCTCAGCAGGCACCTGCTCCGGCAGCACAGCAGGCACCTGCTCCGGCAGCACAGCAGCCGGCCGAGTCCGCTCCCTCGAGCGGTTCGACGCCTTATGTCACACCGCTGGTACGTAAGCTCGCGTCGCAGCACGGCGTCGACCTGTCCACGGTCAAGGGCACCGGTGTCGGTGGCCGCATCCGCAAGCAGGACGTTCTCGCGGCCGCCGATGGCGGCAAGGCCGCAGGTGCCGAGCAGAAGACCGCGGCTCCTGCCGGTCCGGCTCCGGGTGTCCGTCCCGAACTCGCCAAGCTGCGCGGGACGACCCAGAAGGTCAATCGAATCCGCCAGATCACGGCGAAGAAGACCCTCGAGTCGCTGCAGACCACGGCGCAGCTCACGCAGACCTTCGAGGTCGACGTCACCAAGATCACCCAGCTGCGTGCGCAGGCGAAGAAGGCCTTCGCCGAGCGTGAAGGCGTGAATCTCACCTTCCTGCCCTTCTTCGCAAAGGCTGTCGTCGAGGCGCTCCGGGCGCACCCGAACGTCAACGCCTCCTACGACGAGAGCAAGAAGGAGATCACCTACCACGCTGCCGAGCATCTCGGTATCGCCGTGGACACCGAGCAGGGCCTGCTCTCGCCGGTGGTCCACAATGCCGGCGACCTGTCGCTGGCCGAACTCGCCCGCGCGATCGCCGACATCGCCGAGCGTTCACGCAAGGGTGGTCTCAAGCCCGACGAGTTGGCCGGTGGGACCTTCACCATCACCAACATCGGTAGCCAGGGAGCCCTGTTCGACACCCCGATCCTAGTGCCGCCGCAGGCTGCGATGCTCGGAACCGGCGCGATCGTCAAGCGCCCGGTCGTCGTGATGGACGAGACCGGCAACGAGTCGATCGGTGTGCGGTCGATGTGCTACCTGCCGCTCACCTACGATCACCGCCTGATCGACGGTGCCGACGCAGGTCGCTTCCTCAAGACGATCAAGCATCGTCTCGAGGAGGGCGCGTTCGAGGCCGATCTCGGACTGTAGTCCGACATCCGGACGCCGATCCGGACATCCGCGGGGGCATCACCGGCATGGTGGTGCCCCCGTCGGCGTAGGCGGACTGCGGTGCTGCCGCCGAGCACTGCGGCGTAGAGTTCGAGAACATGAGCAATCCCTCGTCTTCCGCCCGTTCCGACTCGGCTTCCGTCGCCGTCGTGCGGCTCGGAACCATCGGTTATCTCGAGGCCTGGGAGAAGCAGCGCGAACTCGCGAACGAGCGCGCCGACGGCGAGGGCGTCGACACCCTGCTGCTGCTCGAACATCCCCCCGTCTACACAGCCGGGCGCCGGACCGAGGACGGTGACCGGCCGACCGACGGAACGCCGGTCATCGACGTCGACCGCGGCGGCAAGATCACCTGGCACGGACCGGGTCAGCTCGTCGGCTATCCCATCGTCAAGCTCGCCGAACCGATCGACGTGGTCGGTTACGTGCGCCGGATCGAACAGGCCCTGATCAGCGTCTGCTCGGACATGGGCCTGGTGTGCGGCCGCGTGGACGGACGTTCCGGCGTGTGGCTTCCCGCCGAGCTGCGCGAGGGGCACTGGCTTCCCGAACGGAAGATCGCCGCCATCGGCATCCGCGTACAGCGCGGCGTCGCCATGCACGGCTTCTCACTCAACTGCAATTCGGCGCTCGACGCGTTCGATTCGATCGTCCCGTGCGGCATCCGCGATGCCGGAGTCGCGTCGCTCACCGGTGAGCTCGGCCGGGAGGTCACCGTCGACGATGTGATCCCGGCCGTCACCGATGCGGTGATCGCCGCTCTCGACGGCCGAATCCCCGTGACCGAGTGCGACATCGAAAGGGTGACCTTCGAGCAGGCCGTAGGCGCGTCCGGAACTGCCTCGACCACCCCGGAATTCACCACGCACCGCTTCTGAGCCTGCTCGCACCCGCCGATTCCGGACAGGACCGGCGGCGTACGATCGAGTGCGTGACTGTGGCCCCAGAAGGACGCAAGCTGCTGCGGATCGAGACCCGAAACGCGCAGACGCCGATCGAACGCAAACCCAACTGGATCAAGACCCGGGCGAAGATGGGCCCGGAGTACACCGACCTCAAAGGCCTGGTACGACGCGAGGGCCTGCACACGGTGTGCGAGGAAGCCGGCTGCCCCAACATCTACGAGTGCTGGGAAGACCGCGAGGCGACCTTCCTCATCGGCGGTGAGCAGTGCACCCGGCGATGCGACTTCTGCCAGATCGACACCGGAAAGCCGGCTGCACTCGACCGCGACGAGCCTCGCCGGGTCGCCGAGTCGGTGCGGTCCATGGGCCTGCGATACTCCACGATCACCGGCGTCGCACGCGACGATCTGCCGGACGGCGGTGCGTGGCTGTACGCCGAGACGGTGAAGCAGATCCACGAACTCAACCCGGGTACCGGCGTGGAGAACCTGATTCCCGACTTCAACGGCAAGCCCGACCTCCTTCAGGAGGTCTTCGAGTCTCGTCCGGAGGTCCTCGCCCACAACGTCGAGACGGTGCCGCGCATCTTCAAGCGCATCCGCCCGGCTTTCCGGTACGAGCGGTCGCTCGATGTCATCCGGCAGGCACGCGACTTCGGACTGGTCACCAAGTCCAATCTCATCCTCGGCATGGGCGAGACTCCCGAGGAGGTCACCGAGGCGCTGCACGACCTGCACGACGCCGGGTGCGACATCATCACGATCACCCAGTACCTCCGCCCGTCCCCGCGCCACCATCCGGTCGAGCGCTGGGTCAAGCCGCAGGAGTTCGTCGACCACTCGGAGACCGCCCGCGAGATCGGCTTCGCCGGTGTGATGGCGGGGCCGCTGGTGCGTTCGTCGTACCGCGCCGGTCGCCTCTACGCGCAGGCGATGGCCCATCACGGGCGCGAACTTCCCGCCGATCAGGCACATCTCGCCGAAGAGGGCACAGCCTCGCAGGAAGCCGGCGCGGTTCTCGCTCGCTTCGGCGAGTGACGTCGCGCGCCCGGTCACAGTAGGTCCGTAACGGCCCAGGTGGTGGTAAGTGGGCCACCACCGGGGCCGTATCCTGGAGTGCATGGCGAAGGGCAGCAAGACCGACAAGGAAGCGAAGGCGGCGGCGAAGGCCGCACGGAAGCAGGCGTCGAAGGAGCGTCGTACTCAGCTCTGGCAGGCGTTCCAGATCCAGCGCAAGGAGGACAAGCTTCTCCTGCCGTGGATGATCGGTGCCCTCGTCGTGTCGATCGTGGTGTTCTTCGTCGTCGGTCTGATCTTCGACATCGAGTGGTTCCTCCTGCCCATCGGCATCCTGGTGGGTGTCCTCCTCGCGTTCATCATCTTCGGCCGCCGCGTGCAGAAGAGCGTGTACGCCAAGGCCGACGGACAGGCCGGCGCGGCCGCATGGGCGCTGGACAATCTGCAGGGGGCTTGGCGTGTCACCCAGGCGGTCGCCGGCACCACCCAGCTCGACGCAGTGCACCGCGTGATCGGGCGGCCGGGTGTGATCCTCATCGGTGAGGGCAATCCGGGTCGCGTGAAAGGCCTGATGGGCCAGGAGAAGAAGCGCGTCGCACGTCTCGTCGGCGATACTCCGATCTACGAGTTCGTCGTGGGCAACGACGAGGGCCAGGTGCCTCTCTCCCAGTTGCAGAAGCGTCTGAACAAGCTGCCCCGCAACATCGACACCAAGCGGATGGACGCCATCGAGGGCCGGCTGTCCGCACTGAGTTCGAAGAAGGCCGGTCCGGCCATGCCCAAGGGCCCGCTTCCGGCCGGCGCCAAGATGCGCAGCGTCCAGCGCACCATCCGTCGCCGCTGAGCTTCCCGCCTCACGCCGAAGGCCGCCTGCATCCCGGGGATTGCAGGCGGCCTTCGGCGTATTCGAGTACGGGCGCGGTGGCCGCTCAGCGCGAGCGCACCACCGCGGTGCCGGTGGCACGATCCTGGAGACCGCGGCCGTCGACGTCCGTGACGAGCGCCGGCACGATGAACACGAGCAGGGCCTGGCGCGCGAGGGCTCGAACGATGCCGACGCGCACGGGGGCGTCCACCCGCACGACCTGCAGACCCGCGACGAATTGTCCCGGCGTGAACGAGAACAGGGAGACGCATCCCACGCCCACCACGAACCAGATGATCAGGGTGTAGGACGACAGCAGCGGGCTCTCGAGCGGGTTGCCCCCGACCAGCCCCGCAGCGAGGGCCATCGAGAGGAACCAGTCGATCGCGAGCGCGAGCACCCGACGAGTCGTGGCGACCATGGAACCCGGGCCGTGCTCCGGGAGACCGAGCAACTGCCCGGGATAATCCTGCTCTTGCTCGAGACCCTTGGGGAGCGCCGCAGCAGGCCCGGAAAGCCAACTGCCCGTCATGCGTGCCATGGGTCCAGGATAAGCTCTTCGCGGCGGACCAGCGGCAACCCGCGCAACCATGGTGACTTATACCACCTTTCCGACCTCACAGCCGGGCGGAGGCATGTGTAACACCCGCGAAACATAGGCTTGATGGGCGGGCAACACCAGATCCATACCGTCTGATCCGACGCAGGCGCCCCAGCACCCATGGCGCGCACCGACTGAAGGAGCACAAGCGTGGCGTTCACCACGGCCGAAGAGGTCATCAAGTTCATCGCGGAAGAGAACGTCGAGTACGTCGATGTCCGCTTCACCGACCTGCCCGGCATCGAGCAGCATTTCTCCATCCCTGCCAAGGCGTTCAACGAGGATGTACTCGAGGACGGTCTGGCATTCGACGGTTCCTCGGTCCGTGGGTTCCAGTCGATCCACGAGTCCGACATGCTGCTGCTCCCCGATGTGACGACCGCGCGTCTGGATCCTTTCCGCGCAGCGAAGACCCTCAACATCAGCTTCTTCGTCCACGACCCCTTCACCCGTGAGTCCTACAGCCGCGATCCCCGCAATGTCGCGCGTAAGGCCGAGGAATACCTGATCAGCACCGGCATCGCCGACACCGCCTTCTTCGGTGCCGAGGCCGAGTTCTACATCTTCGACTCGATCGCCTACGACTCGAAGATGAACGGCTCCTTCTACGAGATCGACGCGATCTCGGGTGCCTGGAACACCGGCGCCGAGTACAACGCGGACGGCACCCCGAACCGCGGCTACAAGGTCCGCCCCAAGGGTGGTTACTTCCCCGTCGCGCCGTACGACCACTACGTCGACCTGCGCGACCAGATCGCCACCAACCTCCAGAACGCCGGCTTCGAACTCGAGCGCGGCCACCACGAGGTCGGCACCGGCGGCCAGGCGGAGATCAACTACAAGTTCAACACTCTGCTCCACGCGGCCGACGACCTGCAGCTGTTCAAGTACATCGTCAAGAACACCGCGTGGCAGGCCGGCAAGACCGTCACCTTCATGCCGAAGCCGCTGTTCGGCGACAACGGCTCGGGCATGCACGTGCACCAGTCGCTGTGGAAGGACGGCAAGCCGCTGTTCCACGACGAGGCCGGTTACGCAGGCCTGTCCGACATCGCTCGCTGGTACATCGGCGGCATCCTGCACCACGCACCGTCGCTGCTCGCATTCACGAACCCGACGATCAACTCGTACCACCGCCTGGTGCCGGGCTACGAGGCTCCGATCAACCTCGTGTACAGCCAGCGCAACCGTTCGGCTGCCGTCCGCATCCCGATCACGGGCAACAACCCGAAGGCCAAGCGCCTCGAGTTCCGCGCACCGGACTCCTCGGGTAACCCCTACCTGAACTTCGCGGCGCAGATGATGGCCGGCCTCGACGGCATCAAGAACAAGATCGAGCCGCTCGCTCCGGTCGACAAGGACCTCTACGAGCTTCCGCCGGAGGAGGCCAAGAACATCCCGCAGGCGCCGACGAGCCTTTCGGCGGTCATCGACAACCTCGAGCGCGACCACGAGTACCTCACCGAGGGCGGCGTCTTCACCTCCGACCTCATCGAGACGTGGATCTCGCTCAAGCGCGAGCAGGAGATCGCCCCGGTCAACCTGCGCCCGCACCCCTACGAGTTCCAGCTGTACTTCGACTGCTGAGTCGAGTCCGGTAAGAGCATCCGCGAAAGGCCGCTCGTCCCGATCGGGACGAGCGGCCTTTCGCGTCTCCGGCTCCGCCCACCTCGCGCGCGCAAGCACGCCTCGCTACCGCCGCAGTGGGGTAATACGCTCTTCGGCGCGCGAGAATTCTTCGTTCCTCTACGAATACGTCGAAATCGCGACCGATTCCAGAAAAGTGGTCCATAGTGGGCTTCGTGCCCTCGACGCGGGATTTCTCCGAGCGGTTACGCGCAGCCGGTCTACGCGTGACCCGACAGCGTCTGGCGGTGCTCGGCGCAGCGCACGAGCACCCACACGCCGATGCCGACCGTATCTTCGAAGCGGTCGGTGCCGTTCTGCCCGGCATCGCACGGCACACCGTGTACGACATCCTCCACGCGCTCTCGGCACGTGGAGTCCTCCGACGAATCCAGCCCGCAGGTTTCCACGCTCGGTACGAAATGCGTGTCGGCGACAGCCATCACCACCTCGTCTGCCGTTCCTGCGCCGCGATCTCGGATGTCGATCACGCCCTCGGCGACACGCGCTGCCTGTCGCCGGTCGAGGATGCAGGCTTCGACGTCGACGAGGCGGACGTCGTGTTCTGGGGCCTGTGCCGCGACTGCTCGCACGAAGACCCACGAGCACAACCTGAATCGGTCCGATCCACCTGATCCGGAAGGAAACCGAAGTGTCCGAAAGCGAAAACCCGGCAGTCCCCACCCCCGAGCCGTCGCCGCACCGGCCGCGGACCAATCAGGACTGGTGGCCGGAGCAACTGGACCTCACGGTGCTGCATCAGCATTCACCGCTGTCCAACCCGATGGAAACCGACTTCGACTACTCGAAGGAGGTGGAGACACTCGACGTCGAAGCTCTCCGTCAGGATCTCATCGCCCTGATGACGGACTCGCAGGATTGGTGGCCCGCCGACTTCGGCCACTACGGCGGTCTTTTCATCCGGATGAGCTGGCATTCGGCCGGCACCTACCGCATCGCCGACGGTCGCGGCGGCGGCGGCAAGGGTGCGCAGCGCTTCGCCCCACTCAACAGCTGGCCCGACAATGTCAGCCTCGACAAGGCTCGTCGTCTG
Source organism: Rhodococcus sp. NPDC047139 (assembly GCF_040643435.1). Classification (NCBI taxonomy): domain Bacteria; kingdom Bacillati; phylum Actinomycetota; class Actinomycetes; order Mycobacteriales; family Nocardiaceae; genus Rhodococcus; species Rhodococcus sp. NPDC047139. Next base: position 15,955 of record NZ_JBEYUH010000011.1, read on the forward strand.
CTGTGGCCGATCAAGCAGAAGTACGGCCGTAAACTCTCGTGGGCCGACCTTCTGGTCTTCGCCGGCAACTGCGCCTACGAGTCCATGGGCTTCAAGACGGTGGGCTTCGCGTTCGGCCGCGAGGACATCTGGGAGCCGGACGAGGTGTTCTGGGGTCCTGAGGACACCTGGCTCGGCGACGAGCGGTACGCGGGCGAACGCGAGCTCCAGGGTCCGTTCGGCGCGGTCCAGATGGGATTGATCTACGTCAACCCCGAAGGCCCCAACGGCAATCCGGAGATCCTCGCGTCCGGTCGCGACATCCGTGAGACCTTCGCCCGGATGGCGATGAACGACGTCGAAACGGCCGCGCTCATCGTGGGCGGCCATACCGTCGGCAAGACACATGGTGCCGCCCCGGCGGACAATCTCGGCCCCGAACCCGAGGCTGCCCCGCTCGAACAGCAGGGTCTCGGGTGGAAGAACTCGTACGGCACCGGCGTCGGTGACGACACGATCACCAGCGGTCTCGAGGTGACGTGGACTCCGACTCCGACGAAGTGGGACAACACCTTCCTCGAAACGCTCTATGCCTACGAGTGGGAGAAGACCAAGAGCCCGGCCGGAGCGTGGCAGTGGACGCCGAAGGACGGCGGGGGCGCCGGGACGGTTCCCGATGCCCAGGATCCGTCGAAGAAACATGCGCCCGGCATGCTGACGAGCGATCTCGCCCTGCGCTACGACCCGATCTACGGCGAGATCACCCGTCGCTGGCTCGATCATCCCGAGGAACTCGAGCGTGAGTTCGCCAAGGCGTGGTTCAAGCTGCTGCACCGCGACATGGGCCCGATCTCCCGGTACCGCGGCCCGTGGATCCCGGAACCCGAGGTCTGGCAGGATCCGGTGCCCGAGGTCGACCACGACCTGATCGACGAGAGCGACATCGCATCGCTCAAGGACACGATCCTGGAGTCGGGGGCGACCGTTCCGCAGCTCGTCGCGGCGGCATGGGCGTCTGCGGCGAGCTTCCGCGGGACCGACAAGCGCGGCGGTGCCAACGGTGCGCGAGTACGACTCGAACCTCAGAAGAACTGGGAGGCCAACGAACCCGAGCAGCTCGCACAGGTTCTGCAGATCCTCGAGGGTATCCAGGAGCAGTTCAACAGTTCGGCGGGCGGGAACAAGAAGGTCTCGCTCGCGGACCTGATCGTGCTCGCCGGTAACGCTGCTGTGGAGAAGGCCGCCAAGGATGCCGGACACGACATCACGGTGCCCTTCTCGCCGGGTCGCACGGATGCGTCACAGGAGTGGACGGACGTCGAGTCGTTCGCGGTGCTAGAGCCGAAGCACGACGGCTTCCGCAACTACATCCGCGGTGGCGAGAAGCTTCCACCCGAGAAGTTGTTCCTCGAACGTGCCAATCTGCTGACGCTGACGGCACCCGAGATGACGGTGCTTCTCGGCGGACTTCGAGCACTCGGCGCGAACCACGGTGGCAGCACGCACGGCGTCCTGACGGACCGCCCGCAGACGTTGACCAACGATTTCTTCGTCAACCTGCTCGACATGGGGACCGAGTGGAAGGTCTCCCAGTCGACCGAAGGTGTCTACGAAGGGCGCGCGCGAGGAAGCGAAGATGTCAAGTACACCGCGACCGCCGTGGACCTCGTCTTCGGTGCGAACTCGCAGTTGCGGGCGCTGGCCGAGGTCTACGCGACCGACGACGCCGGCCCGAAGTTCGTCCGCGACTTCGTCGCGGCGTGGACGAAGGTCATGGATCTCGATCGCTTCGACCTGAAGAAGTAACGCGTCGGCGGTCCACGACCGTATCCGACGCATCACCGGAGCCACCCGCCGTGATCGGCGGGTGGCTTCGTCGGTTGCGGGGAAGGTCGTCGCCGGAGAACGGCCTGGACAACCAGGCTGCACACGGGTGTACCGTAGAAACGCAGCCTGGTGATATGTGTCACATTCCGCTCTCGGGGGGAGCAGATGCGACGAGGTCCGTATTCGAAGCACTCGTCTCCTCCGGAGGCCGCCCCATGCGCAGATCCCTCATCTCGACGGCATGCGTCGCCGCACTACTGTCCCCCGTTCCCCTGACCGTCGCGCTCGCCGGCACCGCCGCGGCACAGACCGACATCTCCGTCGTGGGAATGTCGGACGACCAGGCCGAGAAGGTTCTCTCCGAGGCGGGCGTTCCCTACGTCATCCTGAATCGCTCCGGTAGCACCATGCAGAACTGCGTCGTCACCGAGCAACGCGACCGTGGTTACGACGTCGTGACCGAGCGGGAGTGGGACTCCGACGACGACGAGTGGGTGACGACGGAAACCGAGGTCTGGCGGGGAGTCGCGCTCGTCGTCGTCTGCGACTGACGGTCCGCTAATCCCAGAAAACCCGCTCGACGACCGCCCGCGCGCGACGTGTCACGCGCAGGTAGTGGTCGAGAAATTCCGAGGCGTCCTCACCCCGCCAACCCGTCACACGCGCAACCGCTTCGAGCAACCGGCCCGGGCCGGGGAGCTGATCGGTCGGTTTGCCGCGCACGAGCACGAGACAGTTCCGCGCATCCGTGGCGGTGATCCACGCCGCCCGCAGGAGCTCGACGTCGGGTGCGCTGAGCAGCTCGGCAGCACCGATGGCGTCCAGCGCCTCGAGCGTCGAGGTGGTGCGCAGCGCCGGGAGTCCGTATGCGTGCCTGAGCTGCAGCAGCTGCACGGTCCACTCGATATCGGCGAGTCCACCCCGGCCGAGCTTGGTGTGGGTGGCCGGATCGGCTCCGCGGGGCAGTCGCTCGGAGTCCACACGTGCCTTGATGCGCCGGATCTCGCGCACGGACTCCTGGGAGATTCCCCCTTCGGGATACCGCACGCTGTCGATCATGTGCAGGAAGCGGGTGCCGAGTTCGCGATCTCCCGCGACGGCGTGTGCCCGCAGCAGCGCCTGCACTTCCCACACCTCGGCCCACTGCGTGTAGTAAGCCCGATAGGAGGCAAACGTCCGCACGATCGGACCGCTGCGACCTTCCGGACGCAGATCCAGATCGACCTCGAGCGGCGGATCGGTGCTCGGCGCTCCGAGCAGCCGGCGCACCTGTTCGGCGATACTGGTGGCCCACTTGACCGCCTCGGTCTCGTCGGCACCCGGCAGCGGATCGCACACGAAGAGCACGTCCGCGTCGGATCCGTATCCGAGCTCGCCTCCCCCGAGCCTGCCCATCCCGATCACCGCGATACGGGCCGGCGCCGGTCCGCGGGACTGCTCCGAGGCACGGATCACCGCGTCGAGAGCGGCTTCGAGAACCCCGGCCCACACCGAGGACAACGCCCGGCACACCTGCGGCACGTCGAGCATCCCCAGGATGTCGGCGCTCGCGATCCTCGCGAGTTCGGCTCGGCGGAGCGAACGGGCGGCGGCGATCGCACGCGTGGGATCGGGATGGCGTGACGACGAGACGACGAGAGCACGCGCCACCTCGGGCGGATTCGCCTCGAGCAACCTCGGTCCCGTCGATGCGTCCGCGTACAGCCGGATCACTTCGGGGGACTTCACGAGCAGGTCGGCGACGTACGCGGAGGAACCGAGGACCATCATGAGCCTCTCGGCCACCGCCGGCTCGTCGCGCAGGACCCGAAGGAACCAGACGGTGTCGTAGAGCGCATCGGACAGTCGCCGATAGGCAAGCAGGCCGGCGTCGGGATCGGTCGTCTCACCGAGATATTCGAGCAACTGCGGAAGCAGCAACGCCTGGATGCGCGCCTTGCGGGAGGCGCCGCCGGACAAAGCCGCCAGGTGTTCCATCGCGTGCCGCGGTGCGCTGTAGCCGAGCGCCGCGAGCTGGCGGACTGCCGCGTCGGGTGACAGGCGTAGCGCTTCCTTGTCGAGTTTGCTCACCGAGTCGAGCAGCGGCCGGTAGAACAGCCGCGCGTGCAGCTTGCGGATCCGCGACGAGTTGCGCTTGATCTCCGATTCGAGGACGCCGAGCGCATCCTTGCGCCCGTCCGGCCGCATATGGGCCGCGCGGGCGAGCCAGCGCAGTGCCTCCCGGTCCTCGGGTGGCGGCAGAGTGTGGGTGCGCTTGAGCCGCTGCAGTTGCAGCCGGTGTTCGAGCAGACGCAGGAATTCGTAGGACGCACGCATGTTCGCCGCGTCGTCGCGCCCCACATACCCGCCGTCGGCGAGCGCACACAATGCTTCCACCGTGTTGGGCACCCGGAGCGACTCGTCGACGCGGCCGTGCACGAGTTGCAGCAACTGCACGGCGAACTCGACGTCGCGGAGACTGCCGCGCCCGAGCTTGAGTTCGCGCTCGCGTAGTTCGGGAGGCACCATCTCCTCGACCCGCCGGCGCATCGCCTGCACGTCGGGCACGAAGTCCTCGCGCTCGGAGGCCGTCCACACCATCGGACTCAGTGCCTCGACATAGCGCCGGCCGAGGTCGAGATCGCCGGTCATCGGCCGCGCCTTGAGCAGCGCCTGGAACTCCCAGGTCTTGGCCCATCGGTGGTAGTACGCGACGTGGGATTCGAGGGTGCGGACGAGTTCGCCGCGTTTACCTTCCGGGCGCAGCGCCGCATCGACCTCGAAGAAGGCCGACGACCCGATGCGCATCATCTCGCCGGCGATGCGGCTCGCTCGGGCGTCCGCGGGTTCGGCGACGAACACGACGTCCACGTCGCTGACGTAGTTCAGTTCACGCGCACCGCACTTGCCCATGGCGATCACTGCGAGATCGACCGGGCAGGGTCCCTCCGGAATCACGGTCGCCACAGCCACGGCGAGCGCCGCGGTCAACGCGGCGTCGGCGAGATCGGCGAGCAGGGCACCGATTTCGAGATAGGGCACGACCGGTTCGTTCTCGACGACGGCGGCGAGGTCGGCGGCCGCGATCAGCATGAGCTGGTCGCGGTAGGTGGTCCGCAGCGCAGCGACGGCGTGCGGACCGACGAGCCCGGCCCGGTGAATCAACCGTCCGGGACGCCCGTCGGGTTCGGGTTCGGCGTCGACGCTGTCGAGCATGCGCACAGTGAAGGTGTGCTTGTCGGGCAGTGTCCCCGGGCCCGCGAGCATCTTCCAGCGATCGGGATTGGCCACGACGTGGTCGCCGAGCGCAGACGATGCTCCGAACAGGCCGAACAACCGGCCTCGCAGACCGGTGTCCGAGCGCAGCGCCGAGTCGAGTTCCGTCCAGTCGTCACCGAGCGAGTCGGCCAGTCGCGCGAGGGTGCGCAAGGCCAGGTCGGCGTTCGGGGCACGGGAGAGCGCCCACAGCAGTTCGACACTGCCGGCGTCGGTCCATCCGAGTCGAGCGAGTTCGGCGGGCGCGGTCGGCTCGACCAGGCCGAGCCGACCGGGGCCGGGAACTACCGAACGTGCGCTGGGCGGTCTCACCACGCTTCCATCGTCGCTTACAGCCCCAGGTACTGCTCGAGTTCGAACGGGGTGACCTGGCTGCGGTAGTTCTCCCACTCCCGCCACTTGTTGCGCAGGAAGTAGTCGAAAACGTGCTCACCGAGGGTTTCGGCGACGAGTTCGGACTTCTCCATCTCGCGCAGCGCGATGTCGAGATCGGTGGGCAGTTCGCGGTAACCCATCGCCCGGCGCTCGGCCGAGGTCAGCGACCACACGTCGTCCTCGGCCTCGGGTGCCAGCTCGTAGCCCTTCTCGATACCGCGCAGACCGGCGGCGAGCAGCACAGCGAAGGTCAGATAGGGGTTGCACGCCGAGTCGGGGGTGCGGATCTCCACGCGCCGCGAGGACGCCTTGTTCGGCGTGTACATCGGCACTCGCACGAGTGCGGATCGGTTCGACGGCCCCCAGCACGCGGCGGTGGGCGCCTCTCCCCCGTGCACCAGGCGCTTGTACGAGTTGACCCACTGGTTGGTGACAGCACTGATCTCGTTGGAGTGCTCGAGGACGCCGGCGATGAACGCCTTGCCCGTCGCCGAGAGCTGCAGCGGATCGTCGGGGTCGTGGAAGGCGTTGGTCTCGCCCTCGAACAGCGACATGTGGGTGTGCATCGCCGAGCCCGCATAGTCGCGGAAGGGCTTGGGCATGAAAGTGGCCCGCACGCCTTCCTGCATGGCGATCTCCTTGACCACATAGCGGAAGGTCATGACGTTGTCGGCCATCGAGAGCGCATCGGCGTAACGCAGGTCGATCTCCTGCTGACCCGGCGCGGTCTCGTGATGGCTGAACTCGACGGAGATACCCATCGATTCGAGGGCGTCGATTGCGTGGCGCCGGAAGTGGGGAGCCGAGCGGTGCACCGACTGGTCGAAGTAGCCGCCGATGTCGGCGGGTACCGGGGCGCCCCCTTCGGGGCCGTCCTCGACGAGGAAGAACTCGATCTCCGGATGCACGTAGCAGCTGAAGCCGAGATCGGAGGCCTTGTTGAGCTGACGTCGCAGCACGTGGCGGGGATCGGCCCAGCTCGGGGTGCCGCCGGGCATCGTGATGTCGCAGAACATCCGAGCCGAGTACTGGTGTCCCCGGTCGTCGACCCAGGGCAGCACCTGGAAGGTCGTGGCGTCTGGGCGCGCGACCATGTCGGCTTCGGAGATCCGGGAGAACCCCTCGATGGCCGAGCCGTCGAATCCGATGCCTTCTTCGAAAGCCCCTTCGAGTTCGGCCGGCGCGATCGCCACCGACTTGAGGGTGCCGACGACGTCGGTGAACCACAGACGCACGAACCGAATGTCGCGCTCTTCGAGGGTGCGGAGCACGAACTCCTTCTGGCGATCCATACCCGCGAGACTAGGCACTAACCGTTAATTCCGTGTTACATCGGCAGGCTCGTCCGATGGCGTGTCGCTCACAGCTGTCGCCTAGCGGCAGTAAGGATCGCCGGTGGGGACCGCGAGATCGACGAGATAGCTGGTCACAGCGGTGTCCACGCACTCGTTCCCGTCCAGCACGACGGTGTGCTGAGTTCCCTCGAAGGTCACCAGAATACCGCCGAGCGCGTCGGCGAGTTCGACCCCCGCGTCGTACGGAGTCGCGGGATCGCCGGTCGTCGACACCACGAGGACGGGCGGCAGGTCGCGCACGTCGGGAGTATGCGGGTCACCGGTGGCCGGGACCGGCCAGAAGGCACACACGTCCAGCGCAGAAGCTCCGGTTCCGCGACCGTCGTCGAGGAAGGGTGCGGCCACGCGGAATCGTGTGTCGAGTTCGTCGGCGAGCGCACGGTCCGTCACCGGCTGGTCGTCGACGCAACGGATCGCATTGAAGGCGTCGGTGATGTTGCTGTAGGTGCCGTCCTCGTCGCGCCCTTCGTAAAGGTCGGCAAGTCGCAGCAGGGTGTCGCCCGTGCCGCTGCTCGCCAGCGATTCCAGCCCGCCTCGCAGGGAACCCCACAGGCTCGGCGAGTACAACCCCTGCTGCACGCCGGTAATCGCGTCGCCGTGGCTCAACCTACGCGGGTCGGTGGTGGGGGCCGGCGCCTCGATCAGCGGATCGACCAGCTCGCGGAACCGAGCGGCTGCCCTCGCCGGGTCGTCCCCGAGCGGGCAACCGTCGTACTGCGCGCAGTACGCGGCGAACTCGTCGAACGCCTTCTGGAAGCCTTCTGCCTGCAGGATGATCTCCTCGACCGGGTCCTGCTCCGGATCGATCGCGCCGTCGAGCACCATCGCCCGCACCCGTCCGGGGAAGGCCTCTGCATAGAGGGTGCCCAGGCGGGTTCCGTACGAGTAACCGAGATAGTTCAGCGCGTCGTCGCCGAGGACGCCGCGGAGGATGTCCATGTCCTGCACGACCTCACGCGTCCCGACGTGAGCGAGGACGTCGACCCCGGTGCGCTCGGCGCACAGTTGCGCGTATTCGCGATTGCGCTTCTCCGTCGCTGCGATGCCCTCGGGACTCGTGTCCCCGTCGTCGAATGCCCGGTCGGCGTCGGCCTCCGCGTCCGTGCGGCACCGGACGGCCGGTTCGGACGCCCCGACTCCCCTGGGGTCGAATCCGACGACGTCGAACCGGTCACCGATGGTCGTTCCGTCGGCGGTGAGCGCCGTGGCCAGCCCTGAGGCACCCGGCCCGCCCGGGTTGACCAGGAGCGAGCCGATCCGGTCCTCGCTCGCCGGCATCCGCGAGACGGCGAGGGTGATCACCTCCCCGTCCGGGTCGGCGTAGTCGAGCGGCACCGTGATGCGGGCGCACTGCGCCCCGTTTCGGTCGAGATAGGGACCGTCGATGCCGTATCCGCTGCACGACTCCCACGCGACGCTCTGCCCGTAGAACTGTTCGAGCCCGGGCACGACCCCCACCGTCGAGGGCCCGGATTCGTCAGCGGTGGAATCACCGCACCCTGCGAGCACGACCGCGGTCGCGATCACGGGGACGGACAGACGGCGCAGACGCGTACGAGCAGGCAGGGGCACGTCTCGATCGTCCCACGCGCACCGAAGAGGCTTGCGATGTGACCAATTGCACTGCTAGGCGCACTTCTACAGCCAGACGGGGGTGGCAGACTGAGACAGTCATCACCCGACCCGGGGACCCCGAGGGCCTCGAGGAAGAAAGGGACAGTGATGTCCGACAACGTGACGTCGGTATACGGTGGCGCCGCTTCGGCTGCGGCCCCTGCCGACACTCCCAAGCGCAAGACGCGAGTCCATCATCTGCAGGCGATGAAAGCCGAAGGCCGCCGCTGGGCAGAGCTGACCGCCTACGACTACTCCTCCGCCCGCATCTTCGAGGAGGCGGGTATCCCCGTGCTGCTCGTGGGCGATTCTGCAGCGAACGTCGTCTACGGCTACGACACCACCGTGCCGGTGACCGTCGACGAGCTGCTTCCGCTCGTCCGTGGCGTCGTGCGCGGTGCCCCGCACGCGCTCGTCATCGCCGATCTGCCGTTCGGCAGTTACGAGGCGTCGCCGGAGCAGGCGCTCGCGACCGCTGTGCGGTTCATGAAGGAAGGCGGCGCGCACGCCGTCAAACTCGAGGGTGGCGAGCGGATCGCACCGCAGATCGCGGCGATCACGGCAGCCGGCATCCCGGTGCAGGCGCACATCGGTTTCACCCCGCAGTCCGTGAACACGCTCGGCGGGTTCCGGGTGCAGGGCCGCGGTGACGGCGCCGAGCAGCTCGTCGCCGATGCCATCGCAGTCCAGGAGGCCGGCGCGTTCTCGGTCGTGATGGAGATGGTTCCGGCCGACCTCGCCGGTCAGGTCACGCGCAAGCTGAGCATCCCGACGGTGGGCATCGGCGCAGGCAACGAGTGTGATGCCCAGGTCCTCGTCTGGCAGGACATGGCCGGATACACCAGCGGCAAGACCGCAAAGTTCGTCAAGAAGTTCGGGCAGGTCGGCGACGAATTGCGCCGTGCCGCCACACAGTACGCAGCCGAGGTTTCGCAGGGCACCTTCCCGGGGCCCGAGCACTCCTTCTGACGTTCACGCAGGCGGGCACCGACCGGCGAGTCCGGGTGGTGCCCGTCCTTCGTCGGGGCGCGCCTCACCCCGGCATGCCCGTCACGCCGTGCCATCGGTAAAATCGAGGTAATGAGCCACCCTTGGCATGCCATCGACACCGGTGACACCCTTACCCGGCTCGAGAGCCGCGATACCGGACTGACCGGCGCCGAAGCGGCTCACCGGCTACGCCTGTACGGCCCCAACACGCTTCCGGCTCCCCGTTCGGATCGCTGGTGGTGGCGACTGCTGCGGCAGTTCCACAACGTCCTGCTGTACGTGATGATGGCCTCCGCTGCCGTCACCGCATTCCTCGGGCATTGGATCGACACCGCCGTCCTCCTCGGCGCGGTGGTCGTGAACGCCCTCATCGGTTTCGTCCAGGAAGGCCGCGCAGCCTCCGCGCTCGACTCGATCCGCGCCATGCTCGCGCCGCGAACCCGGGTGTACCGCGACGGGCGAATCGTCGAGATTCCCGCGGCCGAACTCGTTCCGGGTGATGTGGTGCGTCTGGTTTCGGGCGACCGGGTGCCCGCCGACCTGCGGGTTCTGAATTCTCGCGAGTTGCGCATCGACGAGTCCGCGCTGACGGGTGAATCCGTTCCCGTCGCCAAGACGGCCGAGCCGGTCGATGCCGAGAGCGAACTGGGCGACCGCCGATCGGCGTGTTTCGCGGGCACCGTCGCAGTCTTCGGGCAGGGCGACGGCGTCGTGATCGCCACGGGATCCGACACCGAACTCGGGCGCATCAACACGCTCCTGTCGGGCGTCGACCGGGCGGCCACGCCACTGCTCGAGCAGATCGGCCGCTTCGGACGGTGGCTCGCCGCAGTCATCCTGGCGGTCTCCGCCCTGACGTTCGTGCTCGGAATCGTGTGGCGTGGCGAGAGCCCGTCGGAGATGTTCACCCTGGTGGTGGCTTTGGCCGCGTCCGCGATTCCCGAGGGCCTTCCGGCGGTGATGACGGTCGCTCTCTCGCTCGGTGTCCAGCGGATGGCGCGGCGCAACGCGGTGATCCGGCGCCTTCCCGCCGTCGAGACTCTGGGTTCGGTGACAGTGATCTGTTCCGACAAGACCGGCACGCTGACCCGCAACGAGATGACGGTGCAGAAGCTGGTGTGCGCACATCGCACCGTCGAGGTGGGCGGGGTCGGGTACGCACCGGTCGGCGCGATCACGACTGCGGAGAGCGGGGAACCCGTCGATGCGGCTGCCGATCCGGCGCTCGCACTGGCCGTCCGTGCCGGTGTCCTGTGCAACGACACACGAGTCATCGAGGACGACGGTGTGTGGGGGGTTCACGGCAACCCCACCGAGGCGGCACTCGTCGTGCTCGGCCGCAAGGCCGGCCTGCCCCCCGAAACCGCCCACTCGCGGTGGCCCCGCCTCGACGTCGTCCCCTTCGAGTCCGAACACAAGTTCATGGCGACGCTGCACCCCCACGACGACGGTCGGCGGGAACGGATACTGCTCAAGGGGGCGCCGGAGCGCGTCCTCGTCGCCTGCACCGGTCAGCTCGGGGCCGACGGCGAGGTACAGCCCGTCGACGAGGCCTACTGGAGCAGGCGGGCCGACGAGATCGCGGCCCAGGGCCTGCGCGTACTGGCACTCGCCTTCCGTGATCGCGAACCGGAAGGCGGCGCACTGATCTTCGAGGCCGCCCGTCACGACTTCACGATGCTCGCCCTGGTCGGCATCATCGATCCGCCGCGAGAGGAGGCGGTCACGGCGGTGCGCGAATGCCACCGCGCCGGAATCACCGTGAAGATGATCACCGGCGACCATGCCGCGACCGCGGCCGAGATCGGTGCCCAGATGGGCCTCGGTACCGGATCACGACCGATGACCGGCGCCGAGATCGAGGACCTCGACGATGCAGCGCTGCGACGGGTGGTCGCGGAGACCGACATATTCGCGCGGACCAGTCCCGAGCACAAGCTCCGCCTCGTCCGCGCCCTGCAGGCGAACGGGCACGTGGTCGCCATGACCGGTGACGGGGTCAACGACGCTCCGGCGCTCGCCCGCGCCGACGTCGGGGTGGCGATGGGCAAGGGCGGGACCGAAGCCGCGAAGGAAGCAGCCGATGTGGTTCTCGCGGACGACAACTTCGCGAGTATCGCGGCCGCGGTGCGCGAAGGTCGTGGCGTCTACGACAACCTGAAGAAGTTCATCCTCTTCATGCTGCCCACCAATGGTGGCGAGGCGCTGGTGGTCATCGCCGCGATCCTCTTCCAGCTCACCTTGCCGCTCACACCCGCGCAGGTGTTGTGGATCAACCTCGCCACCGTGAGCACACTCGGTCTTGCGCTCGCATTCGAACCCACCGAGAAGTCGGTCATGCTCCGGCCGCCGCGACCCCCCGAGGAGTCGCTGCTCTCCCGCCTTTTCGTCTGGCGGGTGGCGATGGTGTCGGTCCTGATGATGGTGGGCTCGCTCGGGTTGTTCCTGTGGGAGCTCGAGCGTGGAGCGCCGGTGGACGTGGCGCGCACGCTCGCGGTGAACGCGATCGTCGTGGCGGAGATGTTCTATCTGATCAACAGCCGGCGCATCCATACCTCGGTCCTGAGCCGTGACGGACTGTTCGGGAATCGCTACGTTCTGGGCGCGATCACGGCGTGCGCTGCGCTGCAGCTGCTCTTCACGTACGCCCCGTTCATGCAGGCGATCTTCGGCTCCGCAGCGATCTCGTGGGCGGACTGGGGCAAGGTGCTCGCCGCAGGAGCGTTGGTGTTCGTCGTCGCGGAGTTCGAGAAGTGGGTGGTCCGGCGACTGCGTCCGGCACCGACGTCCTGACCGATCGGAGTCCGTGCGCGGATCGATGGCAGACTCGACCGCGACCGACCGTCGACCCGTGAGGTGTCCATGCAGATCCGCTTCAGTCTCGTTCCCGTCCTCGCCGTCGCGGTGGCAGGTGCCCTCGCAGGGTGTGCGCCGGCCCAGGAACCGGCACCGACCGGGACCTCCACCGACTCCACAGCGACGGGCTCGGCGTCACCCGCGCCGTCCTCTCCGGAGCTCGGAGCCGGTGGCTTCACCGAAGCGCAGACTGCCGATCTGTGTGCTCGCCTCGAAGGACAGTTGTCGAACTGGCGCACCTACACCCCCTCCGTCGGGCGGGGCGGACTCAACATCCTCGTCGGTGAATGGGGTGCGGCGAACGGTGTCGATCTCGTCGTTCTCGCGGGTGACCGGGGGCGGGTGGACGCGGCTACCGCCGCGCAGTGCCCGGAGGTACGCGAAGAAGCGGTGCAGGCGCTCGACATCCCCGACCTCGCCTCGGGTCTCGTCGGGTTCTGATCCGTGGAGCGACGCGAACTGTATCCGCCGGTCGAGCCTCACGCCACGGGCATGCTCGACGTCGGCGACGGCCAGCAGCTGTATTGGGAGGTCAGCGGCAATCCGCACGGCAAACCCGTGATTTTCCTCCACGGCGGCCCAGGTGGAGGCACCGCGCCGATGCACCGCCGCTTCTTCGACCCCGGCGCCTACCGGATCGTGCTCTTCGACCAGCGTGGGTGCGGCCGGTCGCGACCACACGTGGCAGACGGCGCGGATCTGTCGGTCAACACCACCGGTCATCTCGTCGCCGACATCGAACGGTTGCGCACCTTCCTCGGCGTGGACCGGTGGATGGTCTTCGGCGGGTCGTGGGGTTCGACCCTCGCACTCGCGTACGCACAGCGGCACCCGGACCGCGTCACCGAACTCGTTCTTCGCGGCATCTTCCTGTTACGCCGCAGCGAAATCGACTGGTACTACAACGGCGGTGCCGGACAGCTGTTCCCCGAAGCATGGGAAGACTTCTGCGCGCCGCTCGCCGACTCCGCACCGGACGAACATCCCGTGGACAGCTATCACCGCCTACTGCATTCCACCGATCCGGATATCGCGCTGAAGGCTGCCATCGCGTGGTCCACCTGGGAAGGCGCCACAAGTGCTCTGTTGCCGAATCCCGAGCGCGTCGCGGAGACGGCCGAACCCCGTTTCGCGCTGGCCTTCGCGCGTATCGAGAACCACTATTTCCACCACCGTGGCTTCCTCGACGAGGGCGCGCTGCTACGCGATGCGCATTTGCTGCGCGACATTCCGGGGGTGATCGTGCAGGGCCGCTACGACGTGGTGTGCCCGGCGCGCAGCGCCCGCGACCTGCACGAGGCATGGCCGTCCTCCCGGCTGCACATCGTGGACGATGCCGGACACGCGGCGAGCGAACCGGGGATCGTCCACCGGCTCGTCGAAGCCACCGACGAGTTCCGCTGACACGGATCAGCCGGGCAGCCGCCCGAACCCGACCACCGCGTCGTCACCGGACAGATCGAGTTCGTGGACCCGGATCCTGCCCATTTCGTTGCCGCCCACGGTGATCGCGGAATCACCGTCGACGGAGACGACGATGTTCGTGTGCTCACGCTGACCGAGGCCCATGCGGTTGTGGTAGAGCACCACATCGCCGACCGCCGGGCGATATCCCGACCCGGCGGGCTCGTACCGCTCGGTCTGCTCGTAGTACTCCTGCAGGGTGTACACACCGGGGATACGCCAATGCCCCGAGTGTGGATTCGACAGCGGCACACCGGCTTCCCGCATGATCCAGCTCACGAAGTCGGCACACCAGGGTTCGCGGACACCTTCCGAGTAGTGCGTTCCGGGGTGTTGCTCCTGGTGTTGCTTCTCGAGCAGTTCGACGATCCGCACCTGCGTCGGCGACAAAGCCGCAGTGTCGATCTCGGGAAAAGGTGCACTGTCCCACGGAAACAACCGGCTCGGCAGGATCCACCACACGAGAACGCCGACCGCCACGCACAGCGTGGCCGTTACAGCGAGAAGAGCGGCAACCGGTCGTCGTCGCCGCGTGGTCTCACCGGTCATGGTCGAACCGGATCTTGCGGGCCTGTGGGTCGACCAGGGTGAGCCGCACCGGGACAGTGGCACCTTCCTCGGGCGCCCCGCCGCACGGGCCGATCAGTGCTGCCGGCCGGACCGCACCCGGCAGCGGGCTCAGCCGTTTCGCCAGTCGTCGTCGGCGGCGTCGGCCGCCTTGTTGCGTTCTGCAGCGATCTGCAGTGCGCGTCGGGCGGTTTCCCGGTCCGGGTAGGGACCCATGCGGTTGAGGGCATGAGGGTCCTTGCCCTGGGAGACCTTCCCCGTGCTCACGTCGTAGTACCAGCCGTCGTCGCTCATGGTCTCAGTGTGCCCGAAGGTCGTCCCGCGCGCGGCCGACCCGTGAGCGGTCGTGGCACGGTACCCTCGGGCCGCACGAATGTGCGAGACGACAGAACCAAGGAGCCTGCATGTCCTACATCCTCTACGACGCGTTGCTGCCCTGGCTGGGTCAGGAGGCGGCTTCCTACTGGGCGCACCTGCTGGTCATCTATCCGATCTGATACCGGAGCGGTAGCCCGTGGCGGGATCGGGATCGGGACAAGGGCCGGGCGAACGAGCCGGCCTGTAAGCCGGATCCTGTCCCCCGCCGAAACGGGGTGGCGACCATCCATCTGGGCACACCGTCGCCGGGTACCTCGAGCGGTTCACCCGCAGGCTCGGGCGAGCAGCCCTCGAACACCTGCGCAGCCGCACCGCGGGCGGTGCAGCCTTCAACCTTGCTCCGGGCGGGGTTTACCGAGCCGCCCCGGTCACCCGGGGCGCTGGTGCGCTCTTACCGCACCGTTTCACCCTTACCTGCCGTACGGCAGGCGGTCTGTTTTCTGTGGCACTGTCCCGCGAGTCACCTCGGGTTGCCGTTAGCAACCGCCCTGCTCTGTGGAGTCCGGACTTTCCTCGATTCAGGGCCTGGCACCATCCGGTACCGGTTCCCTGCTCCGCGGCCGCCCGGCCGACTCGTTCGCTCGAACAGACTATCCCGCGCCATGTCGGTGCCGCCAACTACGGTGCCACCATGACCCGATATGTGGCTCTGCTGCGCGGAATCAACGTGGGCGGCATCCGGATCCGGATGGCCGACCTGAAAGAGGTCTTCGAAGCTCTCGGCTTCGAGAACGTCCGCACCGTGCTCGCCTCCGGCAACGTGCTCTTCGACGCCGACGACGAACCCGCCGTCGCGAAGGCGAGGATCGAGGACGCACTGACCGAGCGGTTCGGCTACGAGGCCTACACGTTCGTCCTCGAGCAGTCCTCCCTCGGACGGGTCGTCGAGGCCTACCCTTTCGACGCCACCCATGCCGACCGGCATTCGTACGTGGTGTTCGTGTCCGACCCCGCCGTGCTCGAACCGCTCGCCGCCCTGTCGGGCGATCTCGATCCGGACGTCGAGTGCATCGAGCAGGGCCGGGCCGTCCTCTACTGGCAGGTCGCGAAGGGCTCGACGCTCGACAGCGCCGTGGGGAAGCAGACAGGTTCGGCCCGCTACAAGGCGACGACGACCGTCCGGAATCTCAACACACTGCAAAAGCTGGTGTGACGCCGACGGGTCACTCACCGGCCGATTCTTTCCGGGTCCATTGCGGTTGCGTGCGACCTGCAGGTAGCGTCCGCTCATCGCTGTTCGTTTCGTCCGAAAGGCTCCGGGATGCGTAGAAGCACTGGCATGCTGGCCACGATCGTCGCGGCTGCACTCCTCGCTACCGCACCGGAGGTGGCGATCGCCGATTCGGAGACCGACTTCTACACTCCCCCAATGTCGTTCGACGCGGCATCCCCTGGCGACGTGCTGCGCACCGCACCGTCCGTCGCTGCCGTCGTCCCGAACACCCCGGCAGCCCTCGACGCGCAGGTCACCCGCGTGATGTACCGCAGCACGAACGCCACCGGAGGACCGGTCGCCACCGTCGGCACCGTGCTCGTCCCGTCGCAACCGTGGAACGGGCCCGGACCCCGGCCCACCGTCGTACTCGGTCCGGGCACCCAGGGCATGGGCGACCAGTGCGCGCCTTCGAAGCTCATGACCTTCGGACAGGAGTACGAGTACATCCACATCGGCCCCATGCTCGCGCGCGGCTACGCCGTCGCGGTCACCGACTACGAAGGTCTCGGAACACCCGGCGTGCACCCCTACCTCAACCGCGAGTCGCAGGGCCGCGCGATGCTCGATCTCGCCCGCGCCACACGATCGCTCGAGGATCTCGGGGTCGCAGCAGACGGTCCGCTCGCCTTCTGGGGATATTCGCAGGGCGGGATGGCGTCGGCTTCCGCCGCCGAACTGGCCTCGTCGTACGCCCCCGAACTGTCGGTAGCGGGGGCTGTAGCGGGATCACCTCCCGCCGACCTCGGCGACCTTGCCGTGGCAGGCGACGGATCACTGCTCTCCGGCGGGATCGGCTGGGTGGTCGACGGTTTCGTCGCCGCCTACCCCGAGCACGCGCCGGCGATGCTGGCGGCGTTCAACCCCGCCGGACTCGACATCCTCCGCCGAGCCGAAACTGCGTGCGTCTACGACGCCTTCTCGTTGAATCCGTTCGGACAGACCACGATGTACACGATCGACGGACGGCCCATCGTGGAGCACCTCGACAGCGAACCGTGGGCGTCGCTGGTCGCCGAGCAGCAACTCGGCAACCGCACCCCCTCGATGCCGGTCTTCGTCGCGCAGAGCACGGGCGACGACTTCGTCCTCGTCCAGGGTGTCGACACCATGGTGGACAAATGGTGCGCAAGCGGAGCCGATGTCACCTACCGCCGCTACGACCTACCGCCGGTACTCACCAAAACCGGAACAGGCCACCTCGCAGGGATGTTCCCTGCCCTGGCGGAAGGTCTCGACTGGCTCGATCGCCGGTTCGCCGGGGAAGAAACCGCGCCCGGCTGCGCCCGCTGAGATCGGGCCGGAAAAACCTCTCGGCAACGGTGTAACGCCTGTCGCGCCGCCCCGATAGAAGTGGTGAGTGGCCGCGCCGGCAAACCCCCGACATGTCTGCGCGGCCACTTTTCGTTTCGGTCGCTGCGCCGCTACAGGTGCGAGGTGTCGTTCACGAGCCGCACCGACGACCCGCCGTCCGGGTAGAACTCGGCGATGCTGAGCGACGCCAGATCCAGATGCAGGCGATACAACAGCGCCGGACCCGAGTCGAGCGCCATCTGCAGGAACGTCTTGATCGGCGTGACGTGCGAGACGACGAGCACGGTGGAACCTGCGTAATCGGTCAGCAGGTCGTCGCGCACCGCGGCGATCCGTTTGGCCACCTCGTCGAAACTCTCACCGTTCGGGGGTCGCACGGAGGTGTCGCCGAGCCATCGCCGGTGCACCTCGGGATCCCTGCGCGCAGCCTCGGCAAAGGTGAGGCCCTCCCAGTCACCGAAATCCGTCTCGATGAGCCCGTCGTGCACCGTGACGGGAAGATCGAGAGCGTCGGCGGCCGCGGCTGCTGTTTCGCGTGCGCGGCCCAGCGGCGAGGACAGGACAGCCGAGATTCCCCCGCGCGCACCGAGACGCTGAGCCGCCGCGACCGCCTGGTCGCGGCCGAGTTCGGTCAGCTCCGGGTTACCCCGCCCCGAATAGCGACGCTCGACGGACAGGGTGGTCTGCCCGTGACGCAGCAGCAACAGCCGGGCCGGCGCTCCGACCGCACCGGTCCAGCCGGGAGAGGCCGGAACGGCAGGATCCGGTACGGAAGTCGCTTCGGTTCCTGGGCTCGTGCCGACAGCAGGCGGCGGCTCCGTGCCGGCCACCGTATCCAGCGGCGCCTGTGCCGCAGCGTCCATCGCGGCGTTCGCCAGGCGGTCGGCGTATGCATTCTCCGCTCGCGGGATCCATGTGAAGTCGACGCTGCGGAACCTGCCGGCCAGTTCGCGTGCCTGCGCGGCCAGCGGGATCATGTCCGGATGCTTGACCTGCCATCGCCCGCTCATCTGCTCGACGACGAGCTTGGAATCCATGCGGACGTGCACCGCGTCGGCACCGAGTTCCGCGGCGGCGGCGAGACCGGCGATCAGGCCCTTGTACTCGGCCACATTGTTCGTCGCGCGCCCGATGCTCGCATGCCGTTCGGCGAGGACGGTCCGATGATCGACGTCGAAGACCACGGCACCGTAACCGGCGGGTCCGGGATTCCCGCGGGATCCGCCGTCGGCTTCGACGACGACCGTCGTCACAGGCCGGATTCCTTGGTACGCACCAGGATAGCGTTGCACTCGGGGCATCGGACGAGCAGATCGGCAGGCGCGGCCGCGATCCTGGCGATCTCGCCACGGTCCAGTTCGAGACGGCACGCGCCGCAGCGGCGACCCTGCAACAGCGCGGCACCGATGCCGGACTTCTCACGCTGCTTCTCGTAGGTCGTCACCAGATCGTCGGGGAACACCGCGAGCAGCGCCTCACGATCGCTGCGGCATCGCTGCTCGGCCACCTCGATGTCGGCGATGGCTTCGTCGCGAGCACGGGTGGCATCGCCGAGTTGGTCGTCGACCTGCGATACCTGCGCACCGGCATGATCGTGGTCGGCCTTCGACGCCTCCCGGCGCTCCATGACCTCGAGCAGGTCGTCCTCGAGGGCTGCCTGACGACGTTCGAGGCTGGTGAGCTCGTGCTGCAGCTCGGTGAGCTGCTTGGCTCCCACCGAGCCGCTCTCGAGCATCGAACGATCGCGAGCCGCGCGCAGACGAACCGCCTCGATCTCTCCTTCGAGCTTGCGAATGTCCCGGTCGAGGTCGTCGAGAATGATCTCGACGGCCACCGCGGCATCCTTCCGCGAGTTGCGCTCGGTCTGCAGGCGGTCCACCTCCTGCTGTTCGGGCAGTGTCCGACGGCGGTGCGCGAGCCGGTTCAGCTCCGCGTCCACGGCGGCGAGGGACAGCAGCTTTGCCTGCACGGTGGGTTCGACGTTCACTCGGGTGGTTCCTGCTTTCGGGGATCTGTCGGGTGGGCCGGGAGCCGGCTGCCACTCGGGACGTGTCGTAGCTGATTACCGTACCGCGCCCGCCGCAGTCGTCCAGGGATCGGTACGCAACTCACTGACTCGCGCGTGCCAGCCGTCGCGGTCGCCGAAAGCAGCATCGAGGACATCGCGGGCCTGCGCACACCACGGATACTCGCTCGCCCAGTGCGCAACGTCCACCAGCGCGGGCCCCCCGGTGCGCAGGTGCTCGTCGGCGGGATGATGCCGCAGGTCGGCGGTGACGTAGACGTCGACCCCCTGCGCCGCAGCGAGGCCGAGGAACGAATCGCCGGATCCGCCGCACACGGCCACGGTCCGCACGGGCCGTTCGGGGTCACCTGCTCCCCGCACGCCCCATTCGGTCGGCGGCAGCGCGGCGGCCACGTCGGCGGTGAACTCCCGCAGGGTCCGGGTCTGAGGCAGCTCCCCCACCCGTCCCAGCCCCCGATCACTCGGCAGCTCGGCGAGTTCGATGATGTCGAAGGCCGGTTCCTCGTACGGATGCGCGTCGCGCAGGGCTGCGAGCACTGCGGCCCGGGAGCGGCGCGGTGCGATCACCTCGATGCGGTCCTCGGCGACGCGTTCGAGGTCCCCGACCGACCCGACCGCCGGGTCGGCACCGTCCACCGGGCGGAACTGACCGGTGCCCGAGGTGGTCCAGCAGCATTCCCGGTAGTTGCCGAGCGCGCCCGCACCCGCAGCGAACAATCCCGCACGCACCGTCTCGGCGGCGTCGGCGGGCACCATGACAACCCACTTGTCGGTCGCCGGCTCGGGCTTGGCCTCGAGCGGTCGCAGCCCCGTCAGGCCGAGCGCGCCGGCGAGCGCATCCGAGACACCGGGGTTGGCCCGGTCGGCGTTGGTGTGCGCGGTGAACAGGGCGCAGCCACCGCGGATGAGGCGGTGGATCAACGCACCCTTGGGGGTGTGCGCGCCGACGGTGTCCACGCCTCGGAGCAACAACGGATGGTGCACGAGCAGCAGTTGCGCACCCCACTCGAGTGCCTCGTCGACGACGGCTGCGGTTGCGTCCACGGCCAGCAGCACCTTGCGCACGGGTTCGTCCGGGTCGCCCGCCACCAACCCCACCGAATCCCAGCTCTCGGCGAGCGAGGGCGGGTAAGAAGCCTCGAGAACCTCGATCACCTCACGCAGCGTCGCCGCGGTCACCTGTCCACCTCCAGCCGATCGGATCCTTCTTTCCGCACGACCCTACGCGGCGGGACACCCGACGAGCGGACAGAATGGGCGGGTGACCGTTCTTGCCCCCACCCAGCCGCTCGTGCTCCCAGCTCCCGTCGTGCTGTTCGATCTCGACGGCACCCTCACCGACTCCGCGACCGGGGTGATCAACGGGTTTCGCCACGCTGCCCAAACCACCGGTTTCGAGGTGCCGGCAGGCGACCTCGAATGGCTGTTGGGGCCGCCCATGCGCGACACCCTTCAGGGTCTCGGCCTCGACGAACCGCGGGTCGCTGCTGCGCTCGCCGCCTACAAGGAGTACTACTCCACCACCGGGTGGGCCGAGAATGCGGTCTTCGACGGCATCGACTCCGTGCTCGACGCGGTGCGGGGAGCCGGTAGCCGCCTGGCCGTCGCCACGTCGAAGTCCCAGACGTTCGCCGAGCGGATTCTCCGCCACTTCGGTCTGGCCGAATACTTCGAGTTCATAGGTGGTGCCAGCGACGACGGTGCTCGTCGGCACAAGGCCGAGGTCGTCGCGCACAGCCTCGCCGCGCTCGGGATCGATCCTCGGGAGACCGCAGCCGGCGGCACCACCGGAGTGGTGATGGTGGGCGACCGCGAACACGACATCCACGGGGCGGGACGTTTCGGTATCCCGACGATCTTCGTCGAATGGGGTTACGGGACCGCAACCGAGGGTCGTGCGGCAGCGCTCACGGCCGCGTCCGTCGAAGAGCTGGGCGAGGTGCTGACCGGTGGACGCTGACGACCGATTCCATGTGAGCTTCGTGTGCACGGGGAACATCTGCCGGTCCCCCATGGCCGAGAAGATCTTCGCGGAGCATGTGCGGAGGGAGGGGCTCGACGACCGAATCCGGGTCAGCAGCGCCGGAACCCACGGCTGGCATATCGGAGCCGAAGCGGACCCGCGCACCGATGCGGTGCTGCAGCGGCACGGCTATCCCACCGGACACCGGGCCGCGAAACTCGGGCCGGAGCACCTGTCGGCCGATCTCCTCGTCGCTATGACGACGACGCACGAGCGGGCGCTCGCCCATCTCGGGGTCCCGTCGGAACGTCGGGTTCTGCTGCGATCGTTCGATCCGGAGGCCGACGACGAGTCGGTACCCGACCCCTATTACGGATCGCTCGCGGAGTTCGAGCAGGTCCGTGAGCAGATCGAAGCGGCAATCCCCGGCCTGCTGGAACGGGTGCGCCGACAGTGAGACGCACCTCACCGGCTACCGTGGTTCTGTGCGCCGATTGACATTTCTCCTACGCCCCGGGTGGTTGGTCCTGGCGCTGGTGGTCGTCGGCTTCGCATATGCGTGCTTCACGGTCCTCGCGCCCTGGCAGCTCGGCAAGAACACGAGCACCGAGGACCGCAACGGTCGCATTGCGGCGTCGATGGCGCAGGACCCGGTTCCCGTCGCCGACCTGCTCGGTGGCGACGGACCGACGATCGAGCAGGAATGGCGCCGTGTCGTCGCGCAGGGCACCTATCTCCAGGACTCGGATGTGCTCGTCCGCCTGCGCAGTGTCGATTCGCAACCGGCCTACGAGGTGCTGACTCCCTTCGCGCTCGACTCCGGCGGAACGATCCTGGTCAACCGCGGTTACGTGCGGCCCGTCCGCGGCACGGAGGTCCCGGAGATCCCTCCCGCGCCGTCCGGGAACGTCACGCTCGACGCCCGCATCCGGATGTCCGAGGGCACGGTCCCCGGCAAGGATCCGTTCTACGACGCCGGCTATCAGCAGGTGTACTTCATCGACGCCCCGCAGGTCGCGGCGATGACGGGTCTCGAACTCGAGGACGTCTACCTCCAGCTCGACGCCGATCAACCGGGCGGTCTCGGTGTCATCTCCCTTCCCCAGCTCGACGCCGGCCCGTATCTGTCGTACGGCCTGCAATGGCTGGCGTTCGGGATCATGGCCCCGCTCGGCCTCGGTTATTTCGTGTGGGCGGAGATACGGGAGCGGCGGAAGGCCAAGACCGCCGCGCAAGGAGACGACGACGCGACCGGAACTCCGGTCGAGGCGGCCCCGCGTTCCGCGAGCGAAAAACTCGCCGACCGATACGGCCGGCCGCGGTGATGCCACCGGCCACTCTTCCCCGATTCGAGGAGTCCCCGATGTACGCGACCGTCGACGACTATCTGGCCGACAAGGACCCGGCCGCCGTCGACGTGTTCCAGCGGGCACGCGCGATGATCCTCGCCCTCGGCGACGATGTCGCCGAGCAGGTGCATGCCTCCGAGATCTCCTGGTCGCGCGGACACGTCTTCGCGGCGGCGTTCGTGTACTCCTCGCGCCTGGAAGTGGCGCTGGATCTACCCAAGCGTGTTCACCACCCCACGCTGCGAGAGGCCTTCCCGCAGAAGGGAACGGTCACGACGCACAGGTTGAGTGTCGCGTCCGCCGACGAACTCGACGAACACTTCGTCGCCTTGCTGGACATCGCGTACCGCACCGCGGCCGAACCCCGCTGAGCGGGGACGGACCCACCCGCTTTCGGATGCGACGGAAAGCGCCCGTCCGCTCCCCTATCGGAGTTACGCTGGCAGGCTGATCAGATGCGTGCCCCGGGCACCTTCTCGCCCGAGAGGAGACCGCCGATGGCCGATACTCCCGACCCGGGTAAACCGCAGCCCGGCTTCTACCCCGATCCGTCCGGAGTGATGCGCTGGTGGGACGGAAATTCCTGGACGGAGCACGTTCAAGGGGGCGCTCCCCCTCCGCCCGGGCCGCCCGCCCGGAAGTCGCACGCTGTGCGCAACATCCTCCTCGCCATCCTCGCGGTGTTCATTCTGGCCGTCGGTGGATGCTTTGCATTCCTCTCCATCACCGCCAATGAGGTGAACGAGGCCATCGAATCGGTCGAGGCCGACGATGCGGCTCCCGGCGGCGCGGACAACCCGCTCACGATCGTCGAGGGCCAGCCATTCGAGGTTTCGGGCTTCCAGTACGCGGCGGGCTGGACTGTCACGGAAGATCCGTTCGGTGACGCCACCGTCGAGGGACTGAAGGTCACCAACGCTCGCGAGTCGAATGATGCCGCACTGGTCGAGATCAAGTTCATGCAGGGTAACGAGGTCGTGGCCCTGGTCAATTGCACGACGGAACAGATCCCGGTGGGCCAGACGACCACCCTGAACTGCGTGAGCGTCGACGACTTCCCGGCGAACTACGACCGGATCACGATCAACGACACCTTCTGACAGGTGGAGGGATTCGTGTGGATCCGACCCCGCTGAGCGAGGTCGGATCCACCGAGATCTCGAGACGACAGTGTGGGCGCGGAGGGTTTCGAACCCCCGACCGCTGGTGTGTAAAACCAGAGCTCTACCACTGAGCTACACGCCCGGAAGCCGGCGGCAGATGCCGCCGACCTCGCATCAGGACTTTAGCGCGGCGAGCGCTCTCGCCCAAGCTCCCTGGTCACGGGCCTCTCCGGGCTGGTTCTCCTCGGCGAATCGCACGATGCCGTCCTTGTCGATGACGAACGTGCCGCGGTTCGCGAACCCGAACTTCTCGTTGAACACGCCGTAGGCCTGCGCGACCTCACCGTGGGGCCAGAAGTCGGACAGCAGCGGGAAGGTGTAGCCCTGTTCCGCCGCCCAGATCTTGTGGGTCGGCGACGGGCCGACGGAGACGGCGAGGATCGCGGTGTCGTCGTTCTCGTAAG
The DNA here is from genome assembly GCF_040643435.1 of Rhodococcus sp. NPDC047139. Lineage (NCBI taxonomy): Bacteria > Bacillati > Actinomycetota > Actinomycetes > Mycobacteriales > Nocardiaceae > Rhodococcus > Rhodococcus sp. NPDC047139. Next base: position 40,047 of record NZ_JBEYUH010000011.1, read on the forward strand.
TGGGCAGGTCGTCACGGACGGCGCACAGCTCGCCCTGACACACACCGGTGAACGCGAGGGGGTAGAACACCAGGAGCACGTTCTTGTGGCCCTTGAAGCTCGACAGGGTCACTTCCTGGTTGTTCTGGTCCTTGAGGGTGAAATCGGGGGCTTCGGCGCCCACGGCGATCGGCATGCGTGTGAATCCTTCGTCGATGGGGCGGATCAGCGGCGGGGACGCCCGGCCTTCGGCTGGACGAGACGGCTACCGATCCAGTCCCCGAGGTTGGTGGCAGTGGTCTGGGTGAGACCGGCCGTGGTGGCCGATTCGGCGATCTCGCTGGGCTCCACATGATCGGGACGACCGGTCTTGGGAGTCAGCACCCACACGACGCCCTCGTCCGCGAGGGGTCCGATCGCGTCCATGAGGGTGTCCACGAGGTCGCCGTCGCTGTCGCGCCACCACAGCAGCACGATGTCGACGACCTCGTCGGACTCCTCGTCGAGCAGCTCGGTACCGGTGACCTCTTCGATCGCAGCCCGCAATTCGTCGTCGGTATCCTCGTCCCAACCGAGTTCCTGCACCACGTGGTCGTGAGTGATACCGAGCTTGGAAACGTAGTTCTTGGCATCCGCCGCGGCGACCACGGTGGCTCCTCCTAACGGTTGTGGCGCGCGAAGCGGCTCCGCGTACCGGTGTGACGAGCAATTGGTCAAAGCGAACATCGTCGAGAGGCTCAACGCAACCCGAATCGCTGGGAAAAGCGGGAGAATCTTTCCTGAAGGACCTTTTGCGCCACCCCACGAGGTACTCCATTGTGTCCCGACGGCCGGACCGAGGGGTGATCCTCACTTCCCGATGGGGGAAGATGAGGGGTGCATCATGTTCAGATGTCGATTGCGTCGGCTCCCACAAGAGCCGGCCGACGGAGAGGGCGCTCCACCTGCGCGCCCACCACGATGAGGAGCAGACGTTGACAGACCTGATCCACGGATCCGACTCCCCGGAAAGCGCCACACAGGGCGCGTCGGGCGCGGATTCCTCGGCCAAGCCGGCATCGACCAAGGACAACCGTGTCCGGGTGATCCGCGAGGGCGTGGCCTCCTACCTGCCGGATATCGACCCGGGAGAAACCGAAGAGTGGCTCGAGTCGTTCGACGGGATGCTCGAGGCAGCGGGTCCGACCCGCGCCCGCTACCTTCTTCTGCGCATGCTCGAGCGTGCGAACGAGCGTAAGGTCTCCCTCCCCGCCCTGACCTCCACCGACTACGTCAACACCATCCCGACCGAGAGCGAACCGTGGTTCCCCGGTGACGAGGAGGTCGAGCGCCGATTCCGCGCGTACATCCGGTGGAATGCGGCGATCATGGTGACCCGTGCGCAGCGACCGGGCGTCGGGGTCGGTGGCCACATCTCCACCTATGCGTCGTCCGCGGCGTTGTACGAGGTCGGCTTCAACCACTTCTTCCGCGGCAAGGACCACCCCGGCGGCGGCGACCAGGTCTTCATTCAGGGCCACGCCTCCCCCGGCATCTACGCGCGTGCCTTCCTCGAAGGCCGCCTCGACGAAGCGCAACTCGACGGTTTCCGTCAGGAGCACAGCCACGCTTCGCTCGGTGGCGGTCTGCCGTCGTACCCGCATCCGCGCCTGCTCCCGAACTTCTGGGAGTACCCCACGGTGTCCATGGGCCTGGGCCCGATGAACGCGATCTACCAGGCTCGGTTCAACCACTATCTGCACGACCGCGGCATCAAGGACACCTCCGACCAGCACGTCTGGGCGTTCCTGGGTGACGGCGAGATGGACGAGCCCGAATCGCGTGGCCTGCTGCACGTCGCGGCCACCGAGGGACTGGACAACCTGACCTTCGTCGTCAACTGCAACCTGCAGCGTCTCGACGGCCCGGTGCGCGGTAACGGCAAGATCATCCAGGAACTCGAGTCGTTCTTCCGCGGCGCCGGCTGGAACGTCATCAAGGTCGTGTGGGGCCGCGAGTGGGACGCACTGCTGCACGCCGACAAGGACGGCGCGCTGGTCAACCTCATGAACGTCACCCCCGACGGCGACTACCAGACATACAAGGCGAACGACGGCGCGTTCGTACGCGAGCATTTCTTCGGCCGCGACCCCCGGACGAAGGAACTGGTCAAGGATCTGTCCGATCAGGACATCTGGAACCTCAAGCGTGGCGGGCACGACTACCGCAAGATCTACGCGGCGTACAAGGCCGCGATGGAGCACAAGGGCCAGCCGACGGTGATCCTCGCGCACACCATCAAGGGCTACACGCTCGGTAAGCACTTCGAGGGCCGCAACGCGACCCACCAGATGAAGAAGCTCACCCTCGAGGATCTCAAGTACTTCCGCGATGTTCAGCGGATCCCGATCTCGGATGCCGAGCTCGAGAAGGATCCGAAGTTGCCGCCCTACTATCACCCCGGTTTCGAGTCACCCGAGATCCAGTACATGCTCGAGCGTCGCCGATCGCTGGGCGGTTTCCTGCCGGAACGGCGCACGACCGCCAAGCCTCTGCAGTTGCCTCCGGAGAAGACCTACGACGTCATCCGCAAGGGTTCGGGCAAGCAGGACGTCGCGACCACGATGGCGACCGTGCGCGTGCTCAAGGAACTGCTGCGCGACAAAGAGATCGGCAAGCGCATCGTGCCGATCATCCCGGACGAGGCCCGCACCTTCGGCATGGACTCGTGGTTCCCGTCGCTGAAGATCTACAACCGCAACGGCCAGCTGTACACGTCTGTGGACGCCGAACTCATGCTCGCCTACAAGGAGAGCGACGCCGGCCAGATCCTGCACGAGGGCATCAACGAGGCCGGTTCGACGGCGTCGTTCACCGCTGTCGGCACCTCGTATGCGACACACGGTGAGCCGATGATCCCCGTGTACATCTTCTACTCGATGTTCGGTTTCCAGCGCACGGGCGACGGCCTGTGGGCGGCCGCCGACCAGATGGCACGTGGTTTCCTCCTCGGCGCCACCGCGGGGCGCACCACGTTGACCGGCGAGGGTCTGCAGCACGCCGACGGGCATTCGCAGTTGCTCGCGTCGACGAACCCCGCTGTGGTCACCTACGACCCGGCGTTCTCGTACGAGATCGCCCACATCTTCCGTGACGGCCTGCGGCGGATGTACGGCGGCACCGAAGGTGTGGAGGGCTTCGGCGGCGAGGACATCTTCTACTACATCACCGTGTACAACGAGCCCTATGCTCAGCCAGCCGAGCCGGAGGGTCTCGATGTCGATGGCCTGCTGCGCGGCATCTACCTGTACAAGCGGGGCTCGGACACCGGACCGAAGGCCCAGATCCTGGTTTCGGGCGTGATGATGCCCGAGGCGTTGCGCGCACAGCGGATGCTCGCCGACGAGTGGGGCGTCTCGGCCGACGTCTGGTCCGTCACCTCGTGGGGCGAGCTGCGCCGTGACGGCGTCGAGTGCGACCGGCAGGCGCTTCTGCACCCCGGTGACGAGGCTCCCGTGCCCTACGTCGCGTCGGTACTCAACGACGCGGCGGGTCCGTTCGTCGCGGTGTCCGACTGGATGCGTGCGGTGCCCGATCAGATCCGCAAGTGGGTGCCCGGCGACTACACGGTGCTCGGCGCCGACGGATTCGGTTTCTCCGACACCCGTACGGCAGCGCGTCGCGTGTTCAATATCGACGCCGAGTCGACGGTGGTCGCGGTGCTCGCAGCGTTGGGCCGCGAAGGTGCCCTCGACGGCGACAAGGCCGCCGAAGCTGCCCGCACCTATCGGATCGACGACGTGACGGCAGCACCGGTGTCCCTGGCGGATCCGGGCGTCGCCTGATCCGCCCTCCGCTCACGTCCGAAGTGGCGTGACGGCCGGATCGCGACCGCCGGGTACTTTCGTCCCATGGTCGACGACCCGCAACTTCACCGGACCGGGCAGGTACCGGGCGTTCCCAGAGAACGCCCGGTACCTCCTTCCCGTCCCGAGCGAGCACCCCTGCCCGACGCGCTCCTCCGCCGGGTCAAGCAGTTCTCGGGGCGACTGTCCACCGAAGCCGTGCACGTCATGCAGGAGCAATTGCCCTTCTTCGCCGACCTCGACGCGTCGCAACGTTCGACGGTGCAATTGGTGATCCAGACGTCGGTGGTCGATTTCCTCGAGTGGGTGCGCAATCCCGACAGCGACCTGCAGTTCAGCCTCGACGCCTTCCAGATGATCCCGCAGGACCTGGCGCGGCGGTTGACCCTGCGGCAGACCGTGGACATGGTCCGTGCGGCGATGGAGTTCTTCGAGCAGTGGCTTCCTGCTCTGGCCCGCAACGAGGAACAACTCGTGGCGCTGACCGAGGCGATCCTGCGCTACGGCCGGGAACTGGGATTCGCTGCGGCAGCTGTCTACGCAAGTGCCGCAGAGTCCCGGGGCGCGTGGGACACCCGACTCGAAGCCCTGGTGGTCGACGCAGTGGTCCGCGGGGACACGGGGCCCGACATGCAGTCCCGCGCTGCGACCCTCAACTGGGACGCCACTGCGCCTGCGACGGTCATCGTGGGTACACCCCCTCCCGACCAGGGAGTTTCGGTGATCACCACCGTGCACACCGTCGCCCAGGAGCACGGTCGCGCCGCTCTTGCGGTGGTGCAGGGTGAACGACTGGTGATGGTGGTGAGCGGCGACCTGCACGGTTCGGCGGATGCCGCGAATTTCCGCACCGAGCTGATGCGCGCATTCTCGGACGACCCGGTGGTCATCGGCCCGACCACACCGACGCTGGCGACCGCGCACATCTCCGCGGTCGAAGCGCTCGCCGGCATGGAGGCCGTGGTGGGGTGGCCCGGGGCCCCGCGTCCGGTGCATGCCGCGGAGTTGCTGCCCGAGCGCGCCCTGCTCGGCGATCCCGGTGCGATCGCCGCGCTCGAGGACTTCGTCGTCGCCCCGCTCGCGGCTGCCGGACCGTCCCTCGCCGACACTCTGGACGCATACCTCGACAGTGGAGGCGCTGTCGAGACCTGCGCCCGGAAGCTGTTTGTTCATCCAAATACCGTGCGGTATCGATTGAAGCGAATCACAGAGGTGACGGGTCGAGATCCTACAAATCCACGCGACGCGTACGTGCTGCGAATCGCGGCCACGGTCGGTCGTCTGGCACGAAGTCATCACGAATTGAGATCTCCCGTACCACCTGTCACTAGGTTCACAATTCGCGAATCGGACACGTAACGTCCCGGAGCCTGACTCCGATAGCGCCGGGCGACGTGCAGATTTGTAGGAACCCTACAAATTGGCGGGCCAGCTTTCATCGCTACCGACATCTCGCAGGGGTACGTTTCCGGTGTTCCCTGGTGGTCGTGATTTCGCTGCTTGCCCCCGGTCAGGGGTCTCAGACACCCGGAATGCTCGCCCCGTGGCTCGAGCAGTCCGGAGCACGCGACCGCATCGATCAGTGGTCGCAGACAGCGGGCCTCGACCTCGCGCGACTCGGCACGACGGCTACCGCCGACGAGATCACCGACACCGCGGTGACCCAGCCGCTCGTGGTGGCTGCTGCCCTTCTCGCGTTCGAGGATCTGGATCGACGCGGTCTCGTTCCTGCCGACACGATCGTCGCCGGACACTCGGTCGGCGAGCTCGCCGCAGCCGCCGTTGCAGGTGTCATCAGCGCCGACGACGCTGTCGCCCTCGCGGCGATCCGCGGCGCGGAGATGGCCCGAGCGTGTGCGCTCGAACCCACCGGAATGTCCGCCGTCCTCGGCGGAGCAGAAGACGAGGTGCTCGCGCGCCTCGCCGAGTTGGATCTGACCCCCGCGAACATGAACGCGGCGGGCCAGATCGTCGCAGCCGGGCGCGTCACCGCGCTCAAGGAACTCGCTGCGAACCCGCCCGAGAAGGCCCGAGTCCGGTCCTTGCCGGTCGCCGGCGCCTTCCACACCCGGTTCATGGCGCCGGCCCAGGACGCCGTGGCCGCCGCTGCGGCGAAGATCACTCCGGCCGACCCGAACCGCACGTTGCTGTCGAACTTCGACGGCAAGCCCGTCACCTCGGGGGCCGACGCGCTCGAACGTCTCGCAGCTCAGGTCACCCGTCCGGTCCGATGGGATCTGTGCACCACCTACCTGCGCGAATCTCAGGTGAGCCGGATCGTCGAGCTCCCGCCTGCCGGTACGCTCGTGGGCATCGCCAAGCGCGAGATGCGTGGTACGCCCACCGTCGCCCTCAAAACCCCCGCGGAGATCTCCGCTCTGGCCGAAAGTCTTCAACTCGGTTAGGTTGCTGCGCGCGCCGTCGCACAGCACGGGCACCTCACCGGGACCTCCCCGGACCCCGGTCGGAAACATTCGACCGGTTTCGAACGACATAGTCGACAGATCGAGAAGGGAGCCACATCGTGGCCGCCACCCAGGAAGAAATCATCACCGGTCTCGCCGAGATCATCGAAGAGGTCACCGGTATCGAGCCCTCCGAGGTGACCGTCGAGAAGTCCTTCGTCGACGACCTCGACATCGACTCGCTGTCCATGGTCGAGATCGCCGTTCAGACCGAGGACAAGTACGGCGTGAAGATCCCCGACGAGGATCTCGCCAGTCTCCGCACCGTCGGTGACGCCGTGTCCTACATCCAGAAGCTCGAGGCCGCAGGCGTTCAGGCCACGAACGACAACGAATGAGTTCTGCTGTGGCATCCCCTTCTCCTCGGGCACTCCGCAACGTCGTCGTCACCAGCCTCGCGGCCACGACGTCGATCGCCGGGGACGTGGACGCGACCTGGAAGGCGCTGCTGGCCGGTGAGAGCGGGATCGGCACAATCGACGGCGGGTTCGTCGAGGAGTTCGACCTCCCGGTTCGCATCGGGGGGACACTGAAAGTCAGCCCCGACGAGGGCCTGTCCCGCGTGGAACTCCGCCGCATGAGCTTCGTCGAGCGGCTGGCGCTGACTCTCGGGCGCACCGTGTGGCAGAACGCCGGCAGCCCCGAGGTCGACCACGACCGCCTCGGTGTGGTCATCGGTACGGGTCTCGGCGGCGGCGAGTCGCTCATCGACGCCGTCGACAAGCTTCGTGAAGGCGGGTACCGCAAGGTGTCCCCCTTCGCGGTGCAGATGATCATGCCGAACGGGCCGTCGGCCACCGTCGGGCTCGAACTCGGTGCCCGCGCGGGAGTCATCACCCCGGTCTCGGCATGCTCATCCGGGTCCGAGGCGATCGCCAACGCATACCGGATGATCGCGTTCGGCGACGCCGACATCGTCGTCACCGGCGGTGTCGAAGGCCAGCTGGACGCGGTCGCCACTGCAGGCTTCGCGATGATGCGGGCGCTGAGCACCCGCAACGACGACCCGCAGAGCGCGTCGCGCCCGTTCGACAAGGACCGCGACGGCTTCGTCTTCGGCGAGGCCGGCGCACTGATGGTCCTCGAGAGCGAAGAGCACGCCAAGGCACGCGGAGCGACCATCCACGGTCGGCTCCTCGGCGCCGGTATCACCTCGGACGGCTATCACATCGTGGCACCCGATCCGGAAGGCACGGGTGCGGCACGAGCGATGCGGCGGGCGATCGAGACCGCCGGGCTCACGAAGGCGGACATCGGGCACGTCAACGCGCATGCGACGGCAACCCCGATCGGCGACGTGGCCGAGGCGAAGGCCATCAACGCGGCCGTGGGCAACCACGCCGCGATCTACGCTCCGAAATCCGCGCTCGGGCATTCGATCGGCGCGGTGGGTGCACTCGAAGCAGTACTGACGGTCCTGGCGCTGCGTGACGGGGTCATCCCGCCGACGCTGAATCTCGAGAACCAGGATCCAGAAATCGATCTCGACGTGGTCAAGGGCGAACCGCGATCCGGACAGATCGATTTCGCGCTGAACAACTCGTTCGGTTTCGGTGGGCACAACGTGGCGCTCGCATTCGGTCGCGCCTGACCGTCCGCGCCCGTTCGCCCCTCGCGGTGAAGGCTCCGCCCGGGAGCCTTCACCGCGGCCCACCATCACCGCGTCTGCCCGAGGAGCACCCGATGACCATCCTGGATCCAGCCACGCTGCGCGAAACGCCGGTGGACCCGAGAGATCCGTTGGCCCGTCTCGAGAATCTGTTCGACCCGGGCAGCCTGGAGTTGCTGCACGTCCGCGACAAGTCCGGCGTCCTCGCCGCGATCGGAGACGTCGACGGCATCCGCACCGTTGCGTACTGCTCCGACGCCACCGTCATGGGCGGTGCCATGGGCGTCGAGGGATGCCGGCACATCGTCGAGGCGATCGACCTCGCCATCGACCACGAGTTCCCCGTGGTCGGTATCTTCCATTCCGGTGGAGCGCGTCTCGCCGAGGGTGTGGAGGCCCTTCACGCCGTCGGCCTGGTCTTCGAAGCCATGGTGCGCGCCTCCGGTCTGGTTCCCCAGATCTCCGTGGTCCTCGGTTTCGCTGCCGGTGGTGCCGCCTACGGCCCCGCACTGACCGATATCGTCATCATGGCCCCCGAGGGCCGGGTCTTCGTCACCGGCCCCGACGTGGTGCGAAGTGTCACCGGCGAACAGGTCGACATGGAATCACTCGGCGGCCCGGAGACGCACACCAAGAAGTCCGGTGTCGCCCACATCGCCGCGCACGATGAGGCCGATGCCCTGCATCGAGCACGCCGCCTGGTGTCGATGCTCGCCGAACAGGGCGAATTCGACGTCGCGGCAGCGGCACTCGGCGACACGGATCTTCGAGCGTTGCTCCCCGAGTCGCCTCGCCGCGCGTACGACGTGCGACCCATCGTGCATCAGTTGCTCGACAACATCGACGGAGAGTCCGCCTTCGAGGAGATCCAGGCCGGCTGGGCGCGCAGCATCGTCACCGGCTTCGGCCGGCTCGGCGGTCGCACGGTCGGGGTCATCGCGAACAATCCACTCCGCCTCGGCGGTTGCCTCAACTCCGAGAGCGCCGAGAAGTCAGCACGTTTCGTCCGGATGTGCAATGCCTTCGGAGTTCCGCTCGTCGTGATCGTCGACGTTCCCGGCTATCTTCCGGGCGTGAGCCAGGAATGGGAAGGTGTCGTGCGACGTGGCGCCAAACTGCTCCACGCGTTCGCCGAAGCGAAGGTTCCCCGCGTCACGCTGGTGACACGCAAGATCTACGGCGGCGCGTACATCGCGATGAACTCCCGCGCGCTCGGCGCCACGGCCGTCTACGCCTGGCCCGAATCCGAGGTGGCTGTGATGGGCGCGAAGGCCGCCGTGGGGATTCTCCACAAGAAGGCACTCGCCGCGGCGCCCGAGGAAGAGCGCGAAGCACTGCACGACCGCCTGGCCGCCGAGCACGAGGCCATCGCCGGCGGGGTCGGGCGCGCCATGGCGATCGGTGTCGTCGACGAGATGATCGATCCGGCTACCACGCGCAGCACGATCACTGCCGCATTGGCTGCAGCACCCGCGGTTCGCGGTCGGCACAAGAACATTCCGCTCTGATACGACAGACGAACACCGGCATCGCCCGATGAGCGATGCCGGTGTTCTCTCGTATCAGAAGGGGGTGGCGCGCATTCAGGTCCCCGACTCCCCGGCGGAAACCACGGTCAGCCGACGTCCCGGCGGAGCCAGGTCACCTGTGCTCCTTCGTCGCCGCTTCGGTACGGCTCGAGTTCCTCGTCCCACGCCGTTCCGAGCGCGCGATGCAATTCGCTGGTGATGTCGGCGGAGGAGAGCATGGCGCGCAGACGCATCTCGCCGAGTACGACGTCGCCGTTGGCACCGGTGATTCCCCGCCAGAGACCCAATCGGGGTACGTAGCTGAAACGTTCACCGTCCACACCCTCGCTCGGGTTCTCGGTGATCTCGAAACGGAGCATCGGCCACGACCGCAGAACATCGGCAAGTCGAGCGGCCGTGCCCACAGGGCCCACCCAATCGGCACAGGTGCGCAACAGCCCCGGTGCGGCCGGTTGACCCGTCCATGCCAGGTCGGGCCGGCTGTCGAGAATGTCGGCCAGTGCCCAATCGATGTGCGGGCACACTGCGGCCGGAGACGAGTGGATATAGATCACCCCCGCCGTAGCATCCGCGAATTGGTTGGATGCGCGCATACATTCACCTCCGAGTCGACCAGGACGTCTTCCCCAACGACCTTCGTCGACCAAGGCTTCTCCATGCAGGCTGGGTACAAGTGTGCCCCTGTGACGCATGTTTCGCCAGAAAACCAGAGAGGTTTATGTGAATTCCGTGATAATTGCGTCCCCGAGGGCAGGCCAGAGCGGTTTCGCCCAATCTCCGAACGCACGATCTGTGAGTACCACACAGGAGACGGAAATGTCGGGGTCTACCCAAATGAACGTGCCTGATTGACCGAAATGACCGAAAGTTCGGGAAGAATTACGCATAGCGGTCCAATGCGGATTCTTTTCGCCGCGAATTTCGAATCCGAGGCCCCAGTCGTTGGGCTTGAACATCCCGTAGCCCGGCACGAGTCCGTTCAGACCCGGGAACTGCACGGACGTCGCTTCGGCGACCGAGTCTCGCGAGACCAGCTCGGGAGCAAGCAATTCGCGTGCGAACAGAGCCAGATCTGCCACAGAAGACTGCGCTCCGTGCCCTGCCGGCCCGGGCAGGGAGGACGCCCGCATGCCGAGGGGCTCGAAGACCGCCTGCCGGAGGTATTCCGGAAACGCGATGTCTGCTTCGGCCTCGATGAGTTCGGCGAGCACCTCGAAGCCCGCGCTGGAGTAGATCCGCTTCTGCTCCGGCTCGGCCTGCGAGGTGCGCTCGGCGAAGGCGAGACCCGAGGCGTGCGCAAGCAGGTGCCGTACCGTCGATCCGGGAGGACCCGCCGGCTGGTCGAGTTCGATCGCGCCTTCCTCGACAGCCACCAATGCGGCGTACGCGACGAGCGGTTTCGTCACGGACGCGAGGGGATAGACCTCGCCGAGGTCTCCCGTGGACGCGACCGTGCCGCTGTCGCGGGTCACCACCGCGGCAGCGGCACGGTCGACGGGCCAGTCGCTGATCAGATCGAGGCTGTGCACTCGATCAGCCTACGAGACGGACCTACCTGGCAGCTCACCAGTCGGCTTCGGTGTACCGAATGACACCGCGGATGTTCCGGCCCTCGAGCATGTCCCGGTATCCGTCGTTGATCTGCTCGAGGGTGTAGGTGCGCGTGACCATGTCGGCCAGATTCAGCTGACCGGACTTGTAGAGATCGAGCAGATTCGGAATGTCCACGCGCGCATTGCAACCGCCGAAGATGTTGCCCTTGAGGTCCTTCTGCAGCATCGAGAACAGGAAGGAGTTGAGCTTGACGTCCATATCGGACATGTAACCCATTGCGGTCACGACGCACCGGCCACCCTTGGCTGTGAGTGTCAGCGCAGGGTCGACGAGCTCACCCTTCATCTCACCTACGGTGATGATCGTCGAGTGGCACATGCGGCCCCAGGTGATCTCCATGATGGGCACGATTGCCTCCTCGATGGAGGCGAAGGTGTGCGTGGCTCCGAACTTGAGGGCCTGCTCCCTCTTCCAGGGCTCCGGGTCGATCGCGAAGACGTGACGCGCACCCGAGGCGACGGCTCCTTGCAGAGCGCTCATCCCGACCCCACCGACACCGATGACGGCGACCGAGTCTCCGGCCTTGACCTCGGCGATGTTCGTCGCCGAACCCCACCCGGTGGGCACACCGCACCCGACCAGAGCTGCGAGTTCGAACGGCACTTCCTTGTCGATCTTCACGACCTGGCTCTGGTTGACGGTCATGTACGGGGCGAAGGTTCCGAGAAGGCACATCGCGATCACGTTCTGGCCCCGCGCCTGGATGCGGTAGGTGCCGTCGGAGATCGCCTGGCCGCTCAGCAGACCCGCACCGAGATCGCACAGGTTCGAGTGCCCCGACGCACAGGACGGACACCGGCCGCAGGCAGGGATGAAGGACAACACGACGTGGTCGCCCACCTCGAGCCCCACCACACCTTCACCGACCTTCGTGATCACACCCGAGCCTTCGTGCCCGCCCATCGCAGGGAACGACGGCATGGGGGTCGCCCCCGTGACGATGTGATGGTCGGAGTGGCACATGCCGGCGGCTTCCATGCGGATCTGCACTTCGCCCGCGACCGGATCGCCGAGCTCGATCTCCTCGACCGACCACGGTTCGTCGATACCCCACAGCACTGCACCCTTGGTCTTCATCTGGCTCGCCCTCCATCGCATTGCCTGTTGTGCACGTGACGATAGCCACAATTTCACAGAATTGGAACAGGTTCTAGGACAGTTTCCGCTCCGGATGGAACTTCGGCCCGGGACATTGCGAAGGCGCAGTCACACAGGTCCCCACGCCCGATCGTCCGATGAAGATGCGCCGTGCCCATCATTCCGGAAGCGCCTGACGGCGTGCCCCTCGCCGGCGCCTAGGCGACACACTTCGCCCACTCCGCGCGATCGACGATCTCGCGATATTCAGCCTCTCATTGTAGAGAATGGCATTTCCGTCTAACGTGATCGACATGTTCGATCGCGGCGAGGGCCGCCGCATCGGCATCGGACAACGGAGGACGAACCATGACGACGAAGGCGCTCGCGCCCGACGTATCCACGTGGCCGGCAGATGACCCGCAGCTCATCGGGAGCCGCTGCGACGACTGCTCCGCGACCACGTGGCCGACCCAGCCGCGCTGCCCCCGATGCAGCGGCGCGAACATCTCCGAGCTACTGCTGCCGCGACGCGGCACGCTCGTGGCATGGACGACCCAGGGCTTCGTGCCGAAGCAGCCGTACGCCGGAAACGAGACGGCAGCAACCTTCGAGCCCTTCGCTTTCGGATTGGTCCAGCTCGGTGACGTGGTGCGCGTCGAGGCGCGCCTCACCGAGACCGACCCGGCCAAGCTCGTGCCCGGCATGGAACTCGAGCTCACCTTCGTCCCCTTCTACACGGACGAGGACGGCACCGACATCGTCACGTGGGCCTTCGCGCCGATCTGATCCGCACACATCCCATCGAGGAGTTCCCGACATCATGAATGACGTTGCCATCATCGGCGTGGGTCTTCACCCGTTCGGTAGATTCGGCGCCAAATCGGCTATCGAAATGGCCGCAGACGCAATCCAGCTCGCCCTCGAAGACTCGGGCGTCGCCTGGAAGGACATCCAGTTCGGCATCGGCGGCAGCTACGAGGTGGACAACACCGACGCCGTGACCCGACTGGTCGGCCTGACCGGCATTCCTTTCACCAACGTGTTCAACGCGTGCGCGACGTCCGCGAGCGCGATCGAGCAGACCGCGGACGGTATCCGTTCCGGAAAGTACGACATCGGCATCGCGGTGGGCACCGACAAGCATCCCCGCGGGGCGTTCACCGCAGATCCCGCCATGCTGGGCCTGCCCGCCTGGTACGCGGAGAACGGGCAGTTCGTCACCACCAAGTTCTTCGGGATGAAGGCCAACCGTTACGCGATCGAGCACGGCATCTCGCACGAGACCCTCGCACGCGTCGCCGCGAAGAACTACCGCAACGGCGGACTCAACCCGAAAGCCTTCCGCCGCACCGAATTCAGCATCGATGAGATTCTGTCGTCACCGATGCTCAACTACCCCCTCACGGCGAAGATGTTCTGCGCACCGGACGAAGGTGCCGCTGCCGTGATCATGTGCCGCGGCGACCTGGTCTCCAAGTACACGACCAACAAACCGGTCTACTTGCGCTCCACCGCAATACGGACGCGCACCTACGGTGCGTACGAGGTCCATGCGACCTGGGCGGCGATCGACGAGGATGTCTCTCCCACCGTCTACGCCGCCAAGGCCGCGTACGAGGCCGCCGGAATCGGCCCCGAGGACGTCGACGTCGCGCAACTCCAGGACACCGACGCCGGTGCGGAAGTGATCCACATGGCCGAGACCGGCCTGTGCGCGGACGGCGACCAGGAGAAGCTGATCGCCGAGGGCGCCACCGAAATCGGTGGATCTCTTCCGGTGAACACCGACGGTGGTCTCATCGCCAACGGCGAACCCATCGGTGCCTCCGGAATCCGCCAGGTCCACGAATTGGTTCTGCAACTGCGTGGCCAGGCCGGGGACCGGCAGGTTCCCGGCGAGCCCCAGGTGGGTCTCGCTCAGGTCTACGGTGCCCCCGGCACCGCGGCCGCGTCGATCCTGTCACTCTGAGTATCACTCAACTTCTCGAAAGATCGGCCGCCGCACGATAACTCACGTGCGGCGGCCGATCTGTTCGCGAAGCTCCGCCGGCCCGGTATCGCCCCACCCGGGGCGTGGTCCCCGGATGGAGAAAGGTAATGTCCACCTCAGCGGGTCGGCTGCGGGGATCGACTCATCACCATCGATTCCAATCGAGGAGTTCATCCGTGCGTCGATCAGCCGTGTCCCGTAATGCCCTCCGTGGCTTGGCCACCGGTATCGCAAGCCTGTCGGTACTCGTATTCGCCACCACCACTGCGCACGCGGCCCCCGAACCTTCCGCTGCCTATGTCGAGGGCGTCGACGAAATCACGGACCAGCATTGGACGGTCAGCATCTACTCCCCCGCCATGGATACCGTCGTACCCCTCGACGTCCTGCGCCCGGCCGACTCGGCCGAGCCGCGTCCGGTGGTCTACGCCCTCGGTGGAGCCGGCGTCGGGGTCATCGACGGCACCGGCTGGATGGAAAGCAGCGACATCGCCGAGTTCTTCTCGGAGAAGAACGTCAACGTCGTGATTCCGGCTACCGGCAACTTCAGCTATTTCACCGACTGGACTGCGGACGATCCGACTCTCGGCCGGAACCGGTGGCAGACCTTCCTCACCGAGGAACTGCCGCCTGTCATCGAAGACCTGCTGGACGCCGACGGACAGCGATCGATCATCGGAATGTCCATGAGCGCCGGCGCCGCACTGGACCTGGCGATCCAGAGCGGAGATCTGTACTCGGGTGTCGCCTCCTTCAGCGGGTGCGTGCGTACGAGCGACCCCGTCGGGCGGCAGTACGTGAGACTCGTCGTCGAACGCCGCGGCAAGGGCGACGTCGAGAACATGTGGGGGCCGGTCGACGACCCGCGCTGGACCGAGCACGATGTGTACCTCAACGCCGAGCGACTGCGAGGCAAGGCCCTGTACCTGTCGAGCCGCAACGGCCTCCCCGGTCCGTACGACCATCCCGGGCAGGAGCGGGCAGCGGGTGAATCGTTCACCACGCAGATCGTGGCCGGTGGGGCGATCGAGGCTGCGACAAGCATCTGCACCAGGCAGTTGGTGGACAAGCTCGGCTCGCTCGGTATTCCGGTCACAGCCGATCTCGGTGCGGCAGGGACGCATTCGTGGGGTTACTGGGAGGACGATCTGCGTAAGGCCTGGCCGATCCTCGCCGAGTCGATGCACGTCGAGCCCTGACCCCTCGACCAGCACGCACCACCCGTCTTCCGCCCGTCCGCCCTGCGGCATCACCGTCCCCCGCCCGCAGAGCGTGGCCTCATCGCCCGGCTGATCCCTACCCGCCGGCTGTCCGCCACCCGAGGGAGACGTGCACAGCGGCTGCGAGGAGCGCGGCCACGGTCTGACGCATCACGGCGGTGGCTCCCTCGACGTCGAGTTCGTACTCGTCGCGCAACACCGACCAGGATGCCCACGTACTGGCGATTCCGAGTGCCTGGATCGCCTGTATACGGCGTGCCTCCGGCAGGGGCGCCAGTTCGCGGGCGAAGAGCACCTCGATTTCGTCGGTGACGCGCCCGATGTGTCGCAGACGATTGGTCCGGAGTTCCCGCGAGTAGGGCTCCCGCAATCCCGCCGCCCGCGCGTAGGGAGCAATGAACTCGAGCAGTTTCGCTCGCTGCGCGCAGAAGCCGTCCACTCGATCGGGAAGATCGAGCTCGGGCGACACCGGGACGAACATCGCGTCCTGGCGCCTGAGGAGTTCGGCGCCCGTGGTTCGGAACAGCGTTTCCAGATCGTTGAAGTTGGCCCACAACGCACGAAGGGAGATTCCGGCGCGCTCGGCGATCTGCGCGCCGGTCGGTTTCAGTTCCCCCGCCTCGATCAGTGCGATGTGCGCGTCGATCACGGCGCGCCGGGTGCGCTCCCCGCGTGCGGTCCGCCCGTCCGAGGTGCTGGCCACCACCGATCCCTCACTTTGCGTCGTAGCTCTGTTGCTGTGCTGCATTCTGCCAGCGCCCGGGAGGATCCTCCGGGCCGTGCGGTGCGCACCGGACCTCATGCGGACACGGCCGCGGGGCCGCCGTCGTGAACCGACGACACCGGTCGTGCGCTACGGGACGCGCCGTCCCGCACCGGATCCGATCACCGTGCTGTTTCCTCTTCGAGACGATCTTCCCGGGCAGTAGAAAGATTCACTTGCAGTGTTGTAACCTGTCGCTGAAAAGTGACTCACGTCTCAACTATATCCGGCAGATCACCCTAAAGTCCGAAGACGTCACGAGAGAAAGTGCACCCACTGTGCAATCAATCGTCACCCGGAGTGAATCTCCTGCCCGGCTCCGCCTCAACGGCATCGAGGTCCGTTTCGGTGGGCTCGTCGCACTCGAGAACGTGTCACTGCAAGTCCCGGCGGGCGAGGTGGTCGGCGTCATGGGTCCGAACGGCGCAGGGAAGACGACGCTGTTCAACGTCGTCTGCGGATTCCAGCGCCCACACGCCGGGACACTGCTCTTCGACGGCCGTGTGGTTCGCCCCGTGCCTCACCGCCTGGTCCGGCACGGGGTCGGGCGCACCCTGCAGGGACTCGGACTCTTCGGCGGGCTCACCGTCCTCGAGAACGTTGCCGCGGGCGCATCGCTGTCACACCGCGCACCGTTCGCCACGAGCCTTCTCGCCTTGCCGTACGGCACCCGGGCCCAGCGGGCCGCCCGCGCCGCGGCTGCCGATCTGCTCGACGAGTTCGGGATCGGCGACTACGCGAACTCGCTGCCGCCGGCACTCCCCTACGCGGTCGCGAAGAAGGTTGCGCTCGCACGCACCCTCATCTCGGACCCGACACTGCTTCTGCTCGACGAACCGGCGGGCGGGCTCGACAACACCGACATCGAGGAACTTCGGGCGCTGATTCGCCGCCTCCCCACGCGCGGCGACGGATCACGTTCGGTGATGCTCGTCGAACACAACGTCGACCTGATCATGTCGGTGTGCGACCACATCGTCGTCCTCGACTTCGGCAAGGTGATCGCTGCGGGAACACCCGACGAGATCCGCGCCGACCCACTGGTCGCCGCGGCCTATCTCGGCGGTAGGGAGGCGGCGTGACCTCCCCCTTACTGCGCGTCGAAAACCTCACGGGCGGATACGGTCCCGTTCCGGTACTGCACGAAGTGAGCTTCGACGTCCCACCCGGCACCATCGCGGCCGTCGTCGGCGCCAACGGAGCCGGGAAAACGACCTTGCTGCGGGCACTGTCCGGAATGCTGCCCGCAGTCCAGGGCGCGGTCAGCGTGTCCGGCAGACCGGTGCTCGGTGTCCCCACGGAACAGTTCGTCCGCCACGGCGTGGCCCACGTACCCGAAGGCCGCGGCGTGATCGGCGAATTGACCGTGGAGGAGAATCTGCGGCTCGGCGGGCTGTGGCGCAAGGACCGCGCGGGAACGAAGCGCGCGATCGCCGAGATGTACGAGCTGTTCGAGCCGCTCGCCCGCCGCCGCGACAGCAGCGGCCATCAACTCTCCGGCGGAGAACGTCAGATGCTCGCGATCGGCCGTGCACTGGTCGCGCGACCCTCACTGCTCCTCCTCGACGAGCCGTCGCTGGGTCTCGCACCGCGCATCGTGGACCTCATCATGACGGTCCTGCGCGACCTGCGCGACCGTACCGGGCTCACAGTGGTGCTCGTCGAGCAGAACGTCCACAGCGCCCTCCCGATCGCCGACCAGGCGATCGTGCTGGCACTGGGCCGCATCGTCGTCGCCACTTCGGCTGCAGAACTCGTGATGGACAGCGACTTCCGCACCGCCTACCTGGGATTCTGAGGAGTAACCGATGGACAGGTTCCTGTTTCTCACTGTGGACGGACTCGCGCGGGGTGCCGTTTTCGCAGCGTTCGCTCTGGCCCTGGTGCTGATCTGGCGCGGCACCCGCGTGATCAACTTCGCGCAGGGTGCGATGGCCGCGGCCACCACGTACATCGCCTATTCGGTGACGTCGGCAACCGGTTCGTACTGGTACGGCCTCGTCGCAGCGGTCGTCAGCGGCTTTCTCCTGGGAGCGCTCGTCGAGCGGGTGCTGATCCGGCGTCTCGACCGCGGACGTCCACTGGCCGCGGTGATCGTCGCACTCGGACTCGTCATGGTGATCCACTCCGTCCTGGGCATGATCTACGGCAACGACTTCCGGCCCATGCAGTTGCCGTTCGGTCGTGACCCGTTGCGAGTGGGGAACGTTCCGCTCTTGTCCCCGTACGACGTGTTCGTCTTCGCCGCGGTGGGAGTGGTGGTCGTCGGACTCGGCCTTCTGTTCACCCGGACCGATCTCGGCTTGAAGATGCGTGCCTCTGCGTTCGCACCGGACGTGTCGAGGCTGCTGGGGGTGAAGGTCTCGTCGATGCTCACCCTCGGCTGGGCGCTGGCCGGTGCGGTCGGGGGGCTCGCAGCCTTTCTCGTCGTACCCACCGAGCTCGGATTGAACCCGCACTCGGTCGATCTCGTGTTCATCTTCGCCTTCACCGCAGCTGTGATCGGCGGGCTCGACAGCCCGGTGGGCGCTGTCCTCGGCGGTCTCGCGACGGGCGTGCTGCTGAGCTTCGTCAGCGGTTACCTCAGTGGGAGCGTAGCGCCGATCGCGGTACTGGTGATGCTGCTGGCAGTGCTCCTGCTGCGGCCCCAGGGCATCTTCTCCGGCGTCACTGCCAGGCAGGTCTGATCATGCACAGGTACCGTTTCGATTCGTTTGCCGGGCGCGCGGCGGTGGTCGGTGCCGTCACTGTCTCCGTCATCGCGATCATCTTCGTGTTACCGCCTTTCCGGAACTACCAACTGGCCACGATCGCCGCCTATCTGTGCGCGACCGCCGGTCTGACAGTGCTCATCGGCCGCAACGGTCAACTCTCACTCGGACACGGAGCGTTGATGGCCTGCGGCGCATACTCGTTCGCGCTGACCTCGAACGCGATGGGCGACGCGGGTGCCACCGGGATCTCGATTCTGCTCGTGCCGCTCGCGGCTTCGGTGATGGTCACTTCCGTGGTCGGGGTCGTCGTCGGGGCAGCCGCGGCGCGGTTGCACGGCCCCTACCTGGCCGGCTTGACGCTCGCGCTCGTGGTCGTGATCCCCTCCGTCACAACCACGTTCTCGAGTGTGCTCGGCGGCGACCAGGGACTGTGGGCGTACGTCGAGGGTCCACCGAGCAGCATCGCGGCAGCCTTCACGGTCGAACAGTGGCAGGCCACGATCGCCGTGCTGGCAGCGGCCCTGACTGTGCTCGCCTTGTCGAACCTCGTTGCCGGCGACTTCGGCCGCCGCATGCAGGCCGTGCGCGACGACGAGATCGCTGCGCGCCTCACCGGTATCGACGTGGCCCGCACCAAGATCACCACATTCGTGGTGAGTGCCGGTGCCGCGGGTCTCGGGGGCGGTGTGCTCGCGATGGTGTCCCAGAGCGCCTCCCCGGGGGCGTTCGGCGTCACCTTTTCACTGTTCCTCCTGATGGGCGTGGTCATCGGTGGCCTCGGATCCCTTCTCGGCGCGGTGTGGGGCGCGGTACTTCTCGTCGTGCTCCCCGCCCTCGTGTCCGCGCTCACCGACTCGCTCGCGCTGTCTCCGTCCCTCGCCGAACGGCTGGACGGAAACCTTGCGCTCGCCGTCTTCGGCGTCGCCGTCATCCTCATCGTGCTGCTCGCCCCGGCCGGCCTCCAGGGCCTGTTCGGTGCAGCGATCCGCCGCCTCCGGCCGGGTACCCGCAGGACCCGGCATGGACGTCCCCGCAATTCCGCTTCCGTCTCCACCCCACCGAAAGCAGAGGCCAGTATATGAAAACGGTTCGGCGGCACCAACTCTCCCTCGTCGCGGTAGCCGCGACGACTGCCTTGACGCTTGCCGCGTGCGGCAGCGGCACCAGCGCTTCGACCGGGGCATCCGGGGACGGCGACACCACCGGTGTCACCGACACCTCCGTGCTGATCGGTACACATATGCCGCTCACGGGCCCGGCCGCTGCCGGATACTCGAAAATCCCACCCGCCACCAAGGCATATTTCGACTACATCAACGAGCAGGGTGGCGTGCACGGCCGCGCCATCGAGTACAAGGTCCTCGACGACGGGTACAACCCGTCCAATACCCAGCAAGTGGTTCGGGAGCTGGTGCTGCAGGACCGCGTGTTCGCGATACTCGGCGGACTGGGAACGCCCACCCATTCGGGTGTACTCGACTTCCTCGACTCCAACAACGTTCCGGATCTGTTCGTCGCGTCCGGCTCGCGAGTGTGGAACCAGCCCGACAAGTATCCCAACACCTTCGGCTTCAACGCCGACTACACCGTCGAGGCCAAGATCATGGCGCAGTACGTCAAGGACAACCTCCCGGGCAAGAAGGTGTGCACGCTGGGGCAGGACGACGATTTCGGGCGCGACTATCTGGCGGGAGTCGAGCAGATCGTCGGCGCCGACGCAGTCGTCGAAAAACAGTTCTACGCGACCAGCAACACCAATGTGGCTCCGCAGATCGGCGCGCTTCAGGCGGCAGGGTGCGAGGTCGTCATGCTCGCCACGATTCCCGGTTTCACGGCGTTGGCGATCGGGACCGCCGGCCGGCTCGGATTCCGTCCCCAGTGGACCACCGCATCGGTCGGCGGCGACTATCTGACGCTGTCCAAGACACTCGGTGAGGCGGCCCCGCTCGCCGAGGGGCTGCTCAGCACCAACTACCTGTCCTCGCACTTCAGTGAGGACGACGAGTGGACCACCAAGTTCCGGGAGATCAACGCGCAGTACAACAACGGCGCCGAGTTCGACGGCAATGTCGTCTACGGCATGTCCATGGCGCACACCTTCGTGCAGGCACTCGAAGCTGCGGGCGAGAATCCCACGCGCGAATCGATCGTCGAGGCGGTCCGGACGACCGACTTCACCGGCCCCAACCTTGTGCCGTTCCGGTTCTCCGAGGACGACCATTCCGGGGCCGGGGGCGCACGGGTCAATCAGGTCGTCGACGGTGTCCAGGAGTACTTCGGACCCGCGTACACCACCACCGACGCGGCCGGCGACCCCGTGGTGGAGTACCGACCGGAATAGCCCACGCCTCAGCGGCCGGTCTCAGTCCGTAACGGTCGCCATCGCGGACAGTCGGCGCGCGAGAAGTGCTGCGGCCTGCCGCAGCTCGGGAGGTTCCACGATGACGGCTTCGAAACCCAGGCGTGCGATGTGCAGGGCCAGCCAGTCCAGGTCGTCTCCGCCGACCACGAGCACACACCACCCGTCGGGGCCGTCCTCGACCCGCCCGACCTGCGGCGGCACGAGGTCACGCACCTGTCCGGCATGCGCATGCAGGCGGACGCGGGCGATGTAGCGATACGGCGACTCGGTCACGGACCGCTGGACGTAGGCCGCCGGATCGGGGTGCTTTCGCGGCCGGAACCGCCACGTCGTGGCCGTCACCTCCCGCATCCGGTCGAGCCGGTAGGTACGCCAGTCGTCGCGGTCGACGTCCCAGGCCATGAGATACCAGTTCGGTCCGGCAGCGACCATCCGTACCGGTTCCACGGTGCGCTCGTCGTCGACGTCGTGCCTCGTGGTGTAGCGGAACCGCACGCGGGTCGCATCGCGACAGGCTCGGGCCAGTGCGATGAGCACGTCCGCGTCGATCTCGGTTCCCGCTCCGACGACGGTCTCGGTGGCGCCGTATACGGCCCGCACCTGTTCACGCAGGCGTGGCGGCATCACCTGGTCGAGTTTGGTCAGGGCGCGTAGGGCCGCCTCGGCCGCGCCCGCGATCGTGCTGCCCGACGCCAGTCGCAGCGACACCGCCGTGGCGATCGCCTCGTCGTCGTGCAGGAGCAACGGCGGCAGCCTCGTGCCGGCTCCGAGTTGATAACCGCCACCGACTCCCGGCGTCGCACGTACCGGATAGCCGAGGGCGCGCAAGCGCTCCACGTCACGGCGCACCGAGCGCTCGGTCACGCGAAGCTCCTCGGCCAGTTCGACCCCCGTCCAGGACGGGCGGCTCTGCAGCAGCGCCAGCACCCGCAGGACCCGCTCGGTGGTCGACTCGACGGTCACACCACGATGGTCGCACGGATCACGGACCGTAGCTGTCCGCAATGTGCGCGAGGGTGAGTCCATGACCGAGTACAGCTTGAACGATCTGCTGCGGGAGCAACTCGTCTATCCGGCACGCCGCCGCCTCGACGGCCTCACCGACGACGAGTACTTCTTCGAGCCCGTGCCGGGCTGCTGGAGTGTGCGAGCCCGCGGTACGAGTGCCGCGCCCGTGCAAGCGGGAGCCGGGGCGATGACCATCGATTTCGCGTTCCCCGAACCCGATCCACCGCCGTTCACGACGATCGCGTGGCGCCTCGGGCACGTCATCGTCGGCGTGCTGGCAATGCGGAACGCGAGCCATTTCGGGCGTGCCCCCACCGATTACGCGTCGTTCGAGTACGCGGCGACCGCCGACGAGGCCCTCGCCCAACTCGATACCGAACTCGCCACATGGACGGCAGGCGTCGAGTCTCTCGGCGAAGAGGGGCTCGCTCGTCCCTGCGGCGAAGCGGAAGGACCGTACGCCGACTACCCCATGGCACTACTGGTCCTTCACATTCACCGAGAACTCATCCATCATCTGTCCGAGGTCTGCCTCTTGCGGGATCTCTACGAACATTCCCTACCCGGAGTCCGCCAGGAGGCGAGCTGACATGACCCGCGAAGTTCAGATCACGTTCGATTGCGCCGATCCCGGATCCCTTGCGGAGTTCTGGGCCGAGGCCCTCGGCTACGAGATTCAGAAGCCCCCGGGCAGTTTCACCTCGTGGGACGACGCACTCGATGCGATGGGAGTGCCGCCCGAACGGCGCAACGACGCGTCTGCGGTCGTCGATCCCGACGAAGCCGGACCACGGCTGTTCTTCCAGAAGGTGCCCGAGGGCAAGCAGGCCAAGAATCGGGTACATCTGGATGTGCGGGCCGCTCCCGGGCTCGACGGCACGGCACGCATGAACGCCTTGGAGGCCGAAGCCGAGCGCCTCGTCGCGTGTGGGGCCACCCGCCTCGAGCGCCATGACCCGCATCTCCCCTTCGGGGCCGGACACATCGTGATGGCCGACCCCGAGGGCAACGAGTTCTGCCTGGACTGAACCCCTTCCGGAGGCGATCAGGCCGGGTCCGAGACCCAGTGCACGAGCTGCCAGACGATTCCGTTGGGATCGGCGAACTGGCAGTACCTCTCACCCCACGGCTCGGTTTCCGGCGGCGTCACCACCGTTGCGCCGGCGTCCGCGATACGCGCGAATTCGGTGTCGACGTCGTCGACGACGAAGGCGATGAGCATGCCCTGCCCCGCCGAGCCGGCGATGGATGCGGGTTTGAAGGTTCCCAGCCCGGTACGCAGGAGTGCGATGTTGAAAGCTGCGTCCGGGTGGGTGAGCGAGACGAATCCGTCCGCCGACATCTCTTCTCTGAAACCGAAATGCTCGATCGCGAACTCGGCCGAGGAGGCGGGGTCGGGGACGTTCAGGGACAGAGCTGTCGCATGGATCTTCACGGTACCTCCCGAGACAGAAACCTTGTACAGCGTATAGATTACGCTTGACGCAAGGAGTCCGGGAGGAATACATGGCGCGCGACCTGATCGATCTGCTGTGGCGCGACCACCCTGATGCCCCACCGAGTGGCTCGCGCGGACCGAAAGCCAGGGTCACCACGACTTCCGCGGTAGACTCTGCCGTTGCCCTCGCCGACACGGACGGCATCGAGTCGGTGACGATCCGTCGTCTCGCGACGGAGCTGGGCATCTCGGCGATGGCCCTGTATACCCACGTCGGATCGCGCGACGACCTCCTCGTCCTCATGGTCGACCGGGTACATTCCCGGCAAGAGCGGCCACCGTTCGTGTCGCCCTCGTGGCAGGAACGGATCCGGCAGGTCGCCCACGCTGAACTCGAGCACTACGAAGCACACTGGTGGCTCCTGGACGTCGACGACCAGCGCACTGCGCTCGGACCCGGAACGATCGCGAAGTACGACTACGAATTGCACGCCTTCGACGGAACACCCGTGAGCGACGTCGATCGCGACGCGGCGCTCACGTTCGTCGCTGACTTCGTCCGGGGTGCGGCGCGAGCACGCCGCCCCGACCCGCACGCCGCGGACATGGCCGAGACGTGGACGAGGTGGAACGACCGCCTGGCCCACTATCTCGGCGACACCCACCCGCTCGCGCAACGTGTCGGCGGGGCCGCCGGGGAAGCGATGAACGCCGCCTACAGCCCTGAACACGCGTGGGAGTTCGGCTTACAGCGGGTCCTCGACGGTCTCGAGCCCCTCGTCGCGACTTCGGTGGGTCGAGCCCCGGAAACCGGGGTCCGACCCACCGAGGAATGACTTTCCCGCGGGCGTCCTACAGGCGGTAGGCGGATCGTTCCCGCCGCGCCGAGGCAAGATTGTCGATCAGCTCGGAGCGGGTCTGGCGCTCATGGGCGTCCCAGGCCGGCTGGCCGGGTTCGGTACGCCAGGATTCACTGAGGGGACTGTTGTCGACGGTGTCGAACCCGAACCGATCGTAGAGCTCGGTTGCGACTGCGACCGCCTCGGGGAAGTTGCTCGAGACGGACAGAGCGATGCGGCCGGGAGTTCCTGCGGGCCGCCCCGCCGTGGTGATGCGGGGAGCCTGGATATGGGTGAACGCCTTGGCCACCTTGGAGGTGGGCAGATGATCCTGACGCAGCTCGTGGACCGTCTTCTCCCCCGAGTCGACGAGCGGATAGCGCCCGTCGCGCCAGGGCATGTAGTTGTTGGTGTCGAGCACGACCTTCCCGGCGAGCTCGTCGACCGGCATGTCGTTGACCGGCTTCAACGGGACCGCAATGACTACGAAATCGCCGGCCGCAGCCGCGTCGGTGGCGGTTGCGGCACGCGCCGACGGCCCGAGTTCGTCGATGAGATCACTCAGGGTGTGCGGCCCACGCGAATTGGCGATGACCACCTCGTAACCGCTCGAGACCGCAGCCCGGGCCACCTGGCTGCCGATTTCACCCGCACCGATGATGCCGATGACTTTCATGGGTCCATACCTCGATCAGATCGGGGCGAGAGGAGAGCACTGCCGGCCGGGACTCGCCTTCCCGGCCGGCCGAGGAAGCTCAGACCTGGTTCATGCCACCGTCGACGTACAGGCTCGAACCGGTGACGAAGCTGCTCTGCTCGGAGGCGAGAAATGCCACGGCAGCGGCGATCTCGTCCGGGTGGGCGAGCCTGCCGAGCGGAACGTGTGCGGCCAACTGCTGCCTGAAGCCCGCAGCGTGTTCCTCGTCGGGCATGAGTCCCGACAAGCCGGGAGTGTCGGTCGGCCCTGGCGTGATGGTGTTGACCCGGATGCCGCGGCCCCGGAGTTCGTTGGCCCAGGTTCGGGCGAACGACCGAGTGGCGGCCTTGGTCGCCGCGTAGACGCCGAATGCCTCTGCGCCGACGTCGGCGTTGGTGGAACCGTTCAGGATCACCGATGCACCGTCGTTGAGGACCGGCAGCGCTTTCTGCACCGTGAACAGCAACCCTCGGACATTGATGCCGAAGAGGGTGTCGAAGTGCTCCTCGGTGATGTCTTCGAGTCTGACGAACGCCGCAACGGCCGCGTTCGCGAACAACACGTCCAGCCCTCGCCCGGTGTTCGCGATCGTCTCGTAGATCCGGTCCAGGTCGGCCAGGTTCGAGATGTCACCGGCGATGGCGGTGGCCTGCGGCCCGATCTGTTCCACGGCCGCGTCGAGTTCGACCTTGCGTCTACCGGTGATGAAGACGTGCGCGCCCTCGGCCGCCAGTCGTTCGGCACTGGCCAGTCCGATGCCGGTGCTGCCGCCGGTGACGAGTGCGGTCTTTCCTTCGAGTGATCCCACGCGGATGCCTCCTCCTAATTGTGCATCGATCGATGCACAATTAGGACCGTAGCACTTCCGCATCGATCGATACAAAATAGGTACACTGAGGTCCGTGGCAACCAAACAGAGCGGGAAGGTCGGCCGACCACGCGGATTCGATGCCGACGAAGCACTCGACCGGGCAATGCGGGTCTTCTGGGAACACGGTTACGAGGGCGCCAGCCTCTCCTGCCTGACCGAGGCGATGGGCATCTCGACGACGAGCATGTATTCCGCCTTCGGCAACAAAGAGGAACTGTTCCGGAAGGTATTGGAGCGCTACACCGCAGGTCCGGGCGCCTATCTGAACCGAGCGCTCGACGAGCCCACCGCACGCGAGGTCGCCGCCGCGATACTCGACGGCGCCATCCGGGCCACCACGTGCCCGACGAATCCCGCTGGATGCCTGGGTGTCCAGAGCGCATTGAGCGTCGGCGATTCCGGTCGTGAGGTTCGCGACCTCCTCGCCGACTGGCGAAACAACGGGTGCTCCCGTGTCCACGAGCGGTTCCGGCAAGCCGTCGACACAGGTGATCTACCTGCCGGTACCGATCCGGGGCTGTTGGCCCGATACGTCACCACCTTGGTCTTCGGCATCTCCGTTCAGGCGGCGAGCGGCGCCACTCGTGACGAACTCCAGGAGATGGCCGACGCCGCCATGCGCAGCTGGCCCATCCACTGAGCCCTACCGGTCGTGCACCTCTTCGAGCTTCCGGATCAGGGTCGCCGCGTCGAACGGGCCGGTGTGCAGGGCTAGCTCCGAGCCGGTGGCGCCGAGATAGAAGGTGGGTGTCCCGTGCAGGTCGCTGGTCTCTGCGTCGAGGTCGTCGTCCTCGACGCGATGCCGGTACCGCCCCAGTCGTATGTCCTCGTCGAACCGCTCCATGTCGAGCTCCAACTGCGCGGCGTGTTCGTAGATCTCGTCTCGGGACAGAGCGTCGCTGTGCGCGAAGAGATGGTCGTGCATGTCCCAGAATCGTCCCTGGGCAGCGGCCGCTTCGGCAGCTTCGGCAGCGAAACGCGCGTGGGGGTGGACCTCATCGAGCGGCAGATGCCGGAAGACGTAGCGCAGGTTCTCGCCGAAGTGCCTGTGCACGTCCCGGATACTGCCGGTCGCCCGGCTGCAGAACGGGCACTCGAAGTCTCCGTACTCGACGAGCGTGAGCGGGGCATCGTGCGGTCCACGCACATGATCGCGCTCCGGGTCGACCGGCCGCAGCAACACGAGCCCCGCCGGCCCCTGAGGCGGATGACGCAGATCAGACAGCCGGAACAATGCCCAGCCCAGAACCGTGGCCAGAACGGCGGCGAGAAGCACGCCGATCCGGGCATCGTCGGCTTCGGGCTGTTCGAGCGCCAGCTCCACGATGAACAAGGAGATCGTGAATCCGATTCCGGCGAGCGCGGCACCACCGCTGATCCGGGAGAGCGTGAGCCCCGGCGGCAAACTGCCGGGACGCAGCCGCGAGAAGGCAGCTGTGGCCCCGGTGATGCCGACCAATTTGCCCACCACCAACCCGAGGACGACACCCCACGTGATCGGCGACCGGATCGCGCTCCCGAGAGTCTCGACGGAGATCACCACCCCGGCATTGGCGAGGGCGAATATCGGCACCACGAGAAACGCGGTGTACGGCCGGTAGAACCGCAACAACCGCTCATTGACGGAGACCGCGCGGAGCACGCCGAGCTGCGCTGCCCGCGCATAGTCGGAGTTGGGCGACTGACGGAATGCTCGGGAGAGTTCGCCCGCGCGTTCCACCTCGCTGCGCCGCGGCGGATAGACGGGAAGGATCAACGCGATGAGCACACCGGCGAGGGTCGGGTGCACACCGGATTCGTAGAAGGCCACCCAGGTTCCTGCCGCGACGACGAAGTAGACCACGCCCCGCCATACCTCGAGGCGGCGGAACTGCAGGATCAGAAGTAGTCCGATCGCCGCGGGTATCAAGAAGACCGGCCGCAGCTCGTCGGTGTAGACGAACGCGATGATGGCGAGTGCCCCGATGTCGTCGGCCACGGCGAGCGTGAGGATGAATACGCGCAACCGTGCCGGGCACTTGGGGCCGACCAGCGCGAGCGCACCGAGGACGAAGGCAGTGTCGGTGGAAACGACCACTCCCCACGCTCCCGCGGCCTCCCCACTGGGATTGAGCAGTAGGAACAGCGCTGCAGGCAATGCCAGACCCGCGATCGCCGCCACCAGCGGAACCGCCGCGCGCGCCCGATCGGTGAGCTCACCGATGGTGAGTTCGCGCTTCACCTCGAGGCCGACGACGAAGAAGAACAGCGTCATCAACGCGTCGTTGACCCAATGCTTCAGGTCCAGGTGGATCCCGTAATCGCCGATGCTGATGCTCAACGGCGTATGCCAGAACGCTTCGTACGAGTCGCCCAGGTTGGCCCAGATCAGCGCGACGATGGTGGCAGCGAGTACGAAGCCCGCCGCGAGCGCGTCGTCGTCCGTGCCGTCGCGCACTCCTGCGAGCAGTCCGGACATCCGGCGGAGCACCGTCGGATTCTCGTCGACCGTCATGTGCCCCTCGTTCCGCCGCCCGATCCGAGTCGCCGTCGCCGTGGGTCACCCCAGTCGAGGTAACCGACGAATCCTCACAACAGCGACGACATCGTCGATTATTTCCGGGACCGACCCCGTTCGTCGCCAACTCCTCCGACTACCGGACTGCTGACGCAGGGAGCACCGCCACGATCCACCGAAGCGCGATTGCGAATCTCGTTCGGCACGAACGATTTCTCGGTCCCTTTCAGGACTGTGTCGTGTGACCGGCTCCGATCGCCGGCCACCGCCTCCCCGGAGCGAACCTGGTTGTCCCGGCTAGGCCGTCAACACCAGCAGGTACCCGCCTCCGGCCGATTCGATCCGAGTGTCGAACCGCACTTCCGGCTCCAGGCGCGACAACCGGTCGAGAAGCCATTCGGCGGCGTCTTCCGCGTCCGTTTCTTCCGGACACCGGGCGACGGCGACGCGACCGCCTTTACGTGCGAGTTGTTCGACCACGCCCACGATAGGCGCAGGATCGACGACGAACAGCCGGTCGGGCCACGGCACAACAGGCTTGACGGCACCCTTCCTGGTGTTGCAGGCCCGATGCGCGAGACGTTCGACGCCGCTCCCTTTACCCTTGCCACCCTTCCTGGCGGTGTTGATGCTGTCGATGCTGGGACCGCGCGGGTCGTTGACCGACATGTCGGGGTCCACCGGCTCGTCGCACAGCCAGCAGCGCCACGCTTCGCGGTCGCCGACTTCTCGAAGGGTGCTCATGAGGCCGAACGCTACCGCGCCGACCGGAAAGGACGCGCCGTGGCCGGAAGCGACCGAAAGGGGAACGGGTCGGCCCGTGAGAAGCGGACCGAGTCGCGTTCCGAGGTGGGGCGGGCGGGGCTCGAACCCGCGACCAGCGGATTATGAGTCCGCGGCTCTAACCGACTGAGCTACCGCCCCGTCGCGACGACCAGTTCGCCGCACAGCACCGCACTCGTAGCGCGGCGCGATCGAATGCTACCCGGATGCAGCGAGCAATACTGCCCCGGGTGCGAAGTAGCCGAAGTCACATGAATGGAAACCCCACCGCATCCGTGCCCCGCATGCAAAGAATCCTCCCACCCGTGACGGGTGGGAGGATTCTTCGACGCTCCCCCGGCTGGACTCGAACCAGCAACCGTTCGATTAACAGTCGAATGCTCTGCCAATTGAGCTACAGGGGATTGTCCTGCGGTGCTCCGCGGTTTCCCTCGGTGCGTGAAAAACCATAGCGTCCTACCCGCCGCAGCGCCAAATCGCCTGCTTGTGGGCATGCCGCGGGGTCATCGGGCAGGATGGTGGCGACGCAGTCACGGGTGGAAGGACAACACATTGATGGGTTTGTTGGTCGGGGTCGCTGCGGGATACGTGCTCGGTACCCGAGCAGGGCGCGCCAGGTACGAACAGATCAGCAAGACGGCCAGGGCGGTGGCTGCGAGCCCCGTCACGAAGAAGGCGATCGAGGTGGGCCGGCAGAAGCTCGCCGACTCGCTCAGCCCTCAGCCCAAGCTCGAACCGATGAAGCCCATCGACGAGACGACCACGATCATGATCCCGCGGGATCAGCTGAAGAAGTAGCTATCAGCCGACCAGGCCGTCACCGATGGCCTGGTCGAGCAGGCTCCGCCGGTACTGTTCGAGCGCCATGAGGTCCCCGAGCAGGGCGTGGAATTCCTCCGACTCGGTTGCCGGGGAGATCCGCTGCAGTTTGGACTTCAGTTCGGCCACCTGCTCACCGACCCACACTTCCTGCAACCGCGCCAGAACCCCGCCGATGTAGCGCGGAAGCCGATCCTCTTCGGCGGGGACCGGCTCGACGGCGAGTTCCATCACGAGCGAACGCGCGACGGGATCCGTCGCCGCTCGTCCCACGGCGTCGACCCACTCGGCTCCCCCGAGACCGGCAGCCGTCCCCCCTGCGAGGGCGACGGCTTGACGCACCGCCGCGTAGGCAGGATCGGTGAAGGTCTCCGGCGGCAGGGAGTCGAACACGGTCCCTGCGATGCCCGGATACTGCAGTGCAGCCTTGAGCGCGTCGCGCTGCGGCCACAGTGCCGGATCGTTCGGGCGCGGCCGCCGCAGCGCCGACACGGGCTTCGCCGTCGCAGTGCGCGTCTTCGCTTCCGGCGCACGAACTCCGCGACGTGCCTCCTCCTGCACACGCCGGCGCACTGTGGGGATGTCGTCCCATCCCGTCCAGTGCGCGAGTTGCACCGCGTAGTTGTCGCGGATGGTCCGGTCCTTGATCCGGGCCACCACCGGAACGCATCGCCGCAGGGCCTCGACGCGGCCTTCGACTGTGTCGAGGTCGTGTTCGGAGAGAATCGATTTCACGACGAACTCGAACATCGGGGTACGACGCGCCACGAGGTCGCGCACCGCTCCGTCGCCCGACTCCTGTCGCAGCTCGCACGGATCCATCCCCTTGGGCGCGATGGCCACATACGTTTTCGCCGCGGTCTTCTGATCCCCCTCGAACGCCTTCATCGCCGCCGCACGACCGGCGTCGTCGCCGTCGAAGGTGTAGATGACCTCGCCACGGAAGAAACTGTCGTCCATGAGCAGGCGACGCAGCAGCGCGAGGTGCTCGTCGCCGAAAGCGGTCCCGCACGCTGCGACTGCGGTTCTCACGCCAGCCAGATGCATGGCCATGACGTCGGTGTATCCCTCGACGATCACCGCCTGATGCGACTTTGCGATCTCACGCTTGGCGAGGTCGAGTCCGAACAAGACCTGAGACTTCTTGTACAGCACCGTTTCCGGTGTGTTCATGTACTTCGCGGTGATCTGGTCGTCGTCGTACAGGCGCCGGGCACCGAAACCGATGACGTCGCCCGCGAGGTTGCGGATGGGCCACAGAAGACGACGGTGGAACCGGTCGATCGGCCCGCGCCGTCCCTGGCGCGACAGTCCGGCGGCCTCGAGTTCGGAGAACTCGAACCCGCGGCCCAGGAGATGCTTGGTCAGCGCGTCCCATCCCGCCGGCGCGTAACCGCAGCCGAACATCTCCGCAGCCGCCTGATCGAAGTTGCGTTCGGTGAGATAGTCGCGGGCGGCCTGCGCTTCCGGGGTGCGCAATTGCTCGGCGTAGAACTGCTGAGCCGCCGCGTTCGCCGCGACCAACCGGGCGCGGGTGCCACGGTCGCGCTGGACGGACGGGCCACCACCCTCGTAGTTCAGCGTGTACCCGACGCGCTCGGCGAGCTGCTCGACGGCTTCGACGAAGCTGACGTGCTCGATCTTCTGCAGGAAGGAGTAGACGTCGCCGCCCTCACCGCAGCCGAAGCAGTGGAAGTGCCCGTGATTGGGCCGCACGTGGAACGACGGGGACTTCTCGTCGTGGAAGGGGCACAGTCCCTTGAGCGAGTCGGCGCCACCGCGTTTGAGCGCGACGTACTCGCCGACGATGTCCTCGATGCGCACGCGGTCGCGAATGGCCGCGATGTCTCTGTCTGAAATACGGCCGGCCACGGTGACGAGTCTAAGCCGCCGCGCCGACGGTCCGGCACGACGGTCCGCCCACAGCGTCTCGGCGCGTCAGCCCCAGCTCGCTTGGGCGGCGAGGCTGTCGCGATCGATCCGTTCGAGTCGTGATTCGGTGCACGACGCGATCTGATCGACCACCACCCGAACCTTCGCGGCATCGTCGGGCGCCGTCTTCCAGGCGGCGACGAAGAACGGGTCGAGCCCGACCGGCGCGGTACGCAGCAGCCATTCGGCGACGCGGTGGATGCGTTCGCGTTGCGATTCCTGCCGGGTCCGGTGTGCACGATCGGACATGACGAACTGCAGCGCCATCGTCTTGAGCAGGGCGACCTCCGAGGCCACGACCGGCGGAACCACGAGATCGGCGTCGTACCTGCTCACAGGCCGGCTCTCGGTCGCTTCCCGTGTTCCGAGGATCGCCGCGGTCGCGTATCGGCCGACCAGCTCGCTCGTCAGTCGCTTCAATGCGACGGAGCAGGCGAGTGTGCCGTCGAAGGTACCGACCTCGCGGACCACCGGCATCGCCGACAATCGCTTGGCCGCCTCGGTCAGCTCGGCCGGATCCAGACCCGAGAATTCGCGCATGCCCACCTCGATGAGCCCGGCGACCTCGTCGGCGTCGCCGAGCACACGCAGGTCGATCCGGCCGTCGATGACGCCGTCCTCGAGGTCGTGCACCGAATAGGCGACATCGTCGGACCAGTCCATGATCTGCGCCTCGAGGCACTGCCGGCGGTCGGGTGCCCCCTCTCGCACCCAGGCGAGCACCTCGGCATCGTCGTCGTACGCACCGAACTTCGCTCCCGGCCGCGGGCGGGTCCACGGGTACTTCAGCGTCGCGTCCAACGACGCCCGCGTGAGGTTCAGTCCCGCGCTCGTGCCGTCGGGATAGAGGACCTTCGGTTCGAGGCACGTGAGGATCCGCAGGTTCTGCGCGTTACCTTCGAACCCTCCGCAGGACTCTGCGACCGCGTCGAGCGCGCGCTCGCCGTTGTGGCCGTAGGGCGGGTGCCCGATGTCGTGCGCGAGGCCGGCGAGGTCGACGAGGTCGGGGTCGGCTCCGAGCCCTTCGGCGATGCTGCGGCCGATCTGCGCGACCTCCATCGAGTGCGTCAGGCGAGTCCGTGGGGTGTCGCCGTCGCGGGGTCCGACCACCTGGGTCTTGTCGGCCAGACGGCGCAGAGCGGCACAGTGCTGCACACGGGCGCGGTCGCGTGCGAAGGCGGTACGTTCCGACGCCGCGCCCTCCGACCCCGCGAGGGCAGAGGTCTTCCGTGACTCGACGACGCGCCGCTCGAGATCGTGTTCGCTGTAGCCCTGCACGTCACTGCCTCCCCTCACCCAAGAACCCTACGTTCCGCCTCACTGCTCCGCCGTGTACGGGAAATCTGCGGAGAAGTGGGTGATCTGGTACCAGATCAGGGCACCGGTCTCGCGGGCGATCCCGCGGAACTGCGACTCGCGGGTGAAAACCGCCGGGCCCTGCCGGGTGGGTGCTGTCCACGCGTCCAGCCCCGCATCGCGCGCCATGGTGCGGGTGCGCAGCGAATGCCATGGGTCGCTCACCAGCACGACCGACGACAGTCCCAGATCCGACATCTCCCGGCTGACTGCCTCCACGCTGCGCAGCGTGTCGGAGCCCTCTTCGACCGCGACGATCGAATCGGCGGGCACACCGCGAGAGACGAGGTAGTTCTTGCCCGCGGCAGCCTCGGTGAACAGGTCGCCTTCCTGCTTGCCTCCGACCGTGACGATCCGCGGGGACACTCCGGCCTCGTAGAGCTTGAGCGCTTGTTCGAGCCGGGCCTCGAACACCGACGACGGCGTACCCGAATACTGGGCCGCACCGAGCACGACGATGGCGTCGGCATGGGTGCGGTCGTCGACCCGCGCGACCTGCCACACCCGCAGCGCCGTACCTGCGACGACGAGGAGCGTGGCGAGCAGGACACCGACGAGCAGTCGTCTGAACCAACGAGCGATACGCGCGCCCGTCCCGGGATCGTCCCCGGTGTACGTCGCGTCGGTGCCGTTGCGGCGGGATGCGGTGCTCACCCCCCGATTCTGCCAGCGAACACCAACGCATCGGCCGGACGACGCGCCGACCCCGCTCACGCCTCACAGCCACTAGATTCGAGTTCATGCCACACCTATCGGCCGCACCGTTCCCGCGACCCGCACGTTCCGCGCTCGCGTTCGTCCCTGCTCTGCTGGCAGTGGCCGCGTGGCTGCTCCTGCCGGCGATGGCTTCCGCCGAACCCCCGTCGCGGCTACCCCAGCCGATCACCGACTCGGCAGGAGTGCTGGACCAGGCCGACATCGCGCGTATCCAGGAGGCCACGAACACGCTGTACGACGAGCGTGGGCTGCAATTGTGGGTGACCTACGTGTCGAGCTTCGACGGGCGCGATTACGACAGTTGGGCGCAGGCCACCGCACAGGCGAGCAACTTCGGTCGGAACACGGCCCTGCTGGCGGTCGCGACGGCGGACCGCGAGTACGCGCTGTGGACTCCGACGGGATCCGAGATCTCCCAGAGCGAACGCGACCGGATCAGTTCGTCCGACATCGAACCTGCCTTGCGGAACAGTGACTGGGCGGGTGCCGCGGTGGGTGCGGCGGACGGTCTGAACAACGCCCTCGCGCCGTCCAGCGCACCGGTGACGACCCTGGTCGTCGGTGGGGGCGTGGTCGCGGCCGGCGGCGCCGGCGTGTACGCCTACACCCGGCGGTCGAAGAAGAAGCGCGCCGAGGCCGGCGCCGCGCAGGCCGCGCAGATCGATCCGGCCGACACCACAGCCTTGCGCGCCCTCCCGATCGAAGGTCTCGACCAGTACGCCCAGACCCTGCTGGTCGCGACCGACAATGCGGTCCGCTCCAGCTCCGAAGCCCTCGAACTTGCCCGAGACGAATTCGGGGACGCGGCGGTGGCTCCCTTCGACCGCGCCTACCGGCAGGCTCAGGGCGCGCTGGCGAACGCGTTCGAAATCCGCCAGCGTCTCGACGACGACATCCCCGAGACACCGGAGCAGCAGCGCGACATGCTCGTGCAGTTGATCTCCTCGTGCGGTCAGGCCGACCGCGAACTCGAAGCGCAGGTCGAGGCGTTCGACGAGATGCGCAACCTCCTTCTCGACGCACCGGCCCGCCTGGACGGCCTCACGCAGCGCGCGATCGCGTTGCAGGCGCGCATCCCCGACGCAGAAAGCATTCTCGGGCAGTTGCATGCAGAGTTCCCTGCCGGCGCCCTGACACCCGTGGCGGACAACGTTTCGCTCGCGCGAGAAGAGATCGCGTTCGCGGAGAACGCGGTCGATCAGGGCCGCGCAGCGGTGGCACGACCGGTCGGCGAGCAGGGCGACGCAGTGCGGGCGATCCGCGAGGCCGAGCGGGCTCTCGGTCATGCCTCGACGCTGCTCGACGCGCTCGATCACGCCGCCGAGGACATTCGGCGCGCGATTGCGACACTTCCGGCCGCGATGGAGGACGCCGAGCAGGGCGTGACGGACGCGAAGCAACTCGTTGAGGCGGGCGGTCCCGAACTCGCCGACGCGCTGAAGGCCGTGCAGGAGGCCCTCGAGCATGCGCGCGCGGAGCAACACACCGACCCGCTGGGCAGCTTCACGCGGGTGGTGGAGGCCGACGCGCGGCTCGACGAACTGCGGGCGCGAACCCGGCAGGCTCAGCAACAGGCCGCGGAGATGCGTCGTCGTCTCGAGCAGGATCTGACCGCGGCGCAAGCCCAGGTCACGGCTGCGGCCGACTTCATCGGAACGCGCCGGGGTGTCGTCGGCGCACAGGCACGCACGCGACTGTCGGAGGCCCAGCGGCACCTGCAGGCCGCACAGCAGGCCGCGGACTCCGATCCGGCAGCTGCGGTCCAGTACGCCCGGTCCGCTGCATCGCTTGCCGTTCAGGCTCTGCGCAGCGCCCAGAACGATGTGCAGCGCTGGGACTACCAGCAGCGCCCGCCGCGCGGTGGTTCTTCGGGCGGGAACATCGCCGGGGCGGTGCTCGGTGGCATCCTCATCAACAGCGTGCTCAACAGCGGGCACGGGGGCGGTTTCGGCGGCGGCGGATTCGGCGGTGGCGGATTCGGGGGAGGTGGTTTCGGCGGGTCGAGCGGCGGGCGCTTCTAGGCCATGCGTGCGATCGCAGCACGCGCACTCGGCGCCGGTCTCGGCTCGGCGATCCGCCTGTTCGATTCTGCCGACGGGTCGGACGGAAAGCCCTTCTCGGAGCCCGACATTCTGCGCCCCCGCGTCGATTCACGGCGGTTCGGGTGGGTCCACTACGGCGTCATGATTCCGGACCTTCCCGAACCGCACCGGTTCTTCTCGATGATGTCGCTCGTCGGCGCAACGGGTTCGCTGGCCTTCGACAACGACGACGCGCTCGTCGCGCCGCCGCGACGCAATGCCTCGGTGGTGGCCGGAACGGCAGCCTCTCATCCCGCGCACTTCGGGAACTACGCGGTGGGAGACACTTTCGTGTCCTCGCCGGACGGCTCGCTCGTGCAGTTCGGCGACGACGTGAGGTTGACCGGACGCTTCCCGCGCTACGAACTCGTGGGTCGGCTCGGCGGAGTCGACGTCGCCTTGACGCTGACCAACACCCCCACGGTGTCGTGGTTCTTCCGGAGTCCCGTCTACAAGCACTTCGGGCTGCTCACCGAGTACGAAGGCACCTTCACATGTGACGGGCACACCATCGCGGCCGAGGGTCTGTGCTCGTTCGAGTACGGCGCGATGCCGAGTCCGTATCTGGTGCGGTCCACTCCCCTGTCTCCGGCAGCGAAGGTACCCCTCGACCTTTTCGTCTACCAGATCGCCGATCTCGACGCCGACACGCAGATACTGCTCAGCCACTACACGATCGGCGGCAGGCCGTTGATGACGACGGCGATCCTGCGCACCCGCACCGGCTACGGAACCCGATTCCGGGACGTGAAGTTCGACGTGCTCGAACTGCGTGACGAACCCGAGCCGACTCCCTACGGCATCCCGATGCCCGTGCCGCGCCGAACCCGCTTCCTGGTGAAGGATTCCGGCGGCCGTCCCTGGCTGGATCTCGAAGCGACGATGGACACCCCGTTCACCTTCGGTCTGGGCACCGGATTCGTCACGGGCTTCGCCTATTCGGCGACCTGGCGCGGAACCGGGATCACCGGGCGCGGCTACTTCGAGTACATCGATCGTCGTTCGGCCGGCTGAGTGTGCAGACGACGGTGCCCTCCGGCCCAGTCGGACCGGAGGGCACCGTGTCGGGCGAAACCGTCAGCAGCCGAGCAGGCGCTGCGCGAGGTAGCCCTCGACCTGGTCGAGGCTCACACGCTCCTGCGCCATCGTGTCGCGTTCGCGGATCGTGACTGCCTGATCGTCGAGGGTGTCGAAGTCCACCGTGATGCAGAAGGGCGTGCCGATCTCGTCCTGCCGGCGGTAACGGCGACCGATCGCCCCGGCGTCATCGAACTCGATGTTCCAGTTCTGACGCAGCTTGGCTGCGAGGTCCTTGGCCTTGGGGCTGAGGTCGGCGTTGCGGCTGAGCGGCAGCACAGCGGCC
This sequence comes from Rhodococcus sp. NPDC047139, assembly GCF_040643435.1. Lineage (NCBI taxonomy): Bacteria > Bacillati > Actinomycetota > Actinomycetes > Mycobacteriales > Nocardiaceae > Rhodococcus > Rhodococcus sp. NPDC047139. The sequence continues at coordinate 77,618 of NZ_JBEYUH010000011.1, forward strand.
TTGACGGGCGCGAGGCGACGATCGAGGCGCAGCACGGTGCGCTTGTCGACACCGCCCTTGGCGTTCGGCGCCTCGTCCTCGGTGTAGGCATCGACGAGGAAGGCCATGAGCGAGCGGGTCAGGCCGGCCGCCGGCTCGATGACGTAGGGCGTGTACCGCTCGTTGGTGGCCTGATCGAAGAAGCTCAGGTCGGTGCCGGAGTGCTTCGAGTGCGTCGACAGGTCGAAGTCGGTGCGGTTCGCGACGCCCTCGAGCTCACCCCACTCACTGCCCTGGAAGTGGAAGCGGTACTCGATGTCGACGGTGCGCTTCGAGTAATGCGACAACTTCTCCTGCGGGTGCTCGTACAGGCGCAGGTTGTCCTTGTTGATGCCCAGATCGGTGTACCAGTTCATGCGGTAGTCGATCCAGTACTGGTGCCACTGCTCGTCCTCGCCGGGCTTGACGAAGAACTCCATCTCCATCTGCTCGAACTCGCGGGTGCGGAAGATGAAGTTGCCGGGCGTGATCTCGTTGCGGAAGCTCTTGCCGATCTGGCCGATGCCGAAGGGCGGCTTCTTGCGCGAGGTGGTGAGCACGTTGGCGAAGTTCACGAAGATGCCCTGCGCGGTCTCCGGGCGCAGGTAGTGCAGACCCTCTTCGCTCTCGATGGGACCGAGATAGGTCTTGAGCATCATGTTGAAGTCGCGGGGCTCGGTCCACTGACCTTTGGTGCCGCAGTCCGGGCAGACGATCTCGGTCATCGGCACGGCATCGGGGTCGTCGAGCTTGTTCTTCTCGGCGTAGGCCTCCTGCAGGTGGTCCTGCCGGTGGCGCTTGTGACAGTTCAGGCACTCCACGAGCGGGTCGTTGAAGACCCCGACATGGCCTGATGCGACCCAGACCTGGCGCGGCAGGATCACCGACGAGTCGAGGCCGACGACATCGTCCCGGCTGGTGACCATGTTGCGCCACCACTGCTTCTTGATGTTGTCCTTGAGCTCCACACCGAGCGGCCCGTAATCCCAGGCCGACCTGGTGCCGCCGTAGATCTCACCGCAGGGATAGACCAGGCCCCGGCGCTTGGCGAGGTTGGCGACGGTATCGATCTTGGATTTGGGTGCCACTCGGATTCTCCATCTTCGATGCGGGGTTTTCGCAGCATGCGTCGATCTGTAAGCCTATCGCTCCGCGTTCGGAGCTCGAATTCGCGCCGGTTGACATGCACAACCATGCATATCAAAATGGAATCGATTTGCAATAAGGCCCGCCGCCCGGCGGCCACCCCGCCTCCGAGGAGCCCCGTGAGCATCGACGCCGATCCACGTGAGTGCAGCACGGGCGAGCGTGCCCGCAGACCGCTCGGGACCGACGCCCTGACGTCCCCGCTCGACGTGTCCCCCGGCAACCTGACCGCGGCGGGTGAACTGCTGCGCGCCCTGTCGGCGCCCGTTCGCATCTCGATCGTGCTCGAACTGCGTGAATCCGCCCGCTGCGTGCACGAGCTCGTCGGCGCTCTCGGCGTCACCCAACCGCTCATCAGCCAGCATCTTCGCGTGCTCAAGACCGCCGGTGTCGTGCGCGGCGAACGCTCGGGCCGCGAAGTGCTCTACCACCTCGCCGACGACCATCTCGCCCGCATCGTCGTCGACGCCGTTGCTCACGCCCAGGAAGGACGATCTCAGTGACCTCCGCCCGCAAACCTCTCGTGGGGGTCCGCTCGACCCGTCAACGCAGCGCCATCGTCGACCTGCTCGACAACACCGTGGAATTCCGGTCCGCCCAGGACCTGCACGACGAGCTGCGCAAACGCGGCGAGGGAATCGGCCTGACGACGGTCTACCGCACACTGCAGTCGCTTGCGGAGGCCGGAAGCGTCGATGTGCTGCGCACGGACAGCGGAGAGTCACTGTTCCGGCGTTGCTCCTCCGGGCACCATCACCATCTCGTCTGCCGTCACTGCGGCTTCACGGTCGAGGTGGACGGCCCGGAGGTCGAACGCTGGTCGCACGAGGTGGCCGAGTCGAACGGCTTCGTCGATGTCAGTCACACGGTCGAGATCTTCGGTGACTGCCGCGAGTGTGCGCTCGCGAACAACTGATCCCGCGGCGCTCAGCCGCAGTCGCAGTCGCCGCACCCGCAGCCGTCGACCAGCAGATTCTCTTCGTCGTCTTCTTCACCGTCGAAGACGGACGCTTCGCCGCCGAGGCGCTGCGCCAGCACGCGTGCCTGTTCGACGACCGGGACGAGTGCTGCCACGGCCCGCACGAGGTGGATCGGGACGAGCGGTGAGGCCGCGACCCGCAGTTCGGCGGTCACCTTGTCCTTGTCGAGGACGAACTTCACCTCGGGGAATTCGATCTGCAGATCGCCGAGAACTTCCGCTGCCCGGGTCCGGCCCGTGACATCTTCCACCAGATAGGTGGTGAGCAGCACGAAACCGCCTTCGGCGTCCACCACGGCGTAGGTGAGCACGTTGTCGATCCAGATCGGGATCTCACCGTCCTCGTCGGCCTCGGGGGCTTCTTCGAGAATCTGCGACAGTGTCTCCACGACGGCCGCGCGCAGGGCATCGTCGTCCTCGGTCGGTATCGCAACGGCGAACGACCCGTCCACGGCGACAGCCTCCTCGGCAGTAGCGGTCTCGACGTCGGGCGTGGTCACGAGTTCTCCTTGGGGTCGGGGGTGCCGGCGACAGAAGCTCGCGCTTCGGCGGCACCGTCGAGTACGAGCAGCAACATGGTGGTCAGCGCCGCGTCCTCGAGACCGGTCGCCGGGAACGAGTAGCGCAACACGACGTCGGCATCGTCGTCGCGTTCGATGAGGTGGACCGATCCGAACTGCAGGGCGTCGGCGGCGGTCGCGACGCGGGCGCGGGCAATGGTGTCGAGCGGAAGATCCCACGCGAGCACTCCGGTTACCGAAACCACATCGAGTCCTTCGGTGAGGGTGACGACCTGCAACGCGAAGGGAACGGCGCCGTAGTCGAATCCGAACGATCCGTCGCCGTTGCCGGAAGCCGATGGCGTGCGAACGTCGACGAAGGGAGTGAGGGCGGCCGCGATCCGCTCGCGGAGCGTGGTCACTTCACTCCTCCGAATCGTCGGTCGCGGGAGGCGTACTCGACACACGCGGCCCACAGGTCGCGCCGGTCGAAGTCGGGGAACATCGTGTCCTGGAACACCAGTTCCGCGTAGGCGGACTGCCAGAGCAGGAAGTTCGAGGTCCGCTGCTCACCCGAGGGCCGGAGGAACAGATCGACGTCGGGCATGTCGGGCTCGTCGAGGTACCGGGCGACGGTAGCCTCGGTGACACGCTCGGGATCGAGCTCGCCTGCCGCAACTCGACGCGCGATTTCCCTTGCAGCGTCTGCGATCTCGGCTCGGCCACCGTAGTTGACGCACATCGTCAGAGTCATGACGTCGTTGTCCTTCGTCAGCTCCTCGGCGATCTCGAGTTCCTTGATCACACTGCGCCACAAACGCGGCCGGCGGCCGGCCCACCGGACGCGCACACCCATCTCGTGCATCTCGTCACGGCGTCGGCGGATCACGTCGCGGTTGAAGCCCATGAGGAATCGAACCTCGTCGGGGCTGCGCTTCCAGTTCTCGGTGGAGAAGGCGTAGGCCGAGAGCCACTTGACACCCATCTCGATGCATCCGCACACCGTGTCCATCAGTACGGCCTCGCCGCGCTCGTGCCCTGCAGTGCGCGGCAGACCCCGCTCCTGCGCCCAGCGACCGTTACCGTCCATGACGAGTGCCACGTGCTGGGGGATCAGCTCCGGCTGCAGCACGGGCGGTCGCGCACCGGACGGGTGCGGGTCGGGCGGGCGGATCGCGCGATCAGGCGGTGGGGACGTGGTGCGTCGTCGAATCACGTTCCCCATCCTGCCCGACGGCTCCAGCGGGGTCACCGACGCGGTGCGTCGAAAGGTCACCGACGCGGTGCGTCGAAAGGTCGCTACCGCGGTGCGCAGAGAGGTCGCCGGCGTGGTGTGCCGGGAGGTCACCAGCGGCCCGACCGCTTCCGCGCTCGACGAGGGGCAACGAACGCAGCTGACGCTCGAGATGCCACTGCAGATGCGCTGCGACGAGACCGCTGGCCTGTCTCCGCACCGCCGCGTCGACCGATTCGGTCTCGGCCCATCGTCCGTGGTTGAGCGCGTCGAGAAGTTCGAACACCCCTGGGGCCGGCGTGGCCGCGCCCGGTGGCCGACAGTGCACACACACCGCACCGCCCGCGGCGACGTGGAAGGCGGTGTGCGGGCCGCTTCGGTCGCAGCGCGCGCAGTGCGTGATCGCCGGTGCCCATCCTGCGTAGGTCATGGCCCGGAGCAGGTAGGCGTCGAGCACCAGTTCGGGGGGCCTGGTGCGATCACACACCGCACGGAGGGCACCGACGGTCAGTGCGTGCAGGCGGGGGACGGGCGCACGCTCCTCACCGGCGAGGCGCTCGGCGGTTTCGAGGATCGCGCATGCGGTGGTGTAGCGGGAGTAGTCGTCGACGATGCCTACCGCGAAGGCATCGAGGGTCTGTACCTGGGTGACGACGTCGAGATTGCGGCCCGGGTGGAGTTGGACGTCGATGTGGGCGAACGGTTCGAGCCGGGCACCGAACTTCGATCGTGTCCGGCGCACGCCCTTCGCGACGGCCCGCACGAGGCCGTGCCGGCGCGTCAGCAGGGTGACGATGCGGTCGGCTTCGCCGAGTTTGTGCTGGCGCAGCACCACCGCGTTGTCCCGATAAAGCCTCACTCCCCGAGTCTGTCATGCTCCGGCGACACGGGACGACTTCCGTGGCCGCTCGACACCACAAACGAGAACAGGTTATTGTTCGTTCGAACGAACGGGGGACCAATGGACGCTCGGACCGGCTTGCGCGATCTGACCGCGACCGTCGACGCACTCGATCGCGGCGCGGTCACATCCACCGAACTCGTACAGGCGAGTCTGGACAGGATCGACGCATCGCAACCGCATCTGAATGCCTTCCGGACCGTGCGTCGCACCGCCGCCCTCGAGGAAGCCCGCGAGGCGGATCGGCGCCGCGCGAACGGTGAACGTCGCCCGCTGCTCGGCGTCCCGATCGCTGTCAAGGACGACACCGACATCGTGGGCGAGACGACCATGTTCGGATGTGCCGGCACCTTCGACACGAAGGACACCGACGCCGAAGTAGTGTGCCGCCTGCGGGAGGCCGGCGCGGTGATCGTCGGTAAGACGCACTCTCCCGAACTCGGACAGTGGCCACTCACCGGCGGCGATGCTTTCGGGCACACCCGCAGTGCATGGTCGCGTGAACATACCCCGGGTGGTTCGTCGGGCGGCAGCGCCGTGGCCGTCGCGGCCGGTCTCGTCCCAGCAGCACTGGGTTCCGACGGAGCCGGGTCGGTTCGGATCCCGGCCTCGTGGTCCAACCTCGTCGGAATCAAGCCGCAGCGTGGCCGAATCTCCATGTGGCCGGATGCCGAGTCCTTCAACGGGCTGACCACACACGGCCCGCTCGCCCGCACCGTCGCCGACGCGGCGCTGCTCCTCGACGTCGTTGCCGGGAATCACCCCGGCGACCGGCACCGCTGCGCTCCGCTCACCGTCTCCGACGCCGTGGGACGCGAGCCGGGCAAACTGCGGATCGCCTTGTCGCTGAAGCTTCCGTTCACCGCGACACCCACCCGCCTCGACGCTCGTGTCCGCACCCGCATCGCCGCGCTCGCCACCGTGCTGCGCGATCTCGGCCACGAGGTGACCCTCGCCGATCCCGACTACGGAATCCTCTTCGGCCTCTCCTTCCTTCCGCGGTCGATGGCCGGAATCGAGGAGTGGTTGCATCGTTTGCCCGATCCGTCCCTCGCCGATGTCCGCACCCGCGCGAACGCGCGCACCGGCCGACTGCTGCACGGATTTCCGCTGCGTGCGGCGCGGGCGGCCGAACCGCGACTGCACCGGCGGGTCGGCCGGATCTTCGATCGCTTCGACGTCGTGCTCGCGCCCACCACCGCGACACCCCCACTGCCGGTGACAGCGATCGACGGAATCGGCGGCTGGGCGACCGACAAGGTCATCACCGGGGCATGCCCGTACGCGTGGCCGTGGAACGTGCTGGGCTGGCCGGCGATCAGCCTGCCCGCCGGATTCGTGGAAGGCCGTCTCCCGGTGGGCGCTCAGCTTCTCGGCCCGGAGAACTCCGAACCGCTCCTGGTGTCGCTCGCATCGCAGCTGGAGTCGGTGTTGCGCTGGCACGAGCACATCCCGGAGCCGTGGTGGTGACGACGAACGACGACGCACGCTCGCGGATCGTCCGTGCCACATTGCATCTCGTCGGCACGGACGGTGTGGCGGGCGTGACGAACCGGCGTATCGCTGCGCACGCGAAGGTGTCGCTCGGGTCGATCACCTACCACTTCCCCACCCAGGCCGATCTGTTGCGCGCCGCACTCGAACACTTCGTCGACGAGGAGACCGAGCGCCTGGCAGAACTCGCCGGGCAGTATCGCTCGCAGGCACTGTCGCTGACCGAGGCTGCGACGCTAACCGAACAGGTCGCACGCGACCTCGCCTTCACCGCCGAGCGCATCGCTCCCTTCGAGCTGTACGTGCAGGCTGGGCGCGACCCCGAACTACGGCAGGTCGCCGAGCGGTGCTGGCGCGCCTACGACACGCTGGCCGTCTCCGTCCTCTCCGCACTCGGTGTCCGGCACCCCGAAGCTCTGGCGCCGACGATCGTCGCCACCATCACCGGGTTGCAGCTGCGCCGTCTGTCCACGGGGACCGACACGAATCTGTCGGAATCCGTTCTGCTGCTTCTGCATGCCGAGGCCGTGGAACGGCCCTGAGCCGCTCGTACACCGCCGCGGCCGGGATCACGACGTGACCACACGTTCACGTCGAGTACCCCAGGAAACGTCGTGGTCACGAACAGTGCACTGTGCACAGGCGGTGCCGTGCACGAGTGACTGATCGGCCCATTGCCGGTGCTTGCACCGGACCTCAAGATCGAACGTGTTCCCGGCCCACGACGGTTGCGTCGCCCCATCGATGTTGCGGCGCCGATCGATCCGTCCACGGTCGCTGCCCGCTGCACGTTCTCTCGTCGAGGAGCTGCTCGTGACCGTCGCGCACATCGTGTTCCTGCTCGGCCTGCTCGTCCTGCTCGTCGCCATGGCATTGCGCAAGAACGTCCTGATCCCGGCGGTCCTCGCAACCTTCGCCACCGCATTGGCCTACGACGGCAACATCGCCTCCGCCATCATGTCGGTCTTCCGTGCGAGCTTGACCGCGGGTGGCGCCCTGTTCGAGATCTTCGTGGTCATCGCAGCTGTGACATCGATGCTCGCCGCGATGCGTTCGATCGGCGCCGACGAACTCATGGTGCGCCCGTTCGGACGATGGATGATCGACGGCCGCATCGCCTACATCGTGCTGTTCGTCGTCACCTACCTGTTGTCGTTGTTCTTCTGGCCGACACCGGCGCTCGCGCTGATCGGCGCGGTGCTGCTTCCGGCGGCGATCAAGGCGGGCTTGCCGCCGCTCGGCGCTGCGCTCGCCCTCGCCATCTCGGGGCAGGGCATGGCGCTCGCTTCCGATTACGTCATCGGTCTGGCGCCCTCGATCTCGGCGAGCGGTGCCGGCGTGCCGGCAGATGACATCGCCGACCGCGCGCTGGTGCTGTCCTTGATCGTCGGCCTGACCGCAGCCACGCTCGCATGGTTCCTCACCGTCCGTCGCGAGATCGCGCGCCGCAGCCGGGATTCCGAGACACCGGACGGCGGTTCGGGCGCCGGTGGTCTCACGCCGCGTGAGCCCGCAGCGGGTACTGCCGCGGATCTGCGGTCCGGCGACGGGAACCGTCCGGCACCGGTCGGCACGGTGCCCAGCACCGACGCTGTCGTGATGCCGAGCGTCGACGCAGTCCTTCCCCGGACGAGCACCCCCGTTCTGACCCGCCCCGCATCCGCCCGAGCCTGGGCGATCGGCGTTCCGGTGACATTCGGGCTCGTGCTCGTCTACATGATGCTGGGGCGTTTCACCGATTTGGTTCCGTGGTCGGACGGAGCAGGAGCGTCGTTGGTCGGCGGCAGCGCGCTTCTCCTCATGGCCGCGGTGACCCTGACGACGCAGAAGTCCGACGCGCTCGAGCACTGCGCCACGCACTTCGTGGACGGGCTCGCCTACGCCTTCAAGGCCATGGGAATCATCCTGCCTGTGGCCGGATTCGTCTATCTCGGCATCCCCGACTACTCCGGGTCGATCCTGGGACTCGAGGAGGGCACCGGACCGGCGTTCCTCTTCGACGCCGTCGAGCGGGTCCAGGAGTACACCCCCGACAACGGACTCTTCGCGGCGCTGAGCATGGTGGTGATCGGGATGCTCATCGGCCTCGACGGATCCGGCTGGGCCGGACTGCCGCTCACCGGCGGCATCGCTGCGTCACTCGCCCCGGAAGCCGGCATGGACACCGCGACGCTCGCTGCCCTCGCGCAGAACGCCGCGACCTGGACCGGCGGCGGCACTCTCGTCATCTGGTCGTCGCTGATCGTGGTCGCGGGATTCTGCCGCGTTCCGGTCGGAGATCTCGTGCGACGCCTCGCGATCCCGGTGGTGAGCGGATTGCTCGTCGCCGCCGTCGCCGCTGTGGTGCTCTGGTGACGATCACACGCAATGAACGATTTCGACGAGAGGACCCTCGCATGAACGAGTCGGGATTCCGCTACGACCCGAAGCGGTGCGCTCTGGTGGTGATCGACATGCAGAACGACTTCTGTTCTCCGGATGGGGCTCTGGCCGGATGCGGGTTCGACGTCTCGGCCGCTACGGCGATGACACCGCGACTGGCGAACCTGATCGACCACGCCCGTGATGCCGGTGTGCCGGTCGTGTGGGTCCGCACCGAGCACGACGAGACGACCGACTCGCCCCAATGGCTCGGCCGGGTCGGCAACGGTCCCGGCACCGCGCGGACCGGTCTCACCTGCCGACCGGGAACCCCCGGAGCCGAGTTCTACGGTGTCCGTCCGGCGGTGGGCGAACCGCTGGTGGTCAAGCACCGCTTCAGCGCGTTCGTCGGCACCGACCTCGATCGCGTGCTGCGCTCACGAGGCATCGAATCGTTGCTGTTCACCGGCGTGGCTACCGAGATCTGCGTCGAATCCAGCTTGCGGAGCGGCCTTTTCCACGAGTACTGGGTGTCGCTCGTCGAGGACTGCGCGGCGTCCTACGATCCGGCCGCGCACGCGGCCTCCGTAGCCGTGGTCGCCCAGAACTTCGGAACCGTGGTCACCGCAGACGAACTCATCTCGAGATGGCCTGCCCGCCCGGTCACCAGGTCTGCGTGACCGGTGCCGGGCGGAGCGGCGTGATCAGAATCCCAGACGCCCGAGCTGTTTGGGATCACGCTGCCAGTCCTTCGCGACCTTCACGTGCAGATCGAGGTAGATCTTCACTCCGAGCAGCTTCTCCATCTGGGTGCGCGCTGCTGTGCCCACCTCGCGCAGGCGCGCGCCACCCTTCCCGATGACGATGCCCTTCTGGCTCGGGCGTTCGACGTAGAGCAGGGCGTGCACATCGAGCATCTCACCCTGCTTCTCGGTGCGGCCCTCGCGTTCGGTCACCTCTTCGATGACAACCGCGAGCGAGTGCGGCAGCTCGTCGCCGAGCCCTTCGAGCGCAGCTTCACGGATGAGCTCGGCCATCAGGGTCTCCTCCGGCTCGTCGGTGAGTTCGCCGTCGGGGTAGAAGGCCGGTCCGGGTTCCATGTGCGAGACGAGGACATCGACCAGGACCTCGACCTGCTCACCCGACGTCGCGGAGACCGGCACGACCTCGCAGTCTTCGCCGAGCAGCTTCGACACTGCGAGCAGCTGCGCCGCGACCTGTTGCTTCCCCACCTTGTCGATCTTGGTGACGATGCCGACGATCGGAGTCTTCGGCGCCACGTGCCGCACCTGCTCCAGGATCCAACGGTCGCCGGGTCCGACCTTCTCGTCGGCGGGGAAACACATGCCGATCGCGTCGACCTCGGAGTAGGTGTCCTGCACCAGGTCGTTGAGGCGCTGCCCGAGAAGAGTGCGCGGCCGGTGCAGTCCGGGAGTGTCCACCAGGACGAGCTGGGCGTTGTCGCGATGGACGATGCCGCGGATGGTGTGGCGGGTCGTCTGCGGACGCGAAGAAGTGATCGCGATCTTGCTGCCGACGAGCGCGTTCGTGAGCGTCGACTTCCCCGTGTTGGGCCGTCCGACGAAACAGATGAAGCCGGAACGGAAATCGGGGTCGGTCATGCATGCTCCTCGGTCGTGGCGGTGTCGATGTCGCTGTTGTGTTCTTCGGATTCCGCCCGCTGCACGAAGACGGTGCTCACACGCACGCGTCCGCGGACATCCGGGCCGCCCTCCCCGCGGAGCAGCAGGCCGTGGGTCCGGACTTCCGAGCCGGGCAGGGGAACCCGGCCGAGCTCGTAGCCGAGCAGCCCGCCGACGGTGTCGACCTCGTCGTCCTCGATGTCGATGCCGAACAGTTCCCCGAGGTCCTCGACGGGCAGCCGCGCGGAGACCCGGTAGGTGTCGTCGCCGAGATCCTCCACGTCCGGGATCTCCCCGGTGTCGTACTCGTCAGCGATCTCACCGACGATCTCCTCGATGACGTCCTCGATGGTCACCAGCCCGGCGATGCCGCCGTACTCGTCGACGAGCACCGCCATGTGGTTGCGGTCGCGCTGCATGTCGGCGAGCAGATCGTCGAGGCGCTTCGAATCCGGTACGAAGACCGCGGGTCGCATGACGTCGGCCACGGACACGCTGCGTCCACCGTCCCGGTGGTAGTAGGTCTGTTTGACCAGATCCTTGAGGTAGACCACACCCCGGATGTCGTCGACGTTCTCGCCGACCACCGGGATCCGTGAGTGCCCGCTGCGCACGGCCAGCGAGGTGGCCTGGCCGGCCGTCTTGGTCTCCTCGATCCACACCATCTCAGGGCGCGGAACCATGACCTCGCGAGCAGTGGTGTCGCCGAAGTCGAAGACCGACTGGATCATCCGGCGCTCCTCGTCGGCCACCACCCCCGTCTCCTGGGCGAGGTCCACCAGTTCGCGCAGTTCGATCTCGTTCGCGAACGGGCCGTTCCGGAAGCCGCGGCCAGGTGTGACAGCGTTGCCCACGCTGATGAGGATCCGGCTGATCGGACCGAGCAGGACACCGAGGATGCGGAGCGGGCCGGTGGCAGCGAGCGCGATCGGGTAGGCGTGCTGACGACCGAGAGTTCGCGGACCGACGCCGATCACCACGTAGTCGACGATCACCATCACCGTGGCTCCCACCACGAGCGCCCATGTGCGGTCGAGCACGTCGAGCATCACACCGACGAACACCACGGTGGCAGCGATCTCACAGAGGATCCGCAGCAGAACCGTCAGATTGATGTAGCGGGGCCGATCGTCGAGCAGACCGAGCAACCGTCGCGCGCCGGCACGCCCTTCCTTTGCCAGTTCCTCTGCACGCGCGGCGGATACGGTGTTCAGCGCCGAGTCGACGGCGGCGAACAGTCCGCCGAGCACCACCAGGACGACTGCGAGGACGACTAGGGGTACGGTACTCACTCGGGCGTTCCTCCCTCGGTCGCTCCGGCCGGGTCAAATCCGTTCGTTCTGTCGCCGCTCATGATTCGGGAGTGTCGACGAAACCGGCCTTGCCCAGCAGTTTGCGGTCGCGGGCTGCGAGGCGCGCCTCCTCTTCGGCGCGGCGGATCTCCTCGTACCATTCGGCGAGGAGTTGGTTCTGCAGGCCGAACATCTCCTTCTCCTCCTCCGGTTCGGCATGGTCGTAACCGAGGAGATGAAGCATTCCGTGCACGGTGAGCAGGGCGAGTTCGTGAGCGACGGAATGGCCCGCCTTGACTGCCTGGTCGGCGGCGAACTGCGGGCACAACACGATGTCGCCGAGCATCGACGGTCCGGGTTCGGGGGCGTCCGGACGGCCACCCGGTTCGAGTTCGTCCATGGGGAACGACATCACGTCGGTGGGTCCGGGCAGGTCCATCCACCGCACGTGCAGGTCGGCCATGGTGTCGAGGTCCACGAGCACCATCGACAACTCCGCCGCCGGATGCACGTCCATCCGGGCGATCACGAAACGAGCGACGTCGAGGAGTTCTTCCTCCGAGACGTCCATTCCCGATTCGTTCGAGATCTCGATGCTCATGACTGGAAATCCTTCTGCACGACGATATTCGGTTGATCTACAGGTAGGTTCATCGACGCTGCACCCGGTGTGCACGACGTTGGGCGCGGTTGCCGGGGATTCCGTCGCCGTCACGAGCGGCCTCGAAACGGCTGTACGCATCGACGATGTCGGAGACGAGGCGGTGTCGCACGACGTCGCTGCTGTCGAGTCGCGCGATGTGGATGTCGTCGATCCCCTCGAGGATCTCGGTCGCGGCCGCGAGACCCGAGCGGGCACCGCCCGGCAGGTCGATCTGGGTGATATCGCCCGTCACAACGATCTTGGAGCCGAAGCCCAGGCGTGTGAGGAACATCTTCATCTGCTCGGCGGTGGTGTTCTGCGCCTCGTCGAGGATGATGAAAGCGTCGTTGAGGGTGCGGCCTCGCATATAGGCCAGCGGTGCGACCTCGATGACCCCGGCCTGCATGAGCTTCGGGATGGCTTCGGGATCCATCATGTCGTGCAGCGCGTCGTGCAGGGGGCGCAGGTAGGGGTCGATCTTCTCGTGCAGGGTGCCCGGCAGGAAGCCGAGACGCTCGCCGGCCTCGACGGCGGGACGGGTGAGGATGATGCGGTTGACCTGCTTGGTCTGCAGCGCCTGCACAGCCTTCGCCATGGCGAGATAGGTCTTGCCGGTACCCGCCGGTCCGACACCGAAGACGATGGTGTGGGCGTCGATGGCGTCGACGTACCGCTTCTGGTTCAGCGTCTTCGGCCGGATCGTCTTCCCGCGCCGGGACAGGATGTCGAGGCTGAGCACGTCGGCCGGCGACTCGGAAAGACCCTGAGTGAGCATCCCGACGGTGCGCCGAACAGCGTCGGGGCCGAGCGGCTGTCCGCGGCGAACGATGGTGACGAGTTCGGCGAGGGCCCGTTCGGCGAGGGCGACATCGGCGGGCGCACCGGTCAGCGTGACCGTGTTGCCACGTACGTGGATGTCCGCCGCGAGCAGGGTCTCGAGGGCGATCAGATTCTCGTCTGCGGCTCCGAGCAGGGGCGCTGCGACCTCCGAAGGGAGATCGAGGCTCGACCTGACCGTTGTCGGTTCGAGTTCTGTGGGCTCGTTGGGTCGGTCTGGTTCACTCACGTGGACGGTGTGTCCTGCTTTCGGGTCGGCTCCTGCACGACGGACGTCGTGTTCGTGCCAGTCTAGCGCCGGGCGAGCCGCCTCCTCCCGCAACAGCGCATTTCACCGGGGTCCGCCACCGTCGTCGTCCGGAGCGGCGTCCTCGAGCCACTGCCGGGCCGCGGCAAGGATCTCGGGCGCCCGGTCGGGTGACACCCCGGCGAGCACGAGGTTGCCCAGGACGATGGTGTCGCCCGAATCGTCGACCAGGCCCATATTGGCCTGCTCGAGAGTGGCCATCGTGAGTCCTTCCATCATTCCGACGAGGACCGCCGCCGGGAGGTAACCGGAGAACTGACCCTGCGCGCGGCCACGTTCGACGAGACCCAGGACACGCGAGCGCACAGGCGCGATGAGGTCGGCGATGCGCTGTTCTCCCATTTCCCTGCGTGCGAACGACAGCAAGACCCGGTAGCGGTCGCCGATCGGCCAGGTCCGCAGCGCCTCGACCGCCAGCCCGACCGCGGCATCCTCCGGCTCGGGATGGTCGAGGGCGCGGGCGAGCGCGGAGGCGGCGTCGTCGGCGATTCCCTCGACGAGAGCCTCCCGGTTGGGGAAGTGCGCGTACACCGTGCGACGGACGACTCCTGCGGCTCGTGCGACGTCGTCCATGCTCGAGTCGGGGTCGGAGGCGAAACACACCATCGCCGCGTCGAGTATCCGCACGCGGTTCGCATTGAATCGGGTTCGCGGCCGGGTGACCGGGTTCTCCACGTTCTTCGTCCTCTCCCGCGAGTGTGATCTGTGTTTCATTTTAGTTGCACGCAGATGTGCAGCTGCGTAGCTTGCACAGCGCCGTGTAAACGGAGCCGGGCCCTGGCCCGTCCCGCGTCCCGAGGAGACCCGATGACCACCGCCACTCGAGCAAACGGGACCGCAGCGACGGAACCCTACCGGCTCCGCCGGCCCGCACTCGCCGTGCTGTGCCTGAGTCTCCTCATCGTGGTGATGGCGAACACCTCCCTGATCGTCGCGGCACCCGGCATGTTGCGCGACCTGCAGCTCACCAGCGCCGACATGCAGTGGATCATCGACGGTTACACCGTCCCCTACGCCGCACTCATGCTGTTGTTCGGGGTGCTCGGTGACCGGTACGGGCGACGGAGGGCACTGCTGGGCGGATTGGCGACGTTCGCCGCCGGCGCGGTGTACGGATCACTGGCCGACAACGCCGGCGACGTCGTTCTTGCCCGAATCGTGATGGGTGTGGGCGCCGCCGTCATCATGCCTGCGACCCTGTCGCTGCTCGTCGCCATGTTCCCCGCGCACGAACGTGCCCGCGCGATCGCGGCGTGGGCGGCTACATCGGGTCTCGCGATCGCCCTCGGCCCACTGCTCGCCGGATGGCTTCTCGAATCGCACTCGTGGGGCTCGACCTTCCTCATCAACGTACCGATCGCAGCGTTGGCTGCGATCGCAGCGCTGATCCTCGTGCCCGCATCCAAGGCGGAGGATCTCACCCGCACCGACTGGGTCGGCGGCGCACTGTCGGTGGTCGCGCTCGGCGGAACCGTCTTCGCGATCATCGAGGGGTTCCATTTCGGTTGGAGCACCGGCGTGATCGTGACCTCGGTCGGTTCGATGATCGCCGCAGCGCTCTTCGTGGTGTGGGAGCTGCGCCATCCCCGGCCCCTGCTCGATCTGCGCCGGGTCGCGGACCGAGCCGTCGGTGGCGCATGTGTGGCCGTACTGCTGCTGTTCCTCGTCGCATTCGGTGCCATCTATTTCGTCGCACAACAGTTCCAGTTCGTGCTCGGCTACGGACCCCTCGAGACCGGCCTGCGCCTGCTTCCCCTCGCGGCGACCGTCTCGCTCGGTGCTGCGCTGAGCGGCAGACTCGCGCCCCTTCTCGGCGCGCGGATCCTCGTCGCTGCCGGCATGATCGCCGCCGCAGCAGGCGTTTTCGTCCTCACCGCGCCAGAGGCAACCTCCGGCTACTCGACGTTCCTGGTCTCTCTGCTGCTCGTGGGACTGGGCATCGGGCTGGCCACGCCTCCGTCCACCGACCTGATCATGGGCGGCTTCCCCGAGTCGGATCTCGGTGCTGCGGGTGGATTGAACGACACCGCAGTGGAATTCGGTGGATCGTTGGGCATCGCAGTGCTGGGGTCGGTGCTGGCGACCACCTATCATCGCGAGATCTCCGGTTTTCTCGGCGACCTACCCTCGGCCGCTCTGACGGGTCCGATGGCCGATCAGGCCGCGATGGCGATCGAGGCGGCAGGCGACTCGGTGGGCGGCGCCGCGATCGTCGCAGAAGAACTCGCAGCGAACCCGTTCGCCGCGTCGTACGCACAGCCACTGCTCGACGCCTCGTCCGCAGCGTTCGCACAAGCGATCTCGTCTGCGAGTCTCGTCGCCGGCATCGTTCTGCTGGTGGGTGCCGCGGCGGTTACCGCGCTACTCCCCCGCAGGCTCCACACACCGTCCCGCAGCGAGGCCGAGATCGCCCGCTGACCGCGCCGTGAGCAGCTCGAGCGAGCGCTCCCATCCCCGGGTTCTGCGATCCAGGAATGCGACATGGTCCTCACCCTCGAACAACTCCAGCGACACGGGGTCGCCGGTCGCCGAGGCCGCGTCGGAGTAGCGGCGCGCGACGCTCACCGGCACCTGCTCGTCCGCCGTTCCGTGCAACACAGCGACCGGCACGGCGATCGGGAGCCGGTGGGTGGGTGAAGCCGCCCGATAACGTTCGGGCATATCGTCGAAGGATGCACCGAAGAGCGCCTCGAACTGCTGCACCCGGCGGCCACGCTCACCGGCAGTGACGAGGTCGAGTGCCCCGGCCTGCGAGACCACGAATTCCGGTCGCACCGAGGTGTTCTCCCCTGCCAGCCACACGGCCAGCTGGCCTCCCGCCGAGTGGCCGACGAGCCGGACACGTCGGGGATCGATCTCGATACCGGCGTGCTGCGCGTGCGGTGCGACCAGGGTGAAGATCGCCTCGAACGCAGCGAGCACGTCGGCGGACATCTCGTCCCACGCGCCACCGGCCTCGAGGCGCCGGTACTCGATGTTCCAGGCCACCACGCCGCGACGCGCGAGTTCGACGGCGATCGGGGTGCCGAGATTGAGGTGATAGCGGCCGTGCCACGAACCGCCGTGGATCACCATCACCACGGGCGCAGGCGCCGTGACCGTGTCGGCTGCGGGCAGATAGAGGTGGCCGAACTGCGCAGGTTCCGGACCGTAGTCGAGTCGGGTACGGGACATCGGCGACCTCAGTGCAGCGGACGTGCGCGCCAGCGGTCGGTGAGCACACCGATCGCTCCGAGGGCTACGGCCGCGGCGGTGGAGGTGCGCAGCACGGTGGGCCCGAGACCGACCGCCACCGCTCCCGCGTCGACGAGTGCCTGCACCTCCGCGTCGTCGAGGCCCCCTTCCGGCCCGACGATCAGGGTCAGCGCATCGGCCTCGCGAACGGGCAGGGCGGCGAAGAAGGTGGTCGCGGACTCGTGGAGCACCGCGACGACATCACCGCGCGCCACGGCCTCTCGGACACCTGCGACGACCTCGGCTGTGCGGTGCAGGCCCGCCACCGTCGGCACGTACGCGCGGCGGGACTGCTTCGCCGCCGCGATCGCGACCGCCTGCCACTTGGCAACACCCTTGTCCGCCTTGGCATCCCACCGTGCGACACAGCGCGCCGCCTGCCACGGAACGAACTCGTCCGCTCCGGCCTCGGTAGCCAGTTCGACGGCGAGTTCGGACCGGTCGGACTTCGGCAGCGCCTGCACGACCGTCACCCGTGGACGCGGCGGGTCCACCATGCGGCGCACCAGGACGAGAGCTTCGAGCCGATCCTTCGCCACTGCCGTGACCTCGACGTCGGCGACCTCGCCGGCGCCGTCGGACAGCACGAGCCGTTCACCGACGGCGATGCGGCGCACCGTTGCGGCGTGCCGGCCCTCCTTGCCGTCGAGCACGGCCGTCTGCCCCTCGGCGGGCAACGGGTCGAGATAGAACAGTGTCGCGGCCACCTGACGGACCTAGCGGGCGCTGAACGCGTCGCGCAGGCGCGAGAACAGGCCACCGGAGTTCTGCGAGCCGGTGGTCACGACCTCGACACCTTCACGGTCGCTGTGCTTGCGAAGATCCTCGAGCAACTTGGTCTGCTTGTGATCGAGCCGGGTCGGCACCACGACCTCGAGGTGAGCGTGCAGGTCGCCACGCGTCCCCGAACGCAACTTCGGCATGCCGTGACCGCGCAGGACCGCGACCGAACCGGGCTGCGTGCCGGCATCCACCGTGATCTCGGTGGGGCCGTCGAGGATCGTGTCGACGGTGACGCTGGTGCCGAGCGCCGCGTCGACCATGGGCACGCGGATCGTGCAGTGCAGGTCGTCACCGTCGCGCACGAAGACCTCGTGCTGCTGTTCGATCACCTCGACGTAGAGATCGCCTGCGGGGCCGCCGCCCGGCCCGACCTCACCCTGGGCCGCGAGGCGGATACGCATCCCGTTGCCGACACCGGCCGGCACCTTGACCGTGATCTCACGACGTGCGCGCACACGACCGTCACCGCCGCACTTCCGGCAGGGATCCGGGATCGTCTCGCCGACACCCCGGCAGGTCGGGCAGGGACGCGAAGTCATGACCTGGCCGAGGAACGAACGCTGCACCGACTGCACCTCGCCGGCGCCGCCGCAGGTCTCGCAGCGCACGGGCTTCGAGTCGCCGTGCGTGCCCGAACCGGTACACGCATCGCACAGGATCGCGGTGTCCACTGTGACCGTCTTGGTGACGCCGCGGGCGCATTCCTCGAGCGTCAGGCGGGTGCGGAGCAACGAGTCGGCCCCGGGCTGGACGCGGCCGCGGGGACCGCGGGAACCTCCGGCGCCGCCTCCGAAGAAGGCCTCGAAGACGTCGCCGAGACCGCCACCGAAACCGGCACCGCCGAAGCCACCCGCACCGCCTCCACCGGGCTCGAGCGGATCACCACCGAGATCGACGATCCGGCGCTTCTCCGGATCCGACAGCACCTCGTAGGCAGCGGAGATCTCCTGGAAGCGCTTCTGGGCCGCTTCGTCCGGGTTCACGTCGGGATGGTGCTCGCGCGCCAGCTTGCGGTACGCCCGTTTGATCTCCTGGTCGGTAGCGTTCTTGGACACGCCGAGCGTCCCGTAGTAGTCCCGTGCCACGTTAAGTTCTCGTCCTTACTTCGTTCTACACAGAAAATGGACGGTGCTCAGCGTTCGCCGAGCACCTCACCGATATATCTCGCAACGGTGGCAACCGAGGCGATGGTTCCCGGATAGTCCATCCGGGTGGGGCCGAGCACCCCCAGGCCACCGAAGACCGTACCCGCGGCACCGTAGCCGGTCGACACGACGGAGGTGGTGCGCATCTCCTCGAACTGGGTCTCCTCACCGATGCGGACGGTGACCCGGCCGGCGTCCTGGCTGGAAGCGAGCAATTTGAGCACCACCACCTGCTCCTCGAGCGCTTCGAGGACCGTACGCAACGATCCCGGCACGGTGCCGTAGCCGTCGAAGTCCGCGGCGTTGCGGGTGAGATTGGCGGTGCCCCCGAGCACGAGACGTTCCTCCGGATGCTCGACGAGGGTTTCCACCAGGACTGTGGTGCACCGGATGAGCGCATCGCGCAGATCCTCCGGCGCGTTGTCGGCCAGTTCGGTGACCGCGACGGATGCGGCGGCAAGACGCTTGCCGCCCAGCGCTCCGCCCAGCAGTTCACGCAACCGCGACAGGCCGTCCTCGTCGATCACGTCGCCGAGTTCGACGATGCGCTGGTCCACACGACCCGAATCCGTGATGAGTACGAGCAACAGTCGCGCCGGCGTCAGCGCCACCACCTCGAGATGTCGCACGGACGACGCCGACAGCGTCGGATACTGCACGACCGCCACCTGACGGGTGAGTTGTGCGAGCAGTCGCACGGCGCGTCGCAGGACATCGTCGAGGTCGACGCCGGACTCGAGGAACTGCAGGATCGCACGACGCTCGGCCGCCGAGAGCGGTTTGACCTCCGCAATCCTGTCCACGAATTGGCGGTATCCCTTGTCGGTGGGCACGCGGCCGGAACTCGTGTGGGTCTGTGTGATGTATCCCTCGGCCTCGAGAACAGCCATGTCGTTGCGAACCGTGGCGCTGGATACGCCGAGATTGTGCCGGTCGACGAGAGTCTTGGAACCGATCGGCTCCTTGGTGGAGACATAATCCGCCACGATGGCGCGCAAGACCTGAAATCTCCGCTCCTCGGTACTCGACAACCCGCCACCTCCGTTTCCGCTGCCTGCAGGACTGCACTGTTCGAGGCCGTACCCTGCCAGTCTAATCGTGTGACGACCGCGCAGGCGCCGGGCACACACGCGAGTTCGGGCACACGCGCGAGGCATTGCCCACACCGCACGCGACGTCGGCGCCACGTTCGCCGTAATCTGGTCACATGATCTTCAAGGGGGTCCGGGACGGCAAGCCGTATCCCGATCACGGGCTGTCTCTGCGCGACTGGTCGAAGATTCCGCCCCGGCAGGTGCGTCTCGACGAAATCGTCACGACGACGAAGGTTCTCGAACTCGACCGCCTGTTGTCGGAGGACTCGACCTTCTACGGCGATCTGTTCCCGCACGCCGTCCAGTGGCAGGGCGTGCTGTACCTCGAGGACGGACTCCACCGGGCGGTTCAATCCGCCCTCCGGAACCGGCCGGTGATGCACGTGCGCGTGTTCGAATACGACGCGCTCATCCCGTCGGGCGGTACGTCGTCCGCCCGCCGTACCGACGGTCCCGACGATTCGTCGCTGCCGGATCTGCCCTGAACCGCGATTCGACTAGCGGTCGGCTCCGAGCAGGATGGTGCGCACGACCGCGTCGGCGAGCAACCGACCCCGGTCGGTCAGCACGAGATGCTCGTCGCGCAGCACCCCCAGTCCGTCGGCGACGACCGTTCGTGCGGCCTCACGTTCGCCGTCGTCGAGCACCGACAGCGGCAGGCCCGTCCGCAGCCGGACGGTGAGCATCACAAGTTCGGTGTGCCGGTCCGCAGTGGTGAGATGTTCGCTTCCCGCCACGGGGAGCGCACCGTCCGCGAGAGTCGCGGCGTAACGGGCGGGGTGCTTGACGTTCCACCAGCGGACCCCACCGACGTGACTGTGCGCACCCGGCCCGGCGCCCCACCAGTCGCCGCCGTCCCAGTAGCCGAGGTTGTGGGCGCAGCGGGCCCCAGGATCGTCCACCTTCGCCCAGTTGGAGACCTCGTACCAGGTCAGCCCGGCCGCGGTGAGCCGCGCATCGATCCGTTCGTAACGCGCGGCGAGCACATCGTCGTCCGGGCTGGGCAGCTCGCCGCGCCGGACGCGGCGTGCGAGCGCCGTGCCGTCCTCGACGATGAGCGCGTACGCCGAGACGTGGTCGACGCCCGCCTCGAGTGCGGCGTCGAGAGAGGCCTCGAGATCGGCATCGCGCTCACCCGGTGTGCCGTAGATCAGGTCGAGGTTGACGTGGTCGAATCCGGCTGCGCGTGCTTCCTTCGCCGCCGCGACCGGCCGCCCCGGCGTGTGAGTGCGGTCGAGTACCGCGAGCACATGCGGCGCCGCGGACTGCATCCCCAGCGACACGCGGGTGTATCCGGCCTCCCGGATCGCCGCGAAGAACTGTGGCGAGGTCGACTCGGGATTCGATTCGGTGGTTACCTCGGCTCCCGGCGCGATACCGAACGAGTCGCCGATCGCGTCGAGCACCTGCGCGAGACCGTCCGCGCCGAGCAGGGAGGGAGTGCCGCCGCCGACGAATACGGTCTCTGCTGCGGGCGTTCCCCGGTCGGCTCCGGTCAGCAACCGGGCCCCGGCGTCGAGTTCACGACGCAGTCCCTCGAGCCACGACTGCGGGGATGCGGCACTGCCGAGTTCTCCCGCCGTGTAGGTGTTGAAATCGCAGTAGCCGCAGCGAGTCGCGCAGAAGGGCACGTGGACGTACACGCCGAACGGACGCGTCCCCACCCCGGCGAGCGCCGCAGCCGGCAGTTCGAGACCGGCCGGACGACCTGCGATACCGATTTCCGTGCCGCTGCGTCGATCGATCTCCATGGTGTTCACGACCTCCAGTGTTCCAGAGACCCGACGGGCGCCTCGCGGCGCGAGGCGCCTACCTCGACATTTCCCGGATTTCGGGTGGAAATGCCGGCCAGAATTCGGAATCGCCCCGGTGACGTGGCACAATGGCGGCATGACAGGACAGGGAGTGCGACTCGTGGCGCGACGCCACGTCGACCTCAAGCGTGTCTGCGCGTCCTGTTGTCTGCCTTGCGCCGCTTGTCTGTGCGCCGACTGTCTCTAGTCGGCACTCCCCCGGCACATCCCAGATCCCGCCGGGTCGAAGCATGCGTGCACGAGGCTCAGCCCCCTCCTGCGCTCGTCGATCCGGTTCCAGCGAACATCAGGAGACCCTGTATGTCGTCGACCACCGACGTCACGCCCGCCGACGAGTCTGCCCAGCCTGCACGCCGTGCCGCGCGACCGGCCAAGCGTCGCGCAGAAGGACAGTGGGCACTCGGCTACCGCGAGCCGCTCAACGCCAACGAGCAGACGAAGAAGGACGACAATCCGCTCAACGTCCGTCAGCGTATCGAGAACATCTACGCGCAGACCGGATTCGACGGAATCGACAAGAGCGACCTGCGCGGCCGGTTCCGCTGGTGGGGTCTGTACACCCAGCGCGAGCAGGGTTACGACGGCACCTACACCGGTGACGAGAACATCGATCTGCTCGAGGCCAAGTACTTCATGATGCGGGTGCGCTGCGATGCCGGCGCCCTGAACCTCGCCCAGCTGCGGACGATCGCCGGTATCTCCACCGAGTTCGGCCGCGACACCGCCGACCTGTCGGACCGCGAGAACGTCCAGTACCACTGGATCGAGGTCGAGAACGTCCCCGAGATCTGGCGACGTCTCGAATCGGTGGGCTTGAAGACGACCGAGGCCTGCGGCGACTGCCCGCGCGTCGTGCTCGGTTCACCGCTGGCCGGGGAGTCCCTCGACGAGATCATCGACGGCACACCGGCGATCGACGAGATCGTACGCCGCTACATCGGCGACCCGCAGTACTCGAACCTGCCGCGCAAGTTCAAGACGGCGATCTCCGGACAGCAGGACGTGGTGCACGAGATCAACGATGTCGCCTTCGTCGGCGTCGAGCATCCCGAACACGGTCCGGGTTTCGATCTGTGGGTCGGCGGCGGTCTGTCCACCAATCCGATGCTCGCGCAACGGGTCGGGGCGTGGGTGCCCCTCGACGAGGTGCCCGATGTCTGGGAGGCAGTGGTCGCCATCTTCCGCGACTACGGTTACCGCCGGCTGCGGTCCAAGGCTCGGCTGAAGTTCCTCGTCAAGGACTGGGGTATCGAGAAGTTCCGTGAGGTGCTCGAGACCGAATACCTGAAGCGTCCGCTCATCGACGGTCCGGCCCCGGCCGCTCCCGAGCGCCCGATCGACCACGTCGGCGTCCAGAAACTGCGCAACGGCCTCAACGCCGTCGGTGTCGCGCCGATCGCGGGTCGCGTCTCGGGCACGATCCTCTCTGCGGTCGCCGACGCCGCCGAACGTGCGGGTTCGGACCGGATCCGGTTCACCCCGTACCAGAAGCTGATCGTGCTCGACGTGGCCGACGACAAGGTCGAGCAGCTCGTCGCCGAGCTCGAGGCACTGGGGCTTCCGGCCTCGCCGTCGCCCTGGCGGAAGAACCTCATGGCCTGCACCGGAATCGAGTTCTGCAAGCTGTCGTTCGTCGAGACGCGCAAGCGTTCGCAGGCTCTCGTTCCCGAACTCGAGGAGCGGCTGGCCGACATCAACGCGCAGCTCGATGTCCCGGTCACGATCAACATCAACGGTTGCCCGAACTCGTGCGCGCGTTCCCAGATCGCCGACATCGGTTTCAAGGGTCAGCTCGTCGACGACGGAGAGGGCAACCAGGTCGAGGGCTTCCAGGTGCACCTCGGTGGCGCACTGGGCTTCGACGCGAAGTTCGGGCGCAAGCTGCGCCAGCACAAGGTGACCAGCGCCGAGCTCGGCGACTACATCGAGCGGGTGGTGCGCAACTTCGTCAAGGGGCGCACCGAGGGTGAGCGCTTCGGCGAATGGGTCGTCCGGGCCGAGGAGGTCGACCTGCGATGACGGGCACTGCTGCATCGGTCGACACGACGAAGGATCGGAAAGGGACGCGATGACGATCGACACGAACATCGACGAGCTCCGAAGTATCGCCGCGCAGGGGGCGGCGGAACTCGAGGGCGCTTCGGCACAGGATCTCCTGCGGTGGACCGACGAGACCTTCGGTACCCCCACCACCGACGGCGGACGTAGCGGCTACATCGTCGCGTCCAACATGCAGGACGGTGTCCTCGTCCACCTGGCCGCGCAGCAGCGCCCCGGTGTGGACGTGCTGTTCCTCGACACCGGCTACCACTTCGCCGAGACGCTCGGCACGCGCGACGCGGTGGAGCAGGTGTACGGCGTGAACATCGTCGATGCGCGGGCCCAGCAGTCCGTCGCGGAACAGGATGCCCTGCTCGGCAAGGATCTGTTCGCCCGCGATCCGAACGAGTGCTGCCGCCTACGCAAGGTGGTGCCGCTGAAGGAGAGCCTGAAGGGCTACCGCGCCTGGGTGACCGGCATCCGCCGTGTCGAGGCCCCCACCCGCGCGAACGCACCGCTCGTCTCGTTCGACGAAGCGTTCGGACTGGTGAAGATCAATCCGATCGCCGCATGGTCCGACGAGGACATGCAGAACTACATCGACGAACACGGGATCCTCGTCAATCCCCTCGTCGACGAGGGCTACCCGTCCATCGGGTGCGCCCCGTGCACCACCAAACCACTTCCCGGAGCCGATCCGCGCAGCGGGCGCTGGGCCGGCCGAGCCAAGACCGAATGCGGGTTGCACGCCTCATGACACTCACCGAATTCAATCCCACCGACTCCCGGAAGCTCCTGGACGGCGACCGGTTCGACACGCTGGACGCACTCGAATCGGAGGCGATCCACGTCTTCCGCGAGGTCGCGGGCGAGTTCGAACGTCCGGTCATCCTGTTCTCCGGGGGCAAGGACTCCACGGTCCTGCTGCATCTGGCGATCAAGGCCTTCTGGCCCGCCCCGCTGCCGTTCGCTCTGCTGCACGTCGACACCGGGCACAACCTCCCCGAGGTTCTCGAGTTCCGCGACCACGTGGTGGCGAAGTACAACCTGCGACTGCACGTCGCGAGCGTCGAGGACTATCTCGCCGACGGCCGGCTCACCGAGCGACCCGACGGCATCCGCAACCCGCTGCAGACCGTGCCGCTGCTCGACGCGATCTCGGAGAACCGGTTCGACGCCGTCTTCGGCGGTGGCCGCCGCGACGAGGAGCGTTCGCGCGCCAAGGAGCGGATCTTCTCGCTGCGCAACGCATTCGGCCAGTGGGATCCGAAGCGTCAGCGCCCCGAGCTGTGGAATCTCTACAACGGGCGGCACGCACCCGGTGAGCATGTGCGCGTCTTCCCGCTCAGCAACTTCACCGAGCTCGACATCTGGCGCTATATCGCCCGCGAGAACGTCGAACTGGCGAGCATCTACTACGCGCACGAGCGTCCCGTCTACCGCCGCGACGGCATGTGGATGACGCCGGGTGTCTGGGGCGGTCCCGCCGAGGGCGAAGAGCTCGAGGTGCGTTCGGTGCGCTACCGCACCGTCGGCGACGGGTCGACCACCGGCGCGATCCTGTCCGAGGCCGCCACGAACGACGAGATCCTCGCCGAGGTCGCGGCCTCACGACTGACCGAGCGCGGCGCCACCCGCGGCGACGACCGGGTTTCCGAAGCGGCGATGGAAGACCGCAAGCGAGAGGGCTACTTCTGATCATGAGCGACCTTCACGAGCAGAGCGTGCAGAGCGACACGCAGCTGCTGCGCCTCGCCACCGCCGGTTCGGTCGACGACGGCAAGTCCACCCTGGTGGGCCGGCTGCTCTACGACACCAAGTCGGTGCTCGCCGACCAGATCGATGCCGTCACCCGCGCATCGGTCGACCGCGGCCTCGACACGCCCGACCTGTCGCTGCTCGTCGACGGCCTGCGCGCCGAGCGTGAGCAGGGCATCACCATCGACGTGGCGTACCGCTACTTCGCGACACCGAAGCGCAGTTTCGTCCTGGCCGACACGCCCGGTCACGTCCAGTACACCCGCAACACGGTGTCGGGCGCCTCCACCGCGCAGCTCGTCGTCCTGCTGGTCGACGCGCGCAAGGGTGTCGTCTCGCAGACCCGCAAGCACGCCGCCGTGCTGGCCCTGCTCGGTGTTCCGAAGCTCGTCCTCGCGGTCAACAAGATCGACCTCGTCGAGGATCCGGCGTCGGTGTTCGCGCAGATCTCCGCGGAGTTCGGCGAGCTGACGAGCTCGCTCGGCTGGGCACCCGAGGACGTGCAGGAGATCCCCGTCTCCGCACTGCACGGCGACAACGTGGCGGTGCGCAGCGAGAACACGCCCTACTACGACGGTCCGACCCTCATCGAGCACCTCGAGTCGGTCCCCGTCGACGCCGATGTGCACGGCCGGCACGAGACCGGTCTGCGCTTCCCGGTGCAGTACGTGATCCGGCCCCGCACGGCCGAGTTCCCCGACTACCGCGGCTACGCCGGTCAGGTCGCGGCGGGCTCCGTGCGACCCGGCGACGAGGTCGTCGTACTGCCGTCCGGTGTCCGCACCACCGTCGAGCGCATCGACAGTGCCGACGGAGCATTCGACGTCGCGCACGCGGGGCGGTCGGTGACCCTCGTGCTCGCCGACGACGTCGACGTCTCCCGCGGCGACATCATCGCCACCCCGGAGGCGGCACCCGAGCCGCTGTCCGAGTTCGAGGCCACCGTGTGCTGGCTCGCCGAGAAGCCGCTGCGCCCCGGCGCCCGGTTGCTGCTCAAGCACGGCACCCGCACCACGCAGGCCATCGTCGGGACGATCGACGAGCGGTTCGACGAGCAGAATCTCTCCTCCGTCCCGAGCCCGGACTGCATCGAGCTCAACGAGATCGCGCGCATCACGGTGCGTGTGGCCGAGCCGATCGCCGCCGACGACTACCGCGTCAACCGTCGCAGCGGCAGCTTCCTGCTGATCGATCCGGCCGGAGGCAACACCCTCGCCGCGGGTCTCGTGGGCGACGGACTCGCCGACATCGAGCTCGGGGACCGCGTCCCGGCATGATGCCGCTCGTCGCCGTCGCGCACGGCAGTCGCGACCCGCGGTCCGCGCGGGCCGTGGCTGCCGCGCTCGACACCGTCCGGGCCGAGAACCCCGGCCTGGACGTGCGACTCGCCTTCCTGGACCTGAACACCCCGTCGGTCGGTCGGATCCTCGACGCGCTCGCCGCGGACGGCCATCGGCAGGTCACGGTGGTGCCCCTGCTACTCGGGAGCGCATTCCATGCACGGGTGGACCTGCCCGCCCTGCTGCGCGAGGCGCGGCTGCGCAATCCTCGGCTCGAGGTGCTGTGCTCACCCATCCTGGGCGACGACGAGCGTCTCGTCGCCGCGGCACGCGAGCTGATCACCGCATCGGGGGTGTCCGTGGACGACCCGTCCATCGGCGTCGCGGTGTGTGCGGTGGGATCACGTCGCCCCGAAGCGAACCGGGCGACGGAGCTGGTCGTCCCGCGGATCGTCGCCGGAACGGCCTGGACGAGAGCGTCGGTGTGTTTCGCCACTTCCGCTGAACCGTCGGTGGGCTCGGCCCTCGATGCCCTCTCGCGCAGCGGTGCGAGCGTCCTCGTACTGGCGCCGTGGATGCTCGCTCCCGGATTGCTGTGGGATCGTGCGTGCGCCGCGGCCGAGTCGGTGCCCTACGTGCGGGTCGCGGCCACATTGGCGGATCACGATGCCCTCGCCCGGGTGATCGTCGCGCGCTACACCGAGGCCGTGAACGGTACACGCGTTTCGCGAGCGGCCTGACACTCTCCCGGCGGTGCCGGTGAGAATCCACGCGGCCGTTCACCTTCCTCCTATAGAAACGAGGATCACAGCGTCACTCGACATCCGTGATCCGGGAGGACACCGCGTGCAGAACGAACTCCGTCGCTACATCGATCGGCTCCGCACCGAGGGGTACTCGGTACGCGACGATCACGGCGAGGATCCGGATCTGATCGACATCGAGGGCCGGGCCGTCGACACCTGGCGGGAGAACTATCCGTACGACACCCGGATGGACCGGGCCACCTACGAGGTCGAGAAGTATCTCCTGCAGATCGAACTGCTGAAGTTCCAGTCGTGGGCAAAGGACAACGGATCCAAGCACATCATCGTGTTCGAAGGCCGTGACGCGGCCGGCAAGGGCGGCACGATCAAACGATTCCAGGAGTACATCAACGTCCGGCACGCCCGGACGGTCGCGCTGAACAAGCCCTCGGACCGCGAGCAGGGGCAGTGGTACATGCAGCGTTACATCCAGCACTTCCCCACTGCGGGTGAACTCGTGATGTTCGACCGGTCCTGGTACAACCGCGCCGGGGTGGAGCGGGTCATGGGCTTCTGCAGCGACGACGAGTACGAACGGTTCATGGAACATGTCCCCTTGTTCGAGCAGCTCATCGTGGACGCAGGCATCTCACTGACGAAATTCTGGTTCTCGGTCACCCGGAACGAGCAGCGCACCCGCTTCGCCATCCGGCAGCTCGATCCGGTGCGGCGGTGGAAACTGTCGGAGATGGACCTCGAGTCGCTCGACAAGTGGGACCTCTACACCGAGGCAAAGGAGGAGATGTTCCGTCGCACCGACACCGACCACGCACCGTGGACGACCATCAAGTCCAACGACAAGAAGCGGGCCCGGATCAACGCGATGCGCTTTTTCCTGAACCAGTTCGACTACGACGACAAGGACCGGCAGATCGTCTTCCCGGCCGACCCGAAGAT
This sequence comes from Rhodococcus sp. NPDC047139, assembly GCF_040643435.1. Lineage (NCBI taxonomy): Bacteria > Bacillati > Actinomycetota > Actinomycetes > Mycobacteriales > Nocardiaceae > Rhodococcus > Rhodococcus sp. NPDC047139. The sequence goes on from NZ_JBEYUH010000011.1 coordinate 105,824, forward strand.
CGTCCAGCGTGGTAAGGACGCCGTCGGCGACTAGCCGGCTCTGCGCCCCGAGTCGGCCGGGGCTGGCGCACACCATGTGATCCGTACCACACTGGACGGTGATGTGAGGAGGCGACATGGCCACAGCCAAGGCCGGTGACGGCATCGTCGTGGGGATCGACGGCTCTGACAGCGCGGTCGATGCCGCTCGCTGGGCCGCCTTCGTCGCGCGGCGGCTCGGCGAGCCGATCGAACTCGTGCACGTGCATTCTCCCGGCTCCGACAACGAAAACGAACAGTCGGAAGCCGTCCTCACCGCCGCCGAAGCCGCGATTCGCGCGGAGGTCGATCCGATCGAGATCCGCCGGTCCACGCCGTCGGGCAAGCCGGACAAGGTGCTCACCGACCTGTCCCGAACAGCACGGATGATCGTCCTCGGCCACACCACCACCACCGAGTGGGAGTCGATGGTCCGGCGATCCGATGTGGTGTCCGTCGCCAACCATGCCGAGTGCCCGGTCGTGACCTGGCGTAGCCGGGACGGTTTCCAGCCACCCGACGGACGTCCGGTCATCGTCGGAGTGGACGGCACCGAACTCAGTGCGTCCGCCGTCGAACATGCCTTCGAGACCGCTGCCGCACTCGAGGCACCGCTTGCCGTGCTCCACACCTGGAGGGAGCAGTCGACGCTCACCTACGGCGAAGGCTCACGCTTCACGGACTGGTCGGCCTATGTCGAATACCGAAAGGACGAGATGCTCGAGAACACGAACGGATACACCGAGCAGTATCCGGACGTAGACGTCTCCTACCGGGTGGAGCGCGGCAAGCCCGACATCGTGCTGCTCGAGGAATCGAAGACCGCCCAACTCGTCGTGGTGGGCAGCCACGGCCGAAGCCCGCTGGCCGCCGCCGTGGTGGGCTCGAGCAGTCAGGGTCTGATCCACCACAGCTGCTGTCCTGTCATGATCTGCAGGGCCCGCCGTCATGCGGCCACGGATGCCGATGCCGAAGCCCGCTGACCCGGCTCACTGCGCGGCGGTACCGAGCGGTTCCACCTCCGATGTACCGGGGGCGTGCGCGTAGACGATGTCGCCGGCTGCGAGGCCCAGATCCTGGGCTTCGCTACGGGTGATCTGCGCTGTGAACTGCTCGCCGGAGGTGGCATCGCGTAGTTCGATCCGGACCTCGAACCCGAGCCGAACCACCCGCTCGACGGTCGCCCGCGTGGCACCGGCAGATCCACCGGACGTGTCGGAGTGCCGGGTGAGCCGGATGTCGTGCGGACGTACCAGCGCACCGTCGAGTTCGGACACCCTCCCCAGGAAGGACATCACGAAGTTGTTCGTCGGCCGGTCGTAGAGTTCCTCGGGCGTTCCGATCTGCTCGATGCGTCCGGCGTTCATCACCGCGATGCGGTCGGCGACGTCGAGCGCCTCCTCTTGGTCGTGGGTCACCAGCACTGTGGTGACGTGGACCTCGTCGTGCAGGCGGCGCAACCAGGTCCGGAGGTCGGAGCGGACCTTCGCATCGAGGGCTCCGAAAGGCTCGTCGAGCAGCAGGACCTGAGGATCGACCGCGAGGGCTCGTGCGAGCGCCATGCGCTGACGCTGACCTCCGGACAGCTGTGCCGGATAGCGTCGCTGGAATCCGCCCAATCCGACGATCTCGAGGAGCTCGTCGACCCGCTTGTCGATCTCCTTCCTGGGCCGTTTGCGGATCTTCAGCCCGAAGGCGACGTTCTCGCGCACCGTCATGTGCTTGAACGCCGCGTAATGCTGGAACACGAAGCCGATGTCCCGTTTCTGCGGAGAGATGTCGGTGACGTCCTTGCCGGCGATGTGGACGGTGCCTGCGTCGAGGGTTTCGAGGCCGGCGATCGAGCGCAGCAAGGTCGACTTTCCCGAGCCCGACGGCCCCAGCAGCGCGGTGAGCGAGCCGGCTGGGATCTCGATGTCGACCTCGTCGAGTGCGGCGAAGCTCCCGTAGTTCTTGCGTGCCCCGGTGACGGTGATCATTCGGTACTCCTCTTCCTGTCCAGCAGGGTCATCAGCAGCAGCACAATCACGGCGATGGCCATGAGCAGGGTCGCTGCGCTGTAGGCGCCGAAGGTGTTGTGGTCGTCGATGTAACGCGCGTGGACGAGCAGCGTCAGCGTCTGCGAAACTCCGGGGAATCCGGACGAGACCATGATGACCGCGCCGAATTCGCCCAACGCGCGCGCGACGGTGAGGACGATGCCGTAGGTCAGCCCCCAGCGGATCGCGGGCAGGGTGATCCGCCGGAAGGTCTGCCAGGTATTCGCGCCGAGGGTCGCCGCGGCCTCCTCCTGTTCCTCGCCGATCTCTCGCAGCACCGGTTCGACCTCGCGCACGACGAACGGCAACGTCACGAAGATGGTCGCGAGGACCATGCCCGGCAACCCGAAGATCACCTTGAAGCCGAGATCCTCGACCGCACCGAACCAGCCGCCGGCCCCCCACAGCATGATCAGCGCGACACCCACGACGATGGGTGAGACCGCGAACGGCAGGTCTACCACCGCCTGCAGCAGCCCTCTGCCGGGGAACCGCCCCCGCACCAGCGCGAGCGCGACGACGATGCCGAACACGACGTTGACGGGTACGACGATCGCGACGATCAGCAGCGACAGATTGAGCGCCGAGATCGCGGCCGGGGTGCTGATCGACTCGGCGAAAGCCACGACACCGTTCTCGAAGGTGCGGTAGAGGATCACGCCGATCGGCACGAGCAACAGCACGAACAGGTACGCGAGCGCGACGAAACGCAGCGACAGCCTGGACACGAGTGACGGCCTCACCGGTCATCCTCCTCTCGGCGCGTTCCGCGGTTCGCGATCGCGCGCAGCACGAACAGCACGACGAACGCGATGAGCAGCAGCGCGACGGAGACTGCGGCGGCGTTGACCGGCCGGTCGATCTCGATCTGCTGCTGGATGTACTGCGACGCCACTTGCGTCTTGTACGGGATGTTGCCACCGATGAGCACGATCGAGCCGTATTCGCCGATCGCCCGGGCGAAGGCCAGTCCGGCGCCCCCGAGGATCGCCGGCGCGAGCACGGGCAGCACAACGGTGCGGAAGATGGTGAAATTGCCGGCACCGAGCGAGGCGGCTGCTTCTTCGACCTCCCTGTCGGTTTCGATGAGCACCGGCTGCACGGAGCGCACGACGAAGGGCAACGTGACGAACGCCAGCGCGACGACCAGGCCCGGCTCGGTCGCGTTGAGTTGCACACCGATCGGGCTCTGCGGTCCGTACAGCGACAGCAGCACGATGCTCGCGACGATCGTGGGCAGGGCGAAGGGGAGATCGATCAGGGCGTTGACGACCTTCTTCCCCGGGAACTCGTCGCGGACGAGAACCCAGGCGATCACCGTGCCCATCACGGCATTGATCACGGCGACGACGAGCGAGACGACCACCGTGATCCGCAAAGTCGCCAGGGCCGCCGGTGCGGTGACCGCCTCGACGAAGGCCCCGAAACCCTCCGAGACGGAGTGGAAGGCCAACGCGGCGAGCGGCAGCAGGACGATCAGGCTCAGCCACAGGGTGGCGACACCGATGCCGAGTGGACCCACCGCGCCGGTGAACATCCGGCGCCGGCGGGTCGGGAGCGCATTCGCCGGTCCGCGAGGCGAACCCGCCGGGGTGGGAGCCGAATCTCCCGCCCCGGCGGCGTGTTTCGAAACAGTCACGTTCGTGCTCTACTTCGTGGCGGTGTCGTAGATCAACGCGATGGTGCCGCTGCCGTCCGCGAACAGCTCCTCGTCGACGGTTTCCCAACCACCGAGATCGTCGATGGTCCAGAGCTTCTCGGGCTGAGGAAATTGCCCGGCGAACTCCTCTGCGACGGCCGGGTCGACGGGACGAAAGCCCGCTTCCGCCCACAACCGTTGTGCCTCCGGGGTGTACAGGAAGTCGTTGAAGGCCTGAGCGACCTCGACGTCCTTCGCGTTCTTCAGCACTGCGGCAGGGTTCTCGATCTTGAATGTGACAGGTGGTGTGACGTGCTCGACGGGATCGCCGTTGCGCTCGATGAACAGCGCTTCGTTCTCGTAGCTCAGCAGCACGTCGCCGGTGCCCTGCAGGAAGGTCTCGGTGGCCTCACGCCCGGACTTGGGCTGCACCTTCACATGATCGGTGACGAGCGCGGTGACGTAGTCGACACCGGCCTGCGGGTCGGCACCACCGTTGCTCTTCGCGGCGTACGGGGCGAGAAGGTTCCACTTGGCCGATCCCGAGCTGAACGGGTTGGGGGTGACGACCTCGACATCCGGACGCAACAGATCGTCCCAGTCCCGGATGTTCTTGGGATTGCCCTCGCGAACGACGATGGTGACGACCGATCCGAACGGAATGCCCTTGTAGGCGTTGTCCTTCCAACGCTCGTCGACGAGACCGGCGTCGACCAGGCGGGTGATGTCGGGTTCGACGGAGAAGTTCACGAAGTTGGCCTCGGCGCCGTCGCGCACCTTGCGGGACTGATCACCGGAGGCGCCGTAGGACTGCTGGAATACGACACCCTCCCCCTCCTCGGTCTGCTCGAATGCCGGGATCACCGAGTCGAAACCGACCTTGGGCACCGCGTACCCGTAGAGGTTGACGGTGCCACCGGATCCGTCGGCGCCGGCCTCCGCGCCGACGTTGTCGCTCGACCCGCCCGCGCACGCGGTCAGGGTGGTCGCAGTGATCGCCGCGAGTGCGACGACGAGACGCTTGCAACGTTTCATGGGACGAGCCTCCTGAGGGGCTGTTCGAAGGGAGAAACGCGAACCGGACGGATCGATCCGACTGGGCGGTCCGGAATCGGACCTCTCCGGATTCGCGAGGATGCGGCACCGCCGGAGCGGAAGAGTGCAGGAGGCGGAACCGTAGAAAAGAAGGGTTCAGCGACAACAGTCGATGTCGGCGACCGAAGGCATGCCCACAGCGATCAACGCCAGTTCATGGCGGATGCGCGGCACTGTGATCGAGGACACGCGGCAGAGACTAGCAGAGGTCGAGGTACGACCGAAATCGATGATTCATGCATCGCGACCCTTCGGCCGCGGTCTTCACAGGGAGAGGAGCCAGGCGACGATTACGATGAGCAGCAGCGCGATGAGCGCCAAGGTCACGCGCGAACGCGGCATGTCAGTAATCCTCCGTCTTCGTGGCGGGCGAGTCCGTCTCACCGCGTCCGAGCAACACGAACACGCCGGCCATCGCCCGATCGAGCAGCCACGCGACCCCGAAGCAGGCCGGCACCAGCACTGCCAGCACCAGGGCCACCTGGGGAACGAAGGACAGGCCCGCGAGCCACAGCTCGAAACCGTCCCACCACGATGCCAATCGATCCATTGCCTACACCCTAATGGGTTGCCCGACCGCGCTGCGATCCACCCGCTCCGCGACGATCATGGAGGGATGGACAACCATCACTCCGCATCGCCGTTGTCGGGGACCCCCTTCCACCGGAGCCCCTTCCCGCCCATCGACGATTACGCATTCCTCTCGGACTGCGAGACCACGTGCCTGGTCGCACGCGACGGCACCGTGGAGTGGATGTGCGTGCCCCGGCCCGACTCTCCTAGTGTGTTCGGGTCGCTGCTGGACCGCAGCGCAGGCCATTTCCGACTCTCACCGCATGATCGCACCGTTCCCGCGGCCCGTCGGTATCTGCCGGGCGGACTGGTGCTCGAGACGACCTGGCAGACGGACACCGGATGGATGATCGTGCGCGACGCACTCGTCATGGCGCCCTGGTACGACGTCGACGAGCGCTCGAGGTCGCACCGGCGTACACCCTCGGACTGGGAGGCCGAGCACATGCTTCTGCGGACGGTCCGCTGCGTCAATGGCACCGTGGATCTGTTCGTCAGTTGTGAGCCGGCCTTCGATTACCACCGCGGCCGAACGGAGTGGCGCTACACCGGCAAGGTGTACGAAGAGGCCACCGCCGTATGCAGGAACGCTCCGGACCAGCACCCGCTGCTGCGCGTGACGACAGATCTACGCCTCGGGATCGAGGATCGCGAGATCCGCGCCCGGCGTCGCCTGAACAAGGGTGACACGGCGTTCGTCGCCCTGTCGTGGTCGGACCGCCCGATGCCTCACACTTTCGACGACGCCGTCACCAAGATGGTCGCCACCCAGGACTACTGGAGGGAGTGGATCACGACGGGACGCTTCCCGGATCACCCGTGGCGTACCTATCTGCAGAGCAGCGCGCTCACGCTCAAAGGACTGACCTACAGCCCGACGGGAGCACTGCTCGCGGCATCGACGGCCTCACTTCCGGAAACCCCTGGTGGAGAGCGTAATTGGGATTACCGATATGCATGGGTGCGGGATTCGACCTTCGCGCTCTGGGGGCTCTACACGCTCGGATTCGATCGCGAGGCCGACGACTTCTTCTCGTTCATCCTCGACGTCTCGCGTGATGAGGACGGAGTCAGGCATCCCCTGCAGGTGATGTACGGGGTGGGAGGCGAACGTGAATTGCCGGAGGCGACCCTCGGCCATCTGAGCGGTTACGACGGCGCCACCCCTGTCCGGATCGGGAACGATGCGTATCATCAACGACAGCACGACATCTGGGGCACACTCCTCGATTCGGTCTATCTGCACGTGAAGTCCCGAGGACATTTCCCCCAGACGTTGTTGCACACCCTGCGTCGCCAGGTCGAGGAGGCATCGGCGAAGTGGCGCGAACCCGATCGTGGCATCTGGGAGGTCCGCGGCGAACCTCAGCATTTCGTGTCGTCGAAGGTGATGTGCTGGGTGGCACTCGATCGCGGTGCGAAACTCGCCGAGTTCCAAGGACGCCCGGACTACGCCAGAAAGTGGGCGGCCATCGCGGACGAGATCAAGGCCGACGTTCTCGAGCACGGTGTCGACGAACGCGGTGTATTCACGCAGCGTTACGGCCATCCTTCGCTCGATGCCTCGGCACTGCTGATCCCGCTGTTGCGGTTTCTGCCCGCGGACGACCCCCGTGTCCGAGCTACCGTGCTGGCAATCGCCGACGAACTCACCGTGGACGGTCTCGTGCTTCGCTACCACGTCGAGACCACCGATGACGGGCTGTCAGGCGAGGAGGGATCGTTCACGATCTGCTCGTTCTGGCTGGTGTCCGCCTTGGTCGAGATCGGCGAGGTCGAGCGGGCGACCGCACTGTGCCAGCGTCTGCTGGACTATGCGAGCCCGCTGAAACTGTATGCGGAGGAGATCGACACGAAGACAGGACGACATCTGGGGAACTTCCCGCAGGCTTTCACACATCTGGCTCTCATCAACGCCGTCGTACACGTCATCAGGGCCGAGCGCGAGATCGGCGCGGGGAACTTTCGGCCGGCGCATCTCGGTCCGTGATCCGCACCCGGGGCGGCAGGTGACGACGGGTTCGGCGCCGGCCTCGTCCTCAGCGGAAGCGCGACAGCAGAGCCTCCGCCTGCTCCGCAATCTCTTGGACGACCTCGCCCGCCGGTCGCTCGGAGCGCACCAACCCGGCTGCCTCGCCCGCGTACACCACCCCGGTCTCGGGATCATCGGCCGTGTACGCCCGAGCGAGAGTCTCTTCGTCGGCGTTGCGATCGTGCCATCTGTCGGTGAACGCGTTGCGCAATGCACGCCCACCCCAGCGGGCCGGCCACGGCTGATGGCGGGCCTTGTCGAACACGTCGGTGTAGACCGTGTCGGCGCTGCTCGCCTCCACGATCCTGGTGCGGGCGTAGTCGGGACCGACCGTCTCGGGACTGGCGAGCAACGCCGTACCCACCAGCGCACCCTCCCCACCGGCGGCGAGCACCGCCGCCAGACCGCGGCCCGAGGCGATCCCTCCCGCAGCGAGAACCGGTAGGGAAGTCGATTCGAGCACTTCCTGCAGCAACGGCAGGGTGCCGATCCTGCCGGTGTGCCCACCTGCCTCGTGCCCCTGAGCGACCACCGCATCGACGCCTGCAGCCTCCACCACTGCCAGGTCGTCGAGCGTGTTGATCTGCGATACGACCAGGGCACCCGCATCGTGGACTCGGCCGACGTACGGCGCGGGATCGCCGAACGAGAGCGTCACCACCTGCGGCCGGTGGGCCAGTACGGCGGTGAGGAGGCTGTCGTCGTCGTCCAGCGACCACGTCATCAACCCGAAACCGAGCGGACCGCCGCCGATCTCGCGTGCGGTGCGAACCTCCCCCTCGATCCAGTCGGCCGTGTTGTACCGGGCGGCACCGATGAGGCCGAGGCCGCCGGCACGCGTCACTTCGCCGGCAAGCCGCCCACCGGCACGGCCCCCCATCGGCGCACCCAGCAGCGGAAGCGAGATTCCGAGTTCACGGGTGAGCCAGGTATCGAGCACGCGAATCCTTCCGGGGACGTACGGCGTCGGACTATTACTTCTTCGGCTTGTCGGAGGACGCCTCGGACGACAACGCGGCTACGAACGCTTCCTGCGGGACGTCCACCCGCCCGATGGTCTTCATCCGCTTCTTGCCCTCCTTCTGCTTCTCGAGCAGCTTGCGCTTACGGCTGATGTCGCCGCCGTAGCACTTGGCGAGCACGTCCTTGCGGATCGCCCGGATATTCTCACGGGCGATGATCTTCGAGCCGATCGCAGCCTGGACGGGGACCTCGAACTGCTGCCGCGGGATGAGTTCCTTGAGCTTGGTCGTCATCTTGTTGCCGTAGGCCGCGGCAGCGTCCTTGTGGACGATCGCACTGAAGGCGTCGACGGCCTCGCCCTGGAGCAGGATGTCGACCTTGACCAGCGCTGCTTCCTGCTCACCGGCCTCCTCGTAGTCCATCGACGCGTAGCCGCGCGTCCGCGACTTCAGCGAATCGAAGAAATCGAAGATGATCTCGGCCATCGGCAGCGTGTAGCGCAGTTCGACACGGGTCTCGGACAGATAATCCATGCCGTTGAGCTCACCGCGCCGCGACTGGCACAGCTCCATGATCGAACCGATGAACTCGCTCGGCGCGATGATGGTGCATTTGACGATCGGTTCGTAGATCTCGCGGGCCTTGCCCTCGGGCCAGTCGGACGGATTCGTCACCACGTGTTCCTGTCCGCCCTCGAGCACGACGCGATAGACGACGTTCGGCGCGGTGGAGATCAGATCGAGGCCGAACTCGCGTTCGAGGCGCTCGCGGGTGATCTCCATGTGCAGCAGGCCGAGGAAGCCGCACCGGAAACCGAAGCCGAGAGCCACCGAGGTCTCGGGTTCGTAGGTGAGGGCGGCGTCGTTGAGTTGCAGCTTGTCGAGCGCGTCGCGCAGTACGGGGTAATCGGAGCCGTCCACCGGATACAGGCCGGAGTAGACCATCGGGCGGGGCTCGCGGTAACCGGTCAGCGGCTCCTGCGCACCGCCCCGCGCGGTCGTGACGGTATCGCCGACCTTCGACTGGCGCACGTCCTTCACGCCGGTGATCAGGTAGCCCACCTCGCCGACCCCGAGCCCGGCCGTGGCCTTCGGTTCGGGCGAGACGATGCCCACCTCGAGCAGTTCGTGGGTCGCGCCCGTCGACATCATCTTGATCTTCTCGCGGGGCACGATCCTGCCGTCCACGACACGCACATAGGTGACGACGCCCCGGTAGGTGTCGTAGACCGAGTCGAAGATCATGGCGCGGGCAGGCGCATCGGGATCACCGACCGGCGCGGGCACCTGGCGGATCACCTCGTCGATGAGTTCGGGGACGCCTTCACCGGTCTTGCCCGAAACACGGAGCACATCCGAGGGCTCGCAGCCGATGATGTTCGCGAGCTCGGCCGCGTACCGGTCGGGATCGGCCGCGGGGAGGTCGATCTTGTTGAGCACCGGGATGATCGTCAGGTCCTTGTCGAGCGCCAGGTAGAGATTGGCGAGGGTCTGCGCTTCGATTCCCTGCGCAGCGTCCACCAGCAGAACCGCACCCTCGCATGCCTCGAGAGCGCGGGACACCTCGTAGGTGAAGTCGACGTGACCGGGCGTATCGATCAGGTGCATCACGTAGTCTTCGCCGTCGACCTTCCACGGCAGGCGCACGTTCTGCGCCTTGATGGTGATTCCCCGCTCGCGCTCGATGTCCATGCGGTCGAGATACTGGGCGCGCATCTGCCGCTCCTCGACCACCCCGGTGAGCTGCAGCATCCGGTCCGCAAGCGTCGACTTTCCGTGGTCGATGTGCGCGATGATGCAGAAGTTCCGGATCTTCGTGGGGTCCGTGAACGTGGTGTCGGCGAAGGTGCTGATGTCGTGCTCCTGACTCGGACTGGCAGCGGCCTGCAGACCGCGGTCACCCTGCAGAATATCCAAGTCGGGCGGCGGCCGGGACGTCGCCTGTGCCCGGTCCGGTTAAGCTCGGCTCTCGTGGCTGGTACATGGAAGAAGTTGGGCAGGCAGCTGGGCCGTCTCGCCGTCGAGCAGGGCCCGAAGGTCTACCGGCAGTTGCAGCAGTCCGGAGCACTCGACAAGGCACGAACCGCACTGGGCGGAGCCACACAGCCCGGCACTGCGAGTGGTTCGGGCGAAGGCCGCGCACCCGGGCCGGCTTCGCGTCCCGCAGGTACGAAAGGTCCGGTACCCGGCCGGCCGGTGGCCTCGCGCACGAGCCCGACCGCACAGCGCGCCCGCCGGCTCGAGTACTCCCCCGACCTGGACGGCCGCGCCGATCCCGGTGAGATCGTGTGGACCTGGGTGGCCTACGAGGACGATCCGACGCAGGGCAAGGATCGCCCGGTGCTCGTCGTGGGACGCGACGACTCGACACTCCTCGGACTGATGTTGTCGTCGAACTCCGATCGTGACGGCGACCGCGACTGGCTCGGGATCGGCTCCGGCCGGTGGGATGCGGAGAACCGCCCCAGTTGGGTGCGACTCGATCGCGTGCTCGATGTCCCCGAGGACGGCATCCGCCGCGAGGGTGCGATCCTTCCCCGCGCGCGCTTCGATCAGGTCGCAGCCCGGCTCCGCAACGATTTCGGCTGGAGCTGATCCGGGCCGGCGGGGATCAGTTCTCGGGGATCACGACGGCCTGAGCCCGTATCGCCGCCCGAAGAGGAAGACGTACACGAAGGCTCCGATCGCACCACCGATGAGCGGGAACACGATGAACGCCCACAGCTGGCCCAGCGCCCCGTTCTGGTAGAAGGCGACGGCGAGACTGCGTGCAGGGTTGACGGACGTGTTGTCGATGGGGATCGCGATCAGGTGGATGACCCCCAGGGTGAACCCGATCGCGATGCCCGCGATGGGCACGTCGGCGATCTGGTCGGTCGCCGAGAGAACGACGAAGACCAGCAATGCTGTGAGCAGGACCTCGACGACGATCGTGGCCCCGAGACCGTAGCCGTTCTGGAGGACACCGCCGAGGGGGCCGCGGACGGCCGACGGACTGTGCGCGCCCCATCCGTTGGCCCCGAGACCGTCCGCAGCACGGTCGTAGGCGGGCAGCGACGACGCGACGGCGAAGATCGCGATGCCGGCGACGAGCCCTCCGGCGATCTGCGCGAGCCAGTAGCCCACGGCACGCACGGGTGTGACGTAGCCGGTGATGAGCCGCGCGAGGGTCACGGCCGGGTTCACGTGACAGCCCGAGATCGGGCCGATCGTGTACACCAGGAACAGCAGGGTCAGACCGAACGCCAGCGCCACACCGAGTTGTCCCACATAGGTGCCGGCGAACACCGCGGTACCCACCGCGGAGAACACCAGCACGAACGTCCCGAGCGCCTCGGCCGCGTATTTCCGGAGATCCGAGAATTCCTCGGGTTCGCTGATCTCGAGCGAGGTCTCGCGCTCGGGAGGCGGGGCGGATGGGACGATGTCGTCGTCGCGTGTGGCTCCGACGTCGGAAGTGTCTTCACGGTGGGGTTCCATGACTCACCTCTGAGCGTTGCGGCTCCGCAGCAGCGGAACCTCGCGGATTGCGCTCTCGCCAACGGACGATACGGAGACCGGGCGGTCTCCGCGGCGAAACCGTCGTACCGGCCCGAAAAGGGCTACTTGCCCGCACCGGTTTGGGTTTCGCACCCGGTTCTTGGTACTGTTGCCAGTCGGTGCCCTCACGCACCCAGAGCTTTCAGACCAGCTACCAGCAAGACGACAGGATTTTACGCGTGGCCAACATCAAGTCCCAGGTGAAGCGGATTCGCACCAACGAGCGCAACCGACTCCGGAATCAGTCGGTGAAGTCGTCCCTGCGCACGGCGATCCGTTCCTTCCGCGAGGCCGCGGCAGCCGGCGACAAGGACAAGGTCAACGAGCTCCTCGTCGCCACCAGCCGCCAGCTCGACAAGGCAGCCAGCAAGGGTGTCATCCACCCGAACCAGGCAGCCAACAAGAAGTCTGCCCTCGCGAAGCTCGCGAACAAGCTCTGAGCTGATCGCTCCGAGGTAGTAGACGCAGGCTCTGCTTCCGAAGGCCGCACCCATCGTCGGGTGCGGCCTTCGTCGTATCGGGCCGACTCGGGTGCTCGGCGGCCCCTGGACGCCCGGCGCGGGGTCAGCCGGCCATCTGCGAGATGACCCGCACCGCGTGCTCGAGCGCATAGTCGGGATCGGCCGCCGCTCCCTTGACGTCGGCGTTGAGCGCGGCGACCACTGTGAGCGCGGTACCGATGGAAGCCGGTGCCCACGTGCGGGCCTGAGCCTGGGCCTTCTTCACCTTCCACGGCGGCATGCCGAGCGACGACGCGAGCGAGAACGGGTCGCCTCGACCGGCCGAACCGACGCGCGCGATGGTATGGACGGCATCGGCGAGGGCATCGGCGAGCAGGACGTGTGCGACGCCGCGATGCATCGCCCACCGCAGCGCTTCGAGCGCACCGGCGGTGTCGCCGGCAACGGCCTTGTCGGCCACGTCGAATCCCGACACTTCGGCCTTGCCCGAGTAGTAGCGCCGCACCGCGGCGGCATCGATCTTGCCGCCGGTGTCGGCCACGAGCTGGCTGCATGCGGCCGCCAGCTCGCGAAGGTCGGAGCCCACCGCTTCGATGACGAGCTGTTCGACGTCCCCCGAGACCCGCACACCCGCTGCCTGGAACTCCTTGTGGACGAACGTCCGCACCCAGGTGGCCTTCTCCCCCGCCTTTGCGGGCGCGGCACACGCATGTTCCTCCGCACCGCACTTGCGCAGCGCGGGCACCATCGTTTTCGTGCGACCGCCGCCGCTGTGCAGTACGACCAGCGTCACCCCCGGGGGCAGGTCGGACGCGACCTCGAGTATCAGTGCCGCTGCGTCTTTTCCGGCGTCCGCGGTGGATTCGAGAATCACGATGCGTTCCTCGGCGAACAGCGAGGGACTCAGCACCTCGGCGAGCTCGGGCACACCTGCATCGCCGGCGCGGAGCCGGGAGACGGGGAGATCGGCCGGGGACCCGCTACGGGACCGGACGTCGGACACGATACTCGCGACAGCGCGGTCGACTAGCAGTTCTTCTTCACCGAGGACCAGATGCAGGGACGCGTCGCTCACGGTTCGATCGTGCCACGCACCTCCGACACCACCGCGAGCGCCCCGGAGCCCGCGCGGACCACGGCGACGTCGCCGTGCAGATCCGTGCGCAGCACACGCGCTCCCGAATCGTCCAGTACCGAGACGATCTCGGGATGCGGATGCCCGAACAGGTTGTCGCGTCCGGCGCTGATCACCGCGACCCGCGGACGCACCGCCTCCAGGAATCGCGCCGGTGTGGTGCGAGAGCCGTGGTGCGGCACCTTCAGCACGTCCGCGCGCACATCGATGCCGGATCGCACGAGCGCATCGAGCGCGGCTTCCTCGGCATCACCCGGCAGCAGGATGCGGCCGACGGGCGTCTCGACGATCAACACGAGCGACTCGTCGTTCGCGGAGCGGCCCGCCCCGTGCTCGGTGGGTCCGACCACCCGAAGGTCCAGGTCGCCGGCGTGCAAAACCGCACCGGCACGCACTTCCCGGACCATGACACCGCGGTCGGCCGCAGCACGCAGAGCGTCGATCCCCCCGTCACGCGCGGCAGCGCCCGGTCCGATCAGCACGATCCCGACCGCCCGCCCGTCGAGAGCGCCTCTTATGCCACCAGCGTGGTCGGCGTCCGGATGCGACAACACGAGTGCCACGATCTCGCGAATCCGCAACCTGCGCAGGCACCGATCGATCGGTTCCGGCTCGACGCCGGTGTCGATCACGACGGCGCGCCCGCCTCCGGCGGAGAGTGCAAGCGCATCTCCCTGGCCGACATCGCATGCCACCAGCACCCAGTCGGAGCCGGGCCAAACGGGCATCAGGACACGCATCGGCCACCACCCGGATGCAGCTGCCACCGTGATCACCAGAGCCGCGACCCGCGACCGCCGATGACGGGCCAGCGACCATGCCGCACCCACCAGGCCGGCCGCGACCAGGGCGCCGGTCGGCCCGTCGGGTACCTCCAGTTCGGCCGACGGCAACGACGCGGCACGGTCCGCCACGGTGATCAGCCACCACAGGAGCGGTCCGGTGCCGCGCGCGAGCACCTCGCCCGCCCACGGCAGGACGGACGCGGCGACGGCGACCAGCGAGCCGAGGACGGTCAGGGGCGCGAGTACCGGCGCGACGAGAACGTTCGCACCGACCGAGACCACGCTGACCGTCCCACTCACCGCCGCGACGAGAGGTGCGGTGACCGCGAATGCGACCAGCGACACGGCCGTGATCTCCGCGACAGGGCGCGGCCACCCGCGCCGCGTGAGTCGCTCCACGACGGGCGGAGCGACGACGATCAGGGCCGCCGTCGCCGACACCGAGAGCGCGAACCCGACGTCGACGGCCAGATCGGGCATCAGTACGAGCAACCCGCCCACCGCGGCACACAAGGCAGGAAGTGCCTGGCGCTCACGGCCCGTCACGAACGCCAGCAGCCCGATCGACCCCATCGCCGCGGCGCGTACCACGCTCGCCGACGGGCGGACCACGATGACGAAGGCGATGAGAGCCGTTGCCGCGAGGCCTGTTCCGGACCGCGGCCCGAGTCCCGCCGCACGCACCAGCAGCAGTACCGCTCCCAGCACGATACTGACGTTGGCGCCGGACACGGCGGTGAGGTGCGTCAGTCCTGCCACCCGGAAGTCTTCGCGGACATCGTCGGTGAGCGCTCGGGTGTCCCCGACCACCAGACCTGGTAACAAGCCGGCCCTGTCGGCGGGAAGCACCGCCGAGCCTGCCTGTTCCAGGCGCTCGCGGACCGTGCCCGCCCACCGCTGCCAGACCGGCGGCGCGCCCACCGCCGTCGGCGCGGTCTCCGCGCGGAGCATCGCCAACGTGGTGCCCGGACCGGCATGCGGCGCCAGGCGCACACGAGCCGCGACCGACTGCCCCGGAAGAAGATCGCCCCATGATTCGGCAGGCGCGAACACCACCACCGATCCCCCGGTGCTCATCGCTCGTCCGCGAACGGTGACCTGTTCGAGGCGTGCCGCCAGGCGCACCCGCGGGGTGTCGTCGAACGACGCCGCCCGGATGCGGCGCGGATCGTCGGTCGGGACGAGAACGACAGTGGCCCAGGCTCCTTCTTCTGCTGCCGCGGAAACAGGATGGTGCTCCACCGCCCACATCCGTGCCGCCGTGGCCGGTGCGAATCCCGCGACGACGGCCAGCGTCGCGATCACGAACCACACACCGGGCCACCGCCGGACGCGGCCGGTCACCGCGAGCCCGATCGTCCCCGCGCAGGCGACGACGGCCACGACCGCCACGCCGGCCACGATGCGCCATCCGGTGTACAACCCGAGGAGAGTCACCGACCACGCGGCCGCGGCGCACGGCACCAGTCGCGCATCGAGAACCGGTGCAGCTGCCGGATCTCCGTACTGCGAGTTCACACCGTCACCAGTTCGCGGAGCCTGGCCAGGCGCGCCGGTCCGATCCCGTCTACTTCGCCGAGTTGCTCGACGTCCCTGAACGATCCGTTCGCCTCTCGCCACGCAACGATCGCCGCGGCCGTCACCGGCCCGACGCCGGGCAGCGCGTCCAGAGCGGACTCGTCCGCGTCGTTGAGATCGAGCAAACCGTTCGCACCGGGAGGCGCGGAATCGCCCCCTTGCGCACCCACGATTCCACTTTCGTGCGGAACAGGTTGGGGCGGAACAACTCCTACGAGGATCTGATCGCCGTCGGCCACGCGGCGAGCGAGGTTCAGTCCGATGAGATCGGCACCTTCGGCAGCACCACCGGCCGCCTCGAGGGCATCGGCGACGCGCGCCCCCGGTTCCAACCGCACGAGTCCGGGACGCGCCACCGCTCCCACGACACTGACAACGGTCTCCGCGACCTCCTGTTGCGTTGCCGCCGAGGATTCGACGGGTTCCACCACTTCTACCCGCGGAAGGGGCGGAACCGGCTCCGGGACGGGCCGGTCGCGCAGGACGACCACGAGTGCCACTGCCGCTGCGAGCACTCCGACCAGTGCGAGTGCGGCGGTTCCCCGCCGTCCTGTGTCCCATCGCGCCGTCCTCAACCGGTCGACGAGCCGATCGGAGTCGGCTCCGGATCGCGCGCGGCCGTCGTCGACGGCCGGATCCGGCCATCGCTCGTCGCCCACCCACGGTGGTTCCTCCGGCATCCCCGCCGTGGGGCGCGTGATCGCGCCGAGCCGGGTGCGCGCGAGATCACCGTGGTCACTGCTCGCCATGCCGCGACGCTAACGGGGTTCGCGGTGAGCGG
The DNA here is from genome assembly GCF_040643435.1 of Rhodococcus sp. NPDC047139. Lineage (NCBI taxonomy): Bacteria > Bacillati > Actinomycetota > Actinomycetes > Mycobacteriales > Nocardiaceae > Rhodococcus > Rhodococcus sp. NPDC047139. Next base: position 122,462 of record NZ_JBEYUH010000011.1, read on the forward strand.
ATTCTGCGTTCTCGGGCGATCGGCCCGGACTGTGGATGAATCCCGCCCCTGGGGATGAAGGTCCGTACCGGCCCCGGAGTGGCGGGATACGATCGGGGACGTGGTGTAGGGGTTCAGCTCCCGGATTCGCCGACGGTGCCGGTTGCGCTCGACGCGACGACAACACCGACGGCACCCGGCCCCACGTGTGCGCCGAGAACTGCGTCGAGTTCGGACACGACGATCTCGGTGCCCTCCGGAAGACGCGAGGCGAGCTGGTCGGCGAGGCTGCGCGCGCGGTCCGCGGCGCCGCGGTGGTGCACCGCGACGAGCGGCGCGTCGCCGGCCTCCGCGACAGCTCCGTCCACCAGCTTCGCCATGGCTTTGGTCATCGTTCGCGTCTTCTCCCGCAGGACGAGCTTGCCGTCCGAGATGTGCAGCACGGGTTTCATCGCGAGTGCAGTGCCCAACAATGCTGTGGCCGTGCTGATCCGGCCACCCCGGCGCAGATGGTCGAGCCGGTCCACGACGAGGAGGGTCCGTGCCGACGCCGCGACCTCCACTGCCCGGTCGTACACTCGCGTCAGATCAGCCCCGGTCCGAGCTGCGCGCACGGCTTCGAGAACAGCGAAGCCCGAACCCATTGCGGTGTTGTGCGAGTCGACGAGCCGGATACGGTCACCCAGCGACTCTGCTGCGTGCCGTGCGGCATCCCACGTACCGGACAACAGACGTGAGAGATGCACGGCGACGACACCGTCGCCGCGACTCGCCGCGAGTGCTTCGGTGTAGACATCCGTGAGTTCCGCAGGGGACGGCCCCGAGGTGGTCACGGTCGACAGGTCCTCGGGCAACTCGTCGACACCTTCGCGGAGGTCGCGTCCGTCCGCGATGATGTGCAAGGGCACGACGCGGATCTCGTACCGACGAACCAGTTCGGGATCGATACAACTCGACGAATCTGTGACGACGACGACGGACACGACGCCTACCGTATGCCCTCCACCGGGACTTCCGCATCCCGGTGCACGATCCGAACGGCCTCTCCGACGGAGGCCGCGACACGACGGTGTCCTTCCCAACCCCAGTGGATCCCGTCGGGGTTCGCATCGTCGGAGAAGACGTTCTCGCGCACCGCTTCCGCAAGATCGACCAGGGGGACCGACTTCTCGGCTGCCCATGCGGTGATCGCGCGAGCCGCGGGGAGACGGCCGCGGTGGACCGACCGGTACTGCTCGCTGCGGTGCACCGAAGGCAGGGTGCCGATGACGGGTAGGTCGGGACGCATGTACGCCAGTGCGTCCCTGATCGTTTCCAGGTATTCGACACTGACTCGTGGCGGCAGTGCGACGGGACGCCCGAGCGGCGACAGCCTCGGTTGCAGCCATCCGTAAGCGGTGCGCGCCGCACGACGCAGGGCCGGTGGGCGGAGGTAGCGCAATCCTTCCCGCAAAGCGGTGGGCAACGGCGACGGCAGCGTGTCCATACCGCCCACGGCCAGTACGACGGCGCCGGCATGCGGGATCGCGGCCCACACTCGTGGGTCCTGGGTCATCGCCCACCACGCGTCGCGCGTGGTCCAGCCGATGCGAGCGACGAGTTCGACGTCCCACCCGAGTTCCGCCGCGACCAGGTTGGGCCAGATCTGCGGATGGTCGGCGGGCAGGCCGCCCTTCGGGCCGTAGTAGCTCAGCGAGTCTCCGATCACCAGCAGAACCGGACGCCGCGGACCGGCCCCGCCCTCGGCCGGCACCGGTTCAGAGGACGTCATCGGGCGCCACCGTGGCCGACGCGTTCCATACGTCGAGGCGCCACGACGGCACCTCGCCGTACCCGCTGAGCTGCACCCAGCCTGTGTTGCCGAGGCCACCGAGGACGGGCCACCGGTCTACCGGCAGATCGAGCAGTGCCGCGGTGAGCGCAGCGATCAGGCCGCCGTGTGCGACCAGCACGATGGGCCGCTCCCCCCAGTTCTCGTACTTGTCGAGCAGTTCGCCGACGACGACCGTGCTGCGACGGGCCACATCCACGCGGCTCTCACCTCCCGGTGGCGCCCAGGTCGCGTCCGCGCGCCATGCGCTTCGCGCCCCCGGGGCGAGTGCGTCGACTTCGGTGTGTGTCAGCCCCTGCCAGTCACCGAGGTGCGTCTCCCGCAGCCGAGTGTCGATCGCGACGGACAGTCCGACGCGGTCACCGAGCGCAGTCGCCGTGTCGTAGGCCCGGCGCAGATCCGACGAGACGACGGCGAGCGGATCGAATCGGGCGATCACCTCGGCGACGGCGAGCGCCTGCCGTCGACCGAGTTCCGACAGGTCCGTATCGAGCTGGCCCTGCATCCGCCGGGTCGCGTTGTACTCGGTCTGACCGTGACGCAGCAGCACCAACTGCCGCACACGGGGGTTCTGCATCCCCGGTTCCGGACGACTCACACATCCTCCGCGGAGTCGGCACCGGAGTCGAGAGCCGAGCGGGGTCCGCCGACGCCGTCCACCTCGATGATGGGGCAGTCCTTCCACAGGCGGTCGAGGGCGTAGAAGTTGCGCTCGTCCTCGTGCTGGATGTGCACCACCACATCGACGTAGTCGAGGAGGGTCCACCGTCCTTCTCGGGTGCCCTCGCGGCGTACCGGCTTGTGCCCTGACAGACGCAGCTTCTCCTCGACGTTGTCGACGATGGCGTTGACCTGGCGCTCGTTGGGGGCGGACGCGATGACGAAGCAGTCGGTGATCACCAGCTGCTCGGACACGTCGAGCACCACGACATCGGTGGCCAGTTTCTCGTCGGCGGCCAAGGCTGCGATTCGGGCCATCTCCGTGGCTTCTGCCGTTGCGCTCACTGCGTGCTCTTTCTCTCGATGGGGCCGGGGGTGTTTCCGTCGAGCACCGGGAGGGGGTCTCCGTCACGGTGCGTGTCGTCGCGGTCTCCGCCGCGGTACAGCCGGCGTTTACTGATGTACTGCACCACCCCGTCGGGCACGAGATACCAGACCGGCCGGTCTTCGCGGGCTCTCGTGCGGCAGTCCGTGGATGAGATCGCCAGCGCCGGGATCTCCATCAGGCTCACCGCCTCCGGCGGGAGCTCCTCCAGGTGTGGAGCCAGATGCTCGGCGTGCAGATCGTAGCCCGGCCGCGACACGCCGACGAATTTCGCGAGGTCGAACAGGGTCTGCCAGTCCTGCCAGGACAGGATGGATCCCAGCGCGTCGGCACCGGTGATGAAGTACAGATCCGCATCGGGATACCGGTTGCTGAGATCCCGCAGTGTGTCGACGGTGTAGGTCGGTTTGCGACGATCGATGTCGACGCGGCTGACGGAGAATCGCGGATTCGACGCGGTCGCGATCACCGTCATCAGATAACGGTCCTCTGCGGGACTGACCTCGCGGCCGGTCTTCTGCCACGGTTGTCCGGTCGGCACGAAGATCACTTCGTCGAGGTCGAAACGCGCAGCGACCTCACTGGCCGCCACGAGGTGTCCATGATGGATCGGGTCGAAGGTTCCACCCATCACTCCCAGGCGGCGCCTGGAGCCCGATTGCCGATCCGTTGGCTGATGCACGGTTGTCCAGCTTACGGGTTCACACCGGGAGCAGACTCGCCACCACCGCTGCGAGCTGCTGCGCCGACCGGCATTCGTGCATCGTGACGACCTCGCTGTAGACGCGCGCCGCCGAATCGCCCGACCCCCACTGCCCCTTCGGCTCGGGATTGAGCCAGTGCGCGTGCCGCGCGACGGAGACCAGATGCTCGAGGGCTTCGAGGTTCGGATTGCGGTAGTTGGTGCGGGCATCCCCGAGGATCAGGAGTGAGCTGCGGCTCGTGACGGCATGTGCGTGGTTCTCGGCGAAGGTGCTCAGAGCGTTGCCGTAGTCGGAGTGGCCGTCGTAGGTGATCAACTCCGCCTCCCGCAGCATCCGCGACATCGACTCGCCCAGATCTGTACCGGCGGAGAAATAATGGGTGACCTCGTCTGCGGTGTCGATGAAGGCGAAGACTCGCACGCGGGAGAACTGTTCGCGAAGAGCATGTACGAGCAGCAGCGTGAAGTGCGAGAATCCGGCGACCGAACCGGAGACGTCACAGAGCACGACGAGTTCCGGACGCGCAGGTCGTGGCTTGCGGTTCACCAGGTCGATGGGCACGCCGCCGGTGGACATGGATCTACGCAACGTGCGCCGCAGGTCGATCGCGCCTGCGCGTGCGCGCCGACGCCGCGCCGCGAGGCGGCTCGCGAGCAGCCGCGCGAGCGGCATGACATTGCGTCGCAGGGCGACCAGTTCCGCGTCGGAGGCCCGCAGGAAGTCGACTTCTTCGGCGAGTTTGGGCACCCCGTACTTCTCCACGCGCTCACGGCCGAGCTGCTCCGCAGTGCGCCGACGGGTCTCACGTTCGACCATGGCGCGGAAATCCGCGATCCGCTGGGCCGCGGTGCGTCGCGCGACCTCGCTCTCGTAGGCGGCGTCGTCACGTTCCTCACGGGTGCCGTTGCCGAGCAGTCCCTCGAGAATCCTCGTCAGCAAGGTCTCCGGAGAGACGTCGCGCAGCGCCTGGTAGGCGGAGAAGGACGGGCCCTTCGACGACGCGTACTGGCCGAGTTCCTCCACGATGGCGGAGACGAGCATCTCGGTGGTCTCGAGTGCCTGCGGGGACTCGTCGGCCAACAACTCCGCGAGCAGGTCGCGCAATGCTTCGAAGTCGACCTCGCCGGTCGGGGTGCGCGGGATGCTCACCTGTGGACCGGCGGCCTCGCGGCGCCCGATGGCAGAGGGGAACCACAGGTCGAACAGAACGTCGAAGGTCGGGCGGTGAGTCGGGCGACGGAGCAGAGTACATGCGAGACCTTCACGGAATGCCTCCCGATCGAGGAGATCGAGCACGGTCATCACCCGTCCGGCGTCGACCGTCTCGGACGGCCCGACCGCGATCCCGCGGCGACGCAACGCCTCCACGAAGCCGACGAGGTGACCGGGCAGCCCGTGAGGTGCCTGGGGTGCCTCGGATCCGGGAAGGGGCGTTCCGGGCATCAGTTCAGCCGGAGCTCGGCGGCAGCACGGACCTGGTCGGACTGGTGTTTGAGGATCACGCCGAGCGTGCTGCGAACCGCGTTGTCGTCGAGAGTGTCGAGTCCCAGCGCGAGCAGGGTGCGTCCCCAGTCGATGGTCTCCGCCACCGACGGCACCTTCTTGAGCTGCATGCCGCGGAGCACCCGGACGGTGCGCACGAGCTGTTCGGCCAGTGCGCCGGGCAATTCGGGAACCCGGCTCGCGAGAATCCGGCGTTCGAGATCGGCGTCGGGGAAGTCCAGGTGCAGGAACAGACACCGTCGCTTGAGCGCTTCGGACAGTTCGCGGGTGGCGTTCGATGTGAGCACGGCGAAGGGCTTGCGGGTGGCGCGGATCGTGCCCAGTTCCGGCACCGTGACCGCGAAGTCGCTGAGCACCTCGAGAAGCAGACCTTCGATCTCGACGTCGGCCTTGTCGACCTCGTCGACGAGCAGAACCGTCGGATCCTCACGGCGGATCGCGGTCAGAAGTGGCCGCGACAACAGGAACTCCTCGGAGAAGACGTCCTCCTTGGCCCGGTCCCACGACTCACCGGCGGCGGCGTTCGCCCCCGCCGACTGGATACGGAGGATCTGCTTGGCGTGATTCCACTCGTACAGCGCGCGGGATTCGTCGACTCCCTCGTAGCACTGCAAACGCACCAGCTCCGCACCGGAGGTCTGGGCGACCGCCCTGGCCAGTTCGGTCTTGCCCACGCCCGCGGGTCCCTCGACGAGCAACGGCTTACCGAGACGGTCGGCGAGGAACACCGCGGTGGCGGTGGATTTGTCGGCGAGATATCCGGTATCGGCCAGCCGGTCGATGACGTCCTGGACGTCCGCGAAGATCGGCGAGGTGGTGGGCAGCGCACGATCCACGCTGTTTCCTTTCGTCGGACCGGAGAACGATCAAGCCGGGCGGATGTGGCCGTCTCCCCACACCACCCACTTCGTCGACGTCAGCTCGGGCAAGCCCATCGGACCGCGCGCATGCAGCTTCTGGGTGGAGATACCGATCTCCGCTCCGAACCCGAACTGCTCACCGTCCGTGAACGCCGTCGAAGCGTTGACCATAACGGCTGCGGCATCCACACGCGCGGTGAACTCCCGCGCAGCAGCAAGATCCGAGGTGACGATCGCTTCGGTGTGGCCGGTGCCGTAGCGGTCGATGTGGTCGACGGCGGCGTCGAGGTCGTCGACCACCGCAAGCGCCACGTCGAGCGAGAGGTATTCGTCCGTCCAGTCCTGCTCGGTCGCGGGCACGAGACCGGGCAGGTCGCCGTGGACGACCACGCTGTGCGACTGCAGGGCCTGCAGCAACTTCGGTACGGCGATGTCGGCGATCGCCTTGTCGACGAGGATCGTCTCCGCGGTATTGCACACGCTGGGCCTGCGTGTCTTCGCATTGATCACGATCTTCTCGGCCATCTCCAGATCGGCCGCGGCGTGGACGTAGACGTGGCAGTTGCCGGTGCCGGTCTCGATGGTGGGAACGGTTGCGTCGCGCACGACCGCCGCGATCAGACCTGCGCCACCCCGCGGGATCACCACGTCCACGAGCCCGCGGGCCTGGATCAGATGGGTGACCGACGTGCGGTCGGCACTCGGCAGCAACTGCACGGCGTCGGCCGGGAGACCCTGGGCCTCGAGCGAGGCACGCAGCACCTCGACGAGCGCGGCGTTCGACCGCGCCGCCGACGACGAGCCACGCAACAGCGCGGCGTTACCGGACTTCAGGGCGAGGCCGAACGCATCGACCGTGACGTTCGGCCGCGCCTCGTACACCATCCCGATCACACCCAGCGGGACGCGCACCTGACGCAACTCCAGCCCGTTGGGAAGAGTCGAACCGCGGACGACTTCGCCGATCGGGTCCGGCAGTCCCGACACCTGGCGCAGACCGGCGGCGATCCCGTCGATCCGGGCGGTGGTCAGACGCAAACGGTCGAGGATGGCCTCCTCGGTGCCGCCGGCACGTGCAGCCTCGATGTCCTCGGCGTTCGCGGCGAGGACGGTGTCAGCGGCCGCCAGCAGTGCGTCGGCGGCCGCGTGCAGGGCCGCATCCTTCTCCGTGGTGGTGAGCAGCGCGAGACGACGCGAGGCCACGCGCGCACGGCGGGCGGCGGTGTGGACGACCTCGCGGACGTCCGAGCCTGAGGCGGTCGCAACTGAGTCGGGTGTCACGGCAGTCATGGGTCCAGACTAGTCGCGACGACTGCACCGGTCACAGGCGCAGTACCCCTCAGCGCAGACCTGTCCCCCTGGCGATCGCGGTCTCCACGAGGATCGACAGCAGACGCGGGTAATCCACGCCGGCGGCCTCCCACATGCGCGGGTACATCGAGATCGAGGTGAAGCCGGGCATGGTGTTGATCTCGTTGATCACCGGCCCGTCCTCGGTGACGAAGAAGTCGACTCTGGCGAGTCCCTGGCAGTCGAGAGCGCGGAAGGCACGGACGGCGAGCGCGCGAATCCCGTCGGAAGTCTCCTCGTCCAAGCGGGCGGGCACATCGAATTCACAGATGTCGTCGAGGTATTTCGTGTCGAAGTCGTAGAACGCCTCGTGGTCCGCGGAGGTGTCGGGCATGCGGATCTCGGCAACCACGCTCGCGCGGACGTCACCGTCGGGAAACTCGAGCACTCCGCACTCGACCTCACGGCCTACGATCGCCGATTCCACGATGACCTTCGGGTCGTGGAGGCGCGCCTTGGCGACCGCCGCGTCGAATGCCGCCCAGTCCGCGACCCGGCTGACGCCGATCGAGGAGCCACCCCGGGCAGGCTTGACGAAAACGGGCAGTCCGAGACGGTCCTTCTCCTCGTCGGTCAGGCTCGACGTCCCGGGGCGCATGACGATCTGGAAGCCCACCGGAAGTCCCTCGGCGGCGAGCAACTTCTTCGTGAACTCCTTGTCCATCCCGGCAGCACTCGCGAGGACACCCGGACCGACGTAGGGGATTCCCGCCAGTTCGAGGAGACCCTGGATCGTGCCGTCCTCTCCGTAGGCGCCGTGCAGTACGGGGAATACGACATCGACGGAGGCAAGGACCTCGCCCCATCCGCCCTCGTCGAGGGTGACGATGTCGCCCGCCCGGGTCGGATCGGCGGTGAGCATCAGTGCCCGGCCGGTTCCATCGACGACGGGCAGCTCACGCCCGGACTGCGCGAGACGAGCGGGATCCGTGTCGCCGAGCACCCAAACACCCTCCCGGGTGATCCCGACAGGTACGACCTCGTACTTCTCGGGATCCAGGTTGCGGAGGATACTGCCTGCCGAAACGCAGGAGACGGAATGTTCGTTGCTGCGGCCACCGAAGACGAGGGCCACCCGGGTGCGGGGCGTACTCACGCGTCGACCGTACCGGTAGACGATTCCCGAGCGGCGGGCGAGTCCTACGCACGCGAGACCGGCCCGCTCGCCGACGCCACCGCCAGGGCCGCATCGAGATCGGCGAGCAGATCAGGGGTGTCCTCGATTCCGCACGACAACCGGACGAAGCCCTCCGGCACCGCGTCACCCCAGCGTGCGCGACGATCAGCGGTGGTGTGGATGCCTCCGAAACTGGTGGCCGGTGCGACGAGGGTGGCGGCTCGGACGAAGCGGTGCACCTGCTCGCGGTCGGACAGGCGGAAGGTGACGAGGGGGCCGAATCGACTCATCTGCCGGGCCGCGACGGCGTGTGCCGGATCGGTGCCGAGTCCCGGATATCGGACCCCGGTCACCGCGGGGTGAGCCCGCAGCATCTCGGCGACCGCGAACGCGTTGGCACACTGACGCTCGAAGCGCAGGCCGGCCGTGCCGAGACTGCGGTGTGCGAGCCAGGTCTCGAACGGCCCCAGCACGGTTCCCGACAGCAACCGCTCCCGGTCGATGGCCGGAAGCAACTCGGTGTCCGCGACGGCGATGTACCCGAACAGCAGATCACTGTGTCCGCTGAGCGATTTCGTTCCACTCGCGACGACGACGTCGGCACCGAGGTCGAGCGGCAACTGCCCGAGTGGAGTCGCGGTCGTGTTGTCTACGAGCAGCAATGCGCCGGCACCGCGACAGGCGTCCGCGGTCGCCCGTAGATCCACCGTGTCCAGACCGGGGTTCGACGGGGTCTCGGCGAGCACGATCGCACCCGGGCCCGCCGAATCGAGCACTCGTTCGAGCGAGCCGTCCCCGAATTCGGCGACGGAGAGTTCGTGGACGTCGATGCCGTGGAGCGCGAGGAACTCGGACGCGAACAGGCGCACCTGGTAGTAGCCGTCGGACGGGACGACCACCGTGCCGCCCGGGGAGGTGAGCGATCTCAACGCCACCGTGATCGCCGACATGCCCGAGCCGACGACACGTGCAGCCGAGGCGTGTTCGAGCGCTGCGAGTGCCGATTCGAGTGCACGCCAGCCCGGATTCGACGCTCGCGCATAGGTGTCGATGTCGTCGCGTTCGTCCTCTCCGAGTAGATACGGCGCTGCGAAGACCGGCCCGGCCTGCAAGGGCGAACCCGGAATCCCCTCTTGGGCAACCGCATTCACGCAGCGCGTCGAATCACCCGGCGTGCGGCTCATTCCGGCTTGATCCGTCGTCCGAGGAGCAGGCCGATCGCATCCGGAACCGACATACCTTCGTGGCACACACGATGCACCGCGTCGGTGAGCGGCATCTCCACGTCGTAGCTCGCGGCCAGAGCGCGAACCGAAGTGCACGACTTGACACCCTCGGCCACCTGTCCGTGCGTGGCCTTCTGCGCACTCTCGAGCGTCTCTCCACGGCCGAGACGTTCACCGAACGTGCGGTTGCGCGACAACGGCGAAGTGCACGTCGCGACGAGATCGCCGACGCCGGCGAGACCGGCCAGGGTGGCCGGCTTGGCCCCGAGGGCAGTTCCGAGACGGATGATCTCGGCGAGGCCGCGCGTGATGATGGTCGCGATGGTGTTGTCACCGAGCCCGACACCGGCAGCCATTCCGCACGCGAGGGCGATGACGTTCTTGCAGGCCCCGCCGATCTCGCAACCGATGACGTCCGAATTCGTGTAAGGACGGAAATATCCTGTCGCGCAAGACTTCTGAATCTCCATCGCGCGGGTCGAATCCGGGCACGCGATGACTGTCGCTGCCGGTTGCCGTGCGATGATCTCGCCGGCGAGGTTCGGTCCGGACAGTACGGCGATCCGATTCTGCTCGGCACCGGCGACTTGAGCGATCACCTGGCTCATTCGCATAAGGGTGCCGCTCTCGATTCCCTTGGCGAGGCTCAGCAGGGTCGCATCGGATCCGATATCCGCTTTCCACGCCTCCAGATTGGTCCGCAAGGTCTGGCTCGGTACGGCGAGGACGACGAAGTCGGCCCCGTCCACGGCCACCCGGTGATCGGCGGTCGCTCTCAGCGACGGCGGCAGTTCCACGCCGGGCAGATAGTCGGGGTTCTCGTGCCGTTCGGCGATGCACCGCGCCACCTCCTCGCGCCGTGCCCAGATCGTCACGTCCGTTCCGGCGTCGGCCAGCACTTTGGCGAACGCCGTACCCCACGAACCCGCGCCCAGAACTGCTGCTGTGGTCACGCGATCCTCACTCTCGTCCGATGCCGGCACGGGCGGTCACCACCCGCGGTCGTACCCCAGTATCGCGCAGGCGCCACGGTGCCGTACCCCGTCGCCCGGCGGACCGCCCGCCCTACCGGTCGCGTCGTCCTGGCACAATCGGGCAATGCCCGCGACGCACGTGCTCGTCCCCGTCAAGGCCCTCGGCCTGGCGAAGTCGCGGCTCGCGCATGTGCTCGACCCGGCAGCGCGGGAATCACTGGTGATCGCGATGTTGCAGGACACGGTGGCCGCCGCCCTGGCCGCCGGAGACGTGGAGGTCACCGTCGTCACTGCCGACGAGCGCGTCGCGGCGGCCGCGCGGTCGTGTGGCGCCGCCGTCCTTCCCGATCCCATCGCGCCGGGCTCCCCCGACCCACTCAATGCCGCTCTGCGGGCAGCGGCCCACCGGATACGTGAGCGCGTACCTGCCGCCGAACTCGTGGCACTGCAGGCCGACCTGCCGTCCATGCGAGCCGAGGAGTTCGCGCACGCACGCGAGGTCGCACGGAGGACCGGCTCGGCGGTCGTCACCGACCACACCTCCAGCGGTACGACGGCCCTGCTGCACTGCGTGGCCGGCAGCTTGCCGCCGCTGTCGTTCGGACCCGGGTCGGCCCGCCGCCACATCGACGCAGGCGCATATCCGGTGCCGGACGCACTCCCCGGACTCCGACTCGATGTGGACACACCGGACGACCTCGCCGCCGCGCTGCAACTCGGCGTCGGACCGGCGACCGCCACCGTGCTGGACGGATCCGGGTTTCACCGCACCCGCGACAGCGCTGCGGGGAGCCGACGCTCTGCCACAATGAACAGGTGACCAACGGCGATTCCCCCGATCTCTCGAGTTCCGTGCACGCGGCCCCGTCCGGCGCCTCACGGCCCCCCGGTCGTGTGGCCACGGCCACCAGCGCGCCTCCGGCCGCGACGGGCCTGAGGTCGACGGCCGATCACGACAACACGCTTCCCGTCGACCGGTATCTCAACAGGGAGCAGAGCTGGCTCGATTTCAACGCTCGCGTCCTCGCACTCGCGGAGGACACCTCCCAACCGTTGCTCGAACGCGCCAAGTTCCTCGCAATCTTCGCGTCGAACCTCGACGAGTTCTACATGGTGCGTGTCGCCGGCCTCAAACGTCGCGCCGAGACCGGATTGTCGGTTCGGTCGGCGGACGGGTTGTCACCGCGGGCTCAGCTCGCCCTGATCGCCTCGAGCACGCGCGAGCTCGCCGGACGCCACGCGCAGGTGTTCCTCGACTCGGTCATGCCCGCTCTGGCTGCCGAAGGAATCTCGATCATCCGATGGGCGGATCTGACACCCGACGAACGTGTTCGGCTGACTCGATATTTCGCCGATCAGGTCTTTCCGGTACTGACGCCACTCGCGGTCGATCCGGCTCATCCCTTCCCCTACATCAGCGGCTTGTCCTTGAATCTCGCTGTCACGGTGAAGGATTCAGAATCTTCGGGTGAGCACTTCGCGCGGGTGAAGGTACCCGACAACGTCGATCGTTTCGTGCGGGTGGATCGCGCGGATTCTCCCGGCGGCCTACCGGCCTTCCTCCCGCTCGAAGAACTGATCGCCGCTCACCTCGACGTGCTCTTCCCCGGCATGGAAATCGTCGAACACCACGCCTTCCGGGTCACCCGCAACGCCGACTTCGAAGTCGAGGAGGACCGCGACGAGGACCTCCTCCAGGCCCTCGAACGCGAACTCGCCCGCCGACGATTCGGTTCTCCCGTACGGCTCGAGGTGTCGGACGACATGACCGAGCACATGCTCGAACTCCTGCTGCGCGAACTCGACGTCGACAGGGTGGATGTCGTCCAGTTGCCCGGACTGCTCGACCTGTCGTCGCTGTGGCAGGTCCACGCCGTCGACCGGCCCGACTTGAAGGACGCGCCCTTCGTGCCGGCGACCCATCCCGCGTTCGGTGAGCGCGAGACCCCGAAAAGCGTGTTCTCCACGCTGCGCGAGGGGGACATCCTCGTCCACCATCCGTACGACTCCTTCTCCACGAGTGTCCAGCGATTCATCGAGCAGGCCGCCGCCGACAGCCAGGTGCTCGCGATCAAGCAGACCCTGTACCGGACCTCGGGCGACTCGCCCATCGTCAACGCCCTGATCGCCGCCGCCGAAGCCGGCAAGCAGGTCGTCGCGCTCGTGGAGATCAAGGCCCGCTTCGACGAGCAGGCCAACATCAAGTGGGCCCGCAAGCTCGAGCAGGCGGGCGTCCACGTCGTATACGGCCTCGTCGGTCTCAAGACCCACTGCAAGACCTGCCTGGTCGTCCGGCGCGAGGGTTCGACGATCCGCCGCTACTGCCATATCGGCACCGGGAACTACAACCCCAAGACGGCGCGCTTGTACGAGGATGTCGGGCTGCTCACCTCGTCACCCGAGATCGGCGCCGACTTGACCGACCTGTTCAACACTCTCACCGGGTATTCCCGTAAGGCCCAGTACCGCAATCTGCTCGTCGCACCGCACGGAGTACGCAAGGGCATCATCGAACGCGTAGAACGTGAGATCGAGCACCACCACTCCGGTCGCCCCACCGGGATCCGGCTCAAGGCCAATGCCCTCGTCGACGAGCAGGTGATCGACGCGCTCTACCGTGCCTCCCGCGCGGGAGTCCGGGTCGAGGTGGTCGTGCGAGGTATCTGCGCCCTCAAGCCGGGAGTGCCCGGTCTGAGCGAGAACATCACCGTGCGATCCATTCTCGGCCGCTTCCTCGAACACTCGCGACTCTTCCATTTCCGGGGTAGCAACGAATACTGGATCGGCAGCGCCGACATGATGCACCGGAATCTCGATCGCCGTGTCGAGGTGATGGTCCAGGTCAAGAACGCCCGGCTCGCCGCGCAGTTGGACGGCATCTTCGATTCCGCGCTCGATCCCGCCACACGCTGCTGGGTACTCGAGGGAGATGGCACCTGGACGGCGTCGCCCGAGCCGGGCACGGCTGCTCGGGACCATCAGGTCGAGCTCATGCGCAGCCGCGCGTCCTGAGTGGAGGAAACGTTGTCCGATTCACGCGACAAGCCTGTGAAGGCCAACATCTTCGCCGCAGGTGCGATCCTCTGGCGGCCCGCCGCCGAGAAGGCCCCGCACGACGCGGAGATCGCCCTGGTACACCGGCCTCGATACGACGACTGGTCGTTTCCCAAAGGCAAACTCGATGCCGGCGAGACGGCGGTGGTCGCCGCGGTACGGGAGATCGAAGAGGAGACCGGCTTCCGCGCCGCGCTCGGGCGCAGCCTCGGGAAGGTGGTCTACCCCGTCCCGGGACACCGCAAGCTCAAGCGGGTCGACTACTGGGTCGCCCGCTCTCTCGACGGGCAATTCACCCCCAACGATGAGGTGGACGAATTGCGTTGGGTAACCACCGGAGAAGCGTTCGACCTGTTGTCCTACCCGATGGACCGCAGTGTCCTGCGTCGCTTCCGTCGCATTCCGCTCGACACGACCACCGCGCTGATCGTCCGGCACGCCAAGGCGGGAAGCCGCAAAAAGTACAAGGGAGACGACCGCTACCGACCACTCGACGCCTCCGGCCGAGCCCAGGCCGCTGCGCTCGTCGCACAGCTGACGGCGTTCGGCGGCGATCGGGTGGTGTCGGCCGATCGCACCCGTTGCGTCGCGACGGTCGAACCGTTCGCCGACCGGCACGGACTCGGGATCACGCTCGAACCCTCCTTGTCGGAGGAGGAATATCGGGCCGATCCTGATCACGGGCGCAAGCGGGCACTGGAGATCGCATCCGGCCCCGGTACACCCGTGATCTGCAGTCAGGGCAAGGTGATCCCGCCGCTGCTCGAGTGGTGGGCCGAGCGCGACGGTCTCGTCCTGCCGGCGGCCAGAAATCGGAAAGCGAGCATGTGGGTGCTGTCCCTGCGCGGCGATCGCCTCGTCGCAGCGGACCATATCGACAGCCCTCTTCCCCTCGACGGACGGGCGAGGGTGGCCGGCGACGGAATCTGAACCGCCACATGCGACGGCGGCCACCGGATACCCGGTGGCCGCCGTCGTGGCTTCGAGGAAGTTCCTACTTCTTGGCCGCGCTCTTGCGAGCCGTGGTCTTCTTCGCAGGGCTCTTCTTGGCTGCGGTGGTCTTCTTCGCCGCAGTCGACTTCGTCGCCGTAGTCTTCTTCGCCGCAGTCGACTTGGCCGCGGTGGTCTTCTTGGCTGCGGTGGTCTTCTTCGCCGCAGTCGACTTCGTCGCCGTAGTCTTCTTCGCCGGAGTCGACTTGGCCGCGGTGGTCTTCTTCGCCGCAGTCGACTTCGTCGCCGTGGTCTTCTTCGCCGCAGTCTTCTTGGCCGCCTTCTTGGCTGCTGCGGTCTTCTTGGCCGCCGCAGCGGCACCGCGCTTCACAGCGGGACCCGTGGCGGGGAGCTTCTGGGTGCCCGCGATGATGTTCTTGAAGGATTGACCGGGTCGGAAGGCCGGCACCGAGGTCGGCTTGACCTTGACCGTCTCACCCGTACGCGGGTTCCGGGCGACGCGAGCGGCCCGGCGACGCTTCTCGAAGACACCGAATCCGGTGATGGTGACGCTCTTACCCTCGTGCACGGCGCGAACGATCGCGTCCACCATGTGCTCGACGGCCGCCGTAGCGGTGCGCCTGTCCGAACCGAGTTTCTCGGTCAGAACGTCGATCAGTTCTGCCTTGTTCATTGATTTCCTCCGCACGTACACGGTCCACCGTCAGACCGTCTCAAGTCCACGGTAGACCCGCAAACGGGCAAGAGTCTATGTGCCACGCGGATTCTCATGCAAATAACAGCCGGGCCCGGCCCGACGGGAGTGTCGGACCGGGCCCGGCCGGAGCCTGATTCAGGGGCTTTCTCAGGGCGCCGGAAGGGTGCTCGGTTTCCATGACGGCCTTGACTTTTCGTACTCGGAAATCGCGTCTACCTGCCGCAACGTCAATCCGATGTCATCCAGCCCTTCCAGCAGACGCCACCTCGTGTAGTCGTCAATGGTGAACGGCACCACGGTGGTTCCGGCGGTTACTGTCCGCTCTGTCAGATCCACCTCGAGTTCGAGCCCGGGTTGCTGTTCGATGAGCTTCCACAGCAGTTCGACGTCGTCCTGCGCGACCTGAGCGGCCAGCAGACCCGCCTTTCCGGCGTTGCCGCGGAAGATGTCTGCGAACCGGGACGAGATGACAACCCGGAACCCGAAATCGGACAGTGCCCACACCGCGTGCTCGCGTGACGAACCGGTACCGAAATCCGGACCGGCAACGAGAACGCTGCCGCGATCGAAAGGCGGTGTGTTGAGTACGAAGGACGGATCGGTGCGCCATGCGGCGAACAAGCCGTCCTCGAATCCCGTACGGGTGACACGCTTCAGATAGACGGCCGGGATGATCTGATCCGTGTCGACATTGGACCGGCGCAACGGGACGCCGATGCCCTTGTGAGTGGTGAAGGCTTCCATCGAAATTTCTCCTCGTCGGTCCTGTGGTCTAGTCCAGATCGGCCGGAGCGGAAAGGGTTCCCCGAACCGCCGTTGCTGCCGCCACGGCCGGCGAGACGAGATGCGTACGTCCGCCCTTACCCTGGCGTCCTTCGAAGTTCCGGTTCGATGTCGACGCCGAGCGCTCCCCCGGTGCGAGCTGATCAGGATTCATACCCAGGCACATCGAGCATCCGGCCTGACGCCATTCGGCGCCTGCAGCGCTGAAGATCTCACCGAGGCCCTCCTGTTCCGCCTGTGCGCGCACGCGCATCGAACCGGGCACGACGAGCATCCGGACACCGTCGGCGACCTTGCGGCCCTTCAGGACATCCGCGACCGCTCGCAGATCCTCGATGCGACCGTTGGTGCACGAACCGACGAAGACTGTGTCGATTTTCACCTCGCGCAGCGGCATGCCGGGCTCGAGATCCATGTAGCGCAGCGCCTTCTCCGCAGCAGACCGCTCGGTTTCGTCCGAGATCTCCTCGGGCACCGGAACCGTCGACCCGAGCGGAGCACCCTGGCCGGGGTTGGTGCCCCACGTGACGAAGGGCGTCAGAGCACTGCCGTCGATGTGGACCTCGGCGTCGAAAACCGCGTCGTCATCGGTCTTCAGCTGTTCCCACGCCTCGACCGCCGCGTCCCAGTCGGCGCCCTTCGGCGCGTGCGGGCGGCCCTTGATGAACTCGTAGGTGGTCTCGTCCGGCGCGATCATACCGGCGCGAGCACCTGCTTCGATCGACATGTTGCAGATGGTCATCCGCGCTTCCATGGAGAGCTCGCGGATTGCCTCGCCCCGGTATTCGAGGACGTAGCCCTGTCCTCCGCCGGTCCCGATCTTGGCGATGATGGCGAGAATGAGGTCCTTGCTCGTCACTCCGGGCTGGAGCTTGCCGTCGACGTTGATCGCCATCGTCTTGAACGGTCGCAGCGACAGCGTCTGGGTCGCCATGACATGTTCGACCTCGCTGGTGCCGATACCCATTGCCAGAGCACCGAAGGCCCCGTGCGTCGAGGTGTGACTGTCGCCGCACACCACCGTCATACCGGGCTGGGTGAGACCGAGCTGCGGACCCACCACGTGGACGATGCCCTGATCGAGATCGCCCATGGGGTGCAGTCGAACACCGAACTCCTCGCAGTTGCGCCGGAGGGTCTCGACCTGCGTACGCGACACCGGGTCGGCGATCGGCTTGTCGATGTCCACCGTGGGGACGTTGTGGTCCTCGGTCGCGATCGTGAGATCGGGACGCCGGAGCTTGCGTCCGGCCAGCCGCAGCCCGTCGAAGGCCTGCGGGCTGGTCACCTCGTGTACGAGGTGCAGGTCGATGTAGATCAGGTCCGGCTGCCGCGCCGCTCCCTCTCCTTCACCGCGCACGACCACGTGCTGGTCCCACACCTTCTCCGCCAGAGTCTTTCCAGCCATCTTCTCCACCCTTGTCGTACGTGACGAACGCGAGATCCGGGAGCCGTCCGGCCGCGCATGGTGTCGTCTCCACCACTCTCGCCATGCGTTATGCTTCCCATTATGCGAGACGGAGGTATCGACCTGTGAGACAGCATAGCGGGATCGGTGTGCTGGACAAAGCCATGACTGTTCTCCATGCAGTGGCCGAACAACCGTGCAACCTCAACGAGTTGTGCGCGCGCACCGGACTTCCCCGTGCAACGGCCCATCGCCTGGCCGTCGGTCTCGAAGTGCATCGCTTGCTCATGCGCGACGGCGACGGCCAGTGGCGGCCGGGGCCCGGTTTGGCCGAATTGTCCGCGGGCGCAGGCGACACCCTCGTGGAAGCTGCCTCGCTCGTGCTCCCCCGCCTGCGCGAGATCACCGGTGAGAGCGTGCAGTTGTACCGCCGTGAAGGTACCCAACGTGTGTGCGTCGCCGCCCTCGAGCCCCCTACCGGGCTGCGCGACAGTGTGCTCGTCGGCGCGCGCCTGCCGATGACGGCCGGTTCGGGCGCGAAAGTTCTGCTCGCATGGGCCGATCCGGCGACCCAACGCGCCATCCTCCCCGACGCGGCCTTCGGTGAGCGCGTACTCGTCGAAGTCCGACGCCGTGGCTGGGCGCAGAGTGCCGCCGAACGCGAACCCGGAGTGGCGTCGGTCGCCGCGCCGGTGCGCGACGGTGCGGGGACGGTGATCGCCGCGATCTCCGTGTCGGGCCCCATCGACCGTATGGGCCGCCGGCCGGGAGCCCGATGGGCCGCCGATCTTCTCGCGGCTGCAGAGGCGCTCCAGAAGCGCCTCTGAACCGCACCGGGAGGAATGCGGGCACTCTGCCCGTCCCCTGTGCCACAGTGCTTCGCATGGGAACCAACCGCCGCGCAGACATCACCATGACGGACTCGGAGATCGACGAGTTCCTCCGTCACAGCCGGGTCGCGAGCCTGGCCACTCTAGGACCGACGGGCACGCCCCACCTCGTCGCCATGTGGTACGCGGTGCTGGACGGCGAGATCTGGTTCGAGACGAAGGCGAAGTCGCAGAAGGTCGTCAATCTCCGCCGCGACGATCGCATCACCGTCCTGGTCGAGGCCGGCGACACCTACGACCAGTTGCGCGGTGTCTCGATCGAGGGGCGCGCGGAGATCATGGACGATCACGACCGGCTCTTCGCTGTCTGCCGCGAGGTGTGGGAGCGGTACACCGCCCCGTACACGGACGAGGCACGACCCGCCGTGGAGCAGATGATGCGCAAGCGCGTGGCCGTTCGAGTGGTGCCCGAGCGGGTGCGCTCGTGGGATCACCGCAAGCTCGGGATGCCCGCCATGGATGTGGGCGGTACGACGGCCGCCCATCTCCGCTCCGCCGCGTACTGACAACCGATACGAGAAAGGCTCTCCGATCCAGGATCGGAGAGCCTTTCGGTGCGTACCCCCGATGGGATTCGAACCCACGCTACCGCCGTGAGAGGGCGGCGTCCTAGGCCGCTAGACGACGGGGGCCTGGAACTTTCCTCGACGCCGACAGGTCGGCGCCTATGGAGAGAAGAACACCCACCGACCCGGAGATCGATGGGTAGTCCGTTGTACCCCCGATGGGATTCGAACCCACGCTACCGCCGTGAGAGGGCGGCGTCCTAGGCCGCTAGACGACGGGGGCCTGGAACTTCTTCTCTTCGCTTCCCGAAGGAAGCTCAGCCAGCTTAGCTGGCCGAGACGCTGCGGGCAAACCACCGCGTCTCAGCTGGGGTACCAGGACTCGAACCTAGAATGGCTGAACCAGAATCAGCTGTGTTGCCAATTACACCATACCCCAATGGTCTGTCTCTTCAGCCGCGTCGCGACCTCCGTTCCGAACCGAGAAGAAGATTAGCACCAACCCCGCCACCAACTACAAATCGCCTGGTCAACGGCATTGAAACGGGCTCGATATACACCTCGGCCCGCCGTCCTACGACAGGGACGGCGGGCCGAGGCGATCCTCAGGAGATGCGGGCGCGGGCGGCCTGCAGTCGAGCCAGTGTGCGCTCGCGGCCGAGGAGCTCCAGCGACTCGTACAAGGGAGGGCTGATGTGCGATCCGGTCGCCGCGACGCGCACGGGCGCGAAGGCCTTGCGCGGCTTGAGTTCGAGACCGTCGATCAGTGCGACCTTCAAGGCTTCCTCGATCGCCGGAGTCGTCCATGCGGTCAACCCTTCGAGGGCGGCGAGGGAGGCGTCGAGCACCGGCGCGGCGTCGTCCTTGAGATTCTTCGAAGCGGACGCCTCGTCCAGCCGGAAATCGGCCTCGTCGACGAAGAGGAACTTCAGCAGATCCCACGCGTCACCGAGCACGACGATGCGCGTCTGCACGAGGTCCGCGGCCGTGCGGAAGAGCGTGTCGTCGACGTCGGCACCGATACGGCCGTGCTCGACGAGATAGGCCTTCAGCCGCGCGGCGAAATCCTCCGGCGTGAGCATCCGGATGTGCTCGGCGTTGATCGCGTCCGCCTTCTTCTGGTCGAACCGAGCCGGATTGGAGTTGACCTTGGAGATGTCGAAGGCAGCGACCATCTCGTCGAGGGAGAAGACGTCACGATCGTCGGCGAGACCCCAGCCGAGCAGCGCGAGGTAGTTGAGCAATCCCTCGGGGATGAATCCTCGATCGCGGTGCAGGAAGAGATTGGACTCCGGGTCCCGCTTGGAGAGCTTCTTGTTGCCCTGTCCCATCACGAACGGCAGATGACCGAACTCCGGTGTGAAATCCGTTACGCCGATCCGCTTCAGCGCCGCGTAGAGCGCGAGCTGACGGGGGGTCGACGACAACAGGTCTTCGCCGCGCAGCACGTGCGTGATCTTCATCAACGCGTCGTCGACGGGATTGACCAGCGTGTAGAGCGGGATGCCGTTCGCGCGGGTGAGAGCGAAGTCCGGAACGGTGCCGGCCTTGAAGGTCGTCTCGCCGCGGACGAGGTCGTGCCAGGTGAGATCCTCGTCGGGCATCCGCAGCCGCACGACCGCTTTGCGTCCCTCGTCGAGGAAGGCCTGCCGCTGCTCGGGCGTGAGGTCCCGGTCGAAATTGTCGTAGCCGAGCTTCGGGTCGCGGCCGGCCGCCTTGTGCCGCTCCTCGACCTCTTCGGGCGTCGAGAACGACTCGTACGCCTCACCGGCATCGAGAAGCTTCTGCACGACCTCGAGGTGCAGGTCGCGGCGCTGCGACTGCCGGTACGGCGCGTACGGACCGCCGACCTCCGGACCCTCGTCCCATTCGAGGCCCAGCCACCGGAGGGCGTCGAGGATCGCCTGATACGACTCCTCGCTGTCGCGCGCGGCGTCGGTGTCTTCGATGCGGAACACGAAGGTGCCGCCGTGATGACGCGCGAACGCCCAGTTGAACAGTGCGGTGCGCACCAGACCCACGTGCGGGGTTCCGGTCGGTGACGGGCAGAAACGTACGCGTACTTCGCTGGTGGTCATGACTCGCTCGGGGTTGGGGATCGACGGGAGACCATCCCAGGCTATCCGCCCAGCCCCGAGCGTCGGTCAGGCTCCCTTGGCGACGACGGGATTCGTGAGCGTACCGATGCCCTCGACGGTGATCGAGACGGTGTTCCCGGGCTCGATCGGGCCCACTCCCTCCGGCGTGCCGGTGAGGATGACATCACCCGGGAGCAGTGTCATGACGCCGGAGATCCATTCGATGAGCTTCGGGATGTCGTGCACCATCTTCGACGTCCGACTGCGCTGCCGGACCTGCCCGTCGACCTCCGCGGAGATCTCGAGATCGGATGCGTCGATGTCCGTCTCGATCCACGGCCCGAGCGGGCAGAAGGTGTCGTGTCCCTTGGCTCGCCCCCACTGGCCGTCCTGACGCTGGTGATCGCGTGCGGACACGTCGTTGGCGATCGTGTACCCGAGGATGGCCTCCCGTGCCTTCGACGCGGGAACGTCCTTGCAGGGGCGCCCGATGACCACAGCCAGTTCGGCCTCGTGATGGACGAGGGAGGTCGTCGGCGGGATGACGATGGGCGCTCCCGGTCCCACGATCGACGTGTTCGGCTTGAGGAAGATCACCGGCTCCTCCGGCACCTCGTTACCGGACTCTGCGGCGTGCGCGGCGTAGTTGCGGCCTACGGCGATCACCTTGGTGGCAAGGATCGGGGCGAGGATTCGCACGTCGGCGAGTGGCCAGCTGCGGCCGGTGAAGGTGGGGTTACCGAAGGGATGCTCGGCGATCTCCTTCGCCGTAGCGGAATCCCCCTCCCCCTCGATGCTCACAAACGCGACACCATCCGGGCTGGCAATTCGACCAAGGCGCATGTGCGGAGTCTAACGGGGCGGGCGCTCAGCGATCGACGCCCGGGTGCCACGGGTATAGAGTCCGAACCAAATTTCATATAACGGAACGTTAATCTCAGATAGTGAGACATATGGACATATCGAGCATCGGCCGGCGACGGTGGCTCATCCTGGCGCTCGGCGTCTTCGCGCAGGCTGCACAGGCCACCGTGGTCAACGGCGTCGCCTTTCTCATTCCGACGCTGGGCGAGGCCGGCTTCACCCTTGCCCAGGCCGGTACGCTCGCCGGCGCACCACTCCTCGGCGGCGTCTTCACGCTCGTGGTGTGGGGCGCGATCGCGGACCGCTTCGGCGAGCGCCTCGCACTGGCCGCCGGGCTCGGGATCGCAAGCGTGGCGATGGGTCTCGCAGGCCTGACCGCCACCCTCGGTCTCACGGGTACGACCTCCGCCGCACTGCTGGGCCTTCTGCTGGTGTGCGCGGGAGCCGGGGCGGTGAGCGCCAATTCGGCGAGCGGCCGCGTCGTCGTCGGATGGTTCCCTCCACACCGGCGCGGACTCGCGATGGGGATCCGGCAGATGTCGGTGCCACTGGGCGTCGCTGCGGGTGCACTCGCCATTCCGACCCTCGCGGGCGTCCACGGAATCGCTTGGGCACTCGCCTTTCCCGCCGTCGTGTGCGGCGGGGCCGCCCTCGCCTGCGCAGTAGGCGTGATCGATCCGCCGCGCCCGGGCCGAGCGGAGGCCGAACGCGCGGGTGTTCTCGGAAATCCGTACCGGACGTCGTCATCCCTCACGAGAATTCATGTCGCGTCGATACTGCTCGTGGTTCCGCAGTACGTCGTGTGGACCTACGCCCTGGTGTGGTTGATCGCCGACCGTGGATGGGACGAGGTCGGCGCCGGACTCGTCGTCACAGCGGCCCAGATCCTCGGCGCCGTCGGGCGTGTCGTCGCCGGGGCGTGGTCCGACCGTGTGGGCAGCAGGCTGGGGCCGATGCGTCTCGTCGCTGCGTCGGTCGTCGTGTCGATGATCGCGCTCGCCGTTGCGTCGTGGACGGAATCGGCCACCGCCGTGGGCGTTCTGCTCGTCGCTTCGATACTGACGTCGGCTCCGAACGGGCTGGCGTTCACGGCTGTAGCCGAGATCGCCGGACCTTTCTGGGGAGGTCGCGCGCTCGGGATCCAGAACACCGGGCAGTTCGTATTCGCTGCGGCCGTCGGCCCCGTGTTCGGAGGGCTCATCACCGCGGTCGGGTTCCCGGCCGCATTCGCGCTCGCCGCGGTGGCTCCCGCGGCGGCGGTCCCGGTGGTGCCCAAGGACTGAGAGACCGCGTGTGGTTCCGGCGGAATGCGCCGGAACCACACGCCGGACATCAGAGTGCGGCGACGATGCGGTCGCCGACCTCGGTGGTGACGACCGGTCCGGTACCGCGGGTCGAGAGATCGGCCTCCACGGCCCGCTCGACGCGGGCGGCATCCTCTTCGCGTCCCAGATGGCGCAGCAGCAGAGCGGTGGACAGGATCGCGGCGGTGGGATCGGCGATGCCCTTGCCCGCGATGTCCGGTGCCGAGCCGTGGACGGGCTCGAACATGGACGGGTTGGTGCCCGAGGCATCGATGTTGCCGCTCGCGGCGAGACCGATACCACCGGTGACCGCACCGGCCAGGTCCGTGACGATGTCGCCGAACAGGTTGTCGGTGACGATCACGTCGAACCGCGACGGGTCGTCGACCATGTAGATCGTCGCCGCGTCGATGTGGCAGTACGCAGTCGTGACCTCGGGGAACTCCTTGCCCACGGTCTCCATCGCCCGTGTCCAGATCGCGCCGGCATTCGAGAGCACGTTGGTCTTGTGGATCAGCGTCAGGTGCTTCCGGCGGGTCTGCGCGAGTTCGAAGGCATAGCGCACCACACGTTCGGCACCGAACCAGGTGTTCACCGAGACCTCGGTGGCGATCTCGTGCGGCGTCCCCACCCGGATCGCTCCTCCGTTGCCCGTGTACGGCCCTTCGGTGCCTTCACGGACCACGACGAAATCGATCTCATGGTCGGCAGCGAGCGGCGACTTCGCGCCCGGGTACAGACGGGACGGCCGCAGATTGACATGGTGATCGAGCGCGAATCGCATGTTCAGCAGGAGACCGCGTTCGAGCACACCGGGCGTGACGGAGGGGTCACCGATGGCGCCGAGAAGGATCGCATCGTGTTCACGGATGGCGGCGAGATCGGCCTCGGGAAGTAGTTCACCGGTGGTGTTGTACCGGCGGGCACCGAGGTCGTATTCGGTCGTCTCGAGATCCGGGACGAGCGCTCGGAGGACCTTCAGGGCCTCGGCCGTGACCTCGACGCCGATGCCGTCTCCGGGAATGACCGCAAGTTTCATGGACGCTACTCACTTCCTGTGCGACGGTGGCCGCGACCGTGCAGACGGTCGCGGCCACCGGATGATGGGGAACGAAACGATCAGGACAGGTCGACCTGCTCCACGCGGGCGTCGAGCGCCTCGGTGATCTGGGCAATCTCCGAATCACCCACGACACGGTCGACGCGCAGGATCACGGTGGCGCCCGGTCCCTCCGCGTCCTGGCTCAGAGCCGCCGCCTGGATGTCGATATTCGCGTTGCCGAGCACGGTGCCGAGCGTTCCGAGGACACCCGGACGATCCTGGTAGTGGACGATCACATTGTGGCCCTCGGCCCGCAGGTCGAAGCTGCGACCGTTGATGTTGACGATCTTCTCGACCTGCTGCAGACCGGTCAGCGCACCCGCGACCGACGTGACGTGGCCGTCCGGTGCCACGGCCCGAACCTCGACGGCGCTGCGGTGCGTGCGAGCCTCGCTCACGCGCTCCACCTCGACGGTGACTCCACGCTGCTCGGCGAGCTTGGGGGCGTTGACGAAGGTGACCGGCTCGTCGCTGCTCGCGGAGAACAGCCCCCGCAGTGCGGCGAGACCGAGGATGTCGACATTCTCCGCCGAGAGCTCACCGCTCGCGACGACCTGTACGTTCTGCACGGCCTCGGGCGACAAGGTGCCGGCGAGCAGGCCGAGCTTGCGGACGAGCTCGAGCCACGGCGCGACCTCCTCGCCCACGGGACCACCCGACACGTTGACGGCGTCGGGCACGAACTCGCCGGCGAGGGCGAGCAGCACGCTCTTGGCGACGTCGGTGCCGGCGCGGTCCTGCGCTTCGGCGGTGGATGCGCCCAGGTGCGGGGTGACGACGACGTTGTCGAGGTCGAACAGCTTCGAATCGGTGCACGGCTCGGTCTCGAAGACGTCCAGACCGGCGGCACGCACCTTGCCGTCGACGAGCGCGTCGTACAGCGCGTCCTCGTCGATCAGGCCGCCGCGAGCGGCGTTGACGATGATGACACCGTCCTTGGCCTTGGCGAGCCGCTCGGCGTTGATCAGACCGGCCGTCTCCTTGGTCTTGGGCAGGTGCACCGAGATGAAGTCCGCGCGCGCGACGAGTTCGTCGATGTCGACGAGCTCGATGCCCAGCTGTGCGGCACGCGCAGCCGGCAGGTAGGGGTCGTACGCGATGACGTGGGTCTCGAAGGCCGCGAGCCGCTGAGCGAACAGCTGGCCGATACGGCCGAGGCCGACGACGCCGACCGTCTTACCGAGGATCTCGGTGCCGTTGAAGCTCGACCGCTTCCAGGTGCGCTCGCGCAGAGTGCGGTCGGCGGCAGGGACCTGACGAGCCGCGGACATGAGGAGCGCGACAGCGTGCTCGGCAGCGGAGTGGATGTTGGAGGTAGGCGCGTTGACGACCATCACTCCGCGTTCGGTGGCAGCGGCGATGTCGACGTTGTCGAGGCCGACACCGGCGCGACCGACGATCTTGAGATTGGGTGCCGCAGCGAGCACCTCGGCATCGACGGTGGTCGCGGAGCGGACCAGCAACGCCTGAGCCTCGGGTACGGCCGCAAGTAGGGCGGGGCGGTCCGGGCCGTCCACCCAGCGCACCTCGACACCGTCACCGAGCGCATCGACGGTCGACTGCGCAAGCTTGTCGGCGATCAGGACTACTGGACGGCCATTCTGGCTCACGTGCGAACTCCCTGTGTCGTGAATGTGTGGGTGGTCGTCGGCGCCGGCGTCCGGCAGAAGGCGTGTTCACCCAGGACCGCTCACAGTTTAGTGCCCCGGTCCCCACTACGGGCCCACCGGGATCGCCCTCCGGTGAATATCACGTCGGGTGGGGCCTCGCGCGATCCTGGGCCGAACCGATAACCGGCCGAAAGACGTCGCCGTCCCCTCAGCGTCGCCGCCGCAGATGCCTGGCGCCCGGTGCCGGACGCGGCCTCCGCCGTGCGCGCCGTCCGGCGATCCCCGTCGGCGAAATGTCCGAACGCGCACGAATTGTCCGGCGCGTGAGACCGGTGTCGTGCCGGTGCCGGAAGGCGATCACGGCAGCACGAGGCGTGGGATGGAACCGGTCCCGGTCGAAACGGTTCGCCGATTGCAGGTGCATGAGCTTGTCTCTCTGCCGGTCCTCCAATGCCGCAAAACCGAATCGAATTCCGTTGTGGGACAGGTACTCATCGAGACGCTCGACTTCTTCGACCGACGTCGTGTCGAGATCGGTGATCGGCTGGGCCACGAGGATCACCCACTCCACCCGATCGGATCGCTCCTGTACGAGTGCGCGCACATATCCCGTGAGAATCGAGCCGTTCGCGAAGAACAGCGGTGCGTCGAACCGCACCAGTAGGAGACCTCTGATCCGGTGACCTTCGGGATGGCGATCCCTGTCGTGATATCCGGCGATTCCGGGGACTTCGACGAGTTCGGCACGGTGAGGCCGCCATGCCTGGATCGCCAACGCCATCAGCGACAGCGCGATCGCGATCAGTACACCTCGCAGCACGCCCGTGAGAATGACGGCGACCGATGCCGCGATGCACAAACCGAATTCGATCTTGGCGACCCGCCACAGATGCCCGACCTTGGCGAACTTGAACTGCGCGCTCGCAGCGACGATGACGACGGCGCTGAGCGCAGAGCGCGGGAGGTCGCCCGTCGCGCCGGGTGCGAGCAGGAGGAAGGCCGCGACCGTCAGCGCTCCCACCACTCCGGCGAGTTGTGTGTGCGCACCCACACGTTGGACGACAGGCGTGCGGCTTCCGCTACCGCACACCGGGAACCCGCCCGTGACACCGGCCGCGAGGTTCGCGACGCCGAGCGCCCGCATCTCGGAGCTCCCGTTCACGTCCTCACCGCGCTCGGACGAGAAAGCGCGGGACACGACGGCGGTGTCGGCGAAACCTATGATGGCGATCGCGACAGCGGGGCCGAGCAGCGTCGCGACGTCGCTCCACGCGAGCCCGCCGAGGGAAGGACCCGGGAGCCCCGACGGGAGCGCGCCCACCGTCTCGAATTTGTCGCCCAGCCCGAAGGCGGCCGTCACCCCGGTGGCCATGACGACCCCGACCAGGATGCCCGGAACGCGTGGCCACAGCACCTTTATCACCACGATCAGGATCAGGGTCCCGCCGCCGAGGAGGAAGGCGAGCGATTCGAGCGCACCCCCGCGCACCGCGTCCGCAGCATTCCGGAGGTTCGCGAAGAAGTCGGTCGCCCGGGTATTCGCACCGAGCAGGTGCGGAACCTCGCTCGTGATGACGATCAGAGCGATGGCGTTGAGAAATCCGACCCTGATGGGGTTGGACAGCAGTTCTGTGATGAACCCGAGACGGAGAATCCCGCTGCACAACAGCAGAATTCCGACTATCAGGGCGAGCAGACCGGCAAGCGCAGCGGCGCGGGCGGGATCTCCCGCCGCAGCGAGGGGAACGACCGCCGCAGCGATCAGCGGTGCCAGGGCCGAAGACGGAACGACCACGAGGATGCGCGACGGACCGACGAGCGCGTACACCAGCATCGGCACGATCGTGGCGTACATGCCCATGTGGGCGGGCAATCCCGCCGCTGCCGCGTATCCCATGCCGGTGGGCACGAGAAGTGCGCTGACCACCAGACCCGCAGTGATGTCGGCCCGCAGCCATCCGCGCTGATACCTGCGCGCCGTGGCGATGCCGGGAATCCGGCTCACGGCGGCCGAAAGCCACATTGGGCAAGTATGGTCCGTCGGCGTCGTCCCCGTCCGGCACGTGGAGAGATTCGTTTCGGCGCGCACCGAGCGCAGGCATCACTCGGAACGACGGCAGCCCGCCACCTTTTCGGTGGCGGGCTGCCGTCGCGGCCGGGATGGAGACGACTAAGCGGTCTCGGTGATCGGGCGATCGACCCAGCTCATCAGGTCGCGCAGCTGCTTGCCGACGACCTCGATGCCGTGCTCCGCATTCTCCTTGCGCAGTGCCTCGAGCTCCTTGTTGCCGCCCTCGACGTTGGCGACGAGGCGCTTGACGAAGGTGCCGTCCTGGATGTCCTTGAGGATCTCCTTCATGCGCTCCTTGGTGCCGGCGTCGATGACGCGCGGGCCGGAGAGGTAGCCACCGAACTCGGCGGTGTCGGAGACCGAGTAGTTCATGCGGGCGATGCCACCCTCGTACATGAGGTCGACGATGAGCTTGAGCTCGTGGAGAACCTCGAAGTACGCCATCTCGGGGGCGTAACCCGCCTCGACCATGACGTCGAAACCGGTCTTGACCAGTTCCTCGGTGCCACCGCAGAGCACGGCCTGCTCACCGAACAGGTCGGTCTCGGTCTCTTCCTTGAAGGTGGTCTTGATGACACCGGCGCGGGTGCCGCCGATGCCCTTGGCGTAGGACAGCGCGAGCGCCTGGCCCTCACCCTTGGGGTCCTGGTGGACGGCGATGAGCGCCGGAACGCCCTTGCCGTCGACGAACTGGCGCCGCACGAGGTGGCCGGGGCCCTTGGGGGCGACCATCGCGACGGTGACGTTCTCGGGAGCCTCGATGAGACCGAAGTGGATGTTGAGGCCGTGGCCGAAGAACAGCGCGTCGCCGTCCTTCAGGTTGGGCTCGATGTCGTTCTTGAAGATCGACGCCTGCGCGGTGTCGGGAGCGAGCACCATGATGACGTCGGCCCACTCGGCGACCTCTGCGGGGGTGCCGACGGTCAGGCCCGCCTCCTCGGCCTTGGCCCGCGACTTCGAGCCTTCCTTCAGACCGATGCGAACGTCGACGCCCGAGTCGCGCAGGCTCAGCGAGTGCGCGTGTCCCTGACTGCCGTAGCCGATGACGGCGACCTTACGACCCTGGATGATCGACAGGTCGGCATCGTCGTCGTAGAACATCTCGACTGCCACAGTAATTACCTCTTTCAGCAAGTATGGGTGTGTTAAGGCTAACGGGTAGCCGTGATGGACTTCGGACCGCGTCCGACCGCGACGACACCGGACTGGACGATCTCGCGGATTCCGTACGGTTCGAGCATGCGCAGCAGCGCATCGAGCTTGGACCGTGTACCGGTGGCCTCGATGGTCAGCGACTCGGGCGAGACGTCGATCACCTTGGCCCGGAAGAGATTCACCGTCTCGATCACCTGGGTGCGGACGCTCGCGTCCGCCCGCACCTTGATGAGCACGAGTTCGCGGGCGACGGACGCCTCGTCCTCCTGCTCGACGATCTTGATGACGTTGACGAGTTTGTTGAGCTGCTTGGTGACCTGCTCGAGCGGAAACTCGTCGACGGTCACCACGATCGTCATCCGCGAGATGTCGGGCACCTCGGTGCCACCGACCGCAAGGGACTCGATGTTGAATCCGCGGCGCGAGAACAGCGACGCGACGCGGGCGAGCACGCCCGGCTTGTCCTCGACGAGAACACTGAGAGTGTGGCTCGTGCTCACTTGGTCTCCTCCTGGGCCGCAGCGTTCTCGGTGCGGGCTTCGAGCGCATCGATGGTCTCGTGGATGACGGCAGGATCGTCGGCGGCAGCGTCGTCGTCGAACAGCGGCCGGATGTCGCGCGCGGCCATGATCTCGTCGTTGCTCGTGCCGGCGGCGACCATGGGCCACACCTGCGCGTCCTTGCCGACGATGAAGTCGATCACCACGGGACGGTCGTTGATCTCCTGCGCCCGGCGGATGGCCGGCTCGACGTCCTCTTCGCGCTCGACTCGGATACCCACACAACCGAGGGCCTCGGCGAGCTTGACGAAGTCGGGGATCCGCAGCGAGTGCGTGGCCAGGTCGGTGTTCGAGTACCGCTCCTCGTAGAAGAGCGTCTGCCACTGCCGGACCATGCCGAGATTGCCGTTGTTGATCAGGGCGACCTTGATCGGCACGCCTTCGACAGCGCAGGTCGCGAGTTCCTGATTGGTCATCTGGAAGCAGCCGTCGCCGTCGATGGCCCACACCTCGGCCTCGGGCCGACCCATCTTGGCGCCCATCGCGGCGGGCACCGCGTAGCCCATGGTGCCCAGACCACCGGAGTTGAGCCAGGTGCGCGGCTTCTCGTAGTCGACGAACTGTGCGGCCCACATCTGGTGCTGGCCGACCCCGGCGCAGTAGATCGCATCCGGGCCGGCGAGCTTGCCGACGGCCTGGATGACGTACTGCGGCGACAAGGTGTCGTCGGCGGGACGGTCGTAGCTCAGCGGGTAGGTGCGACGGATGTCGTCCAGATACGCCCACCAGGCCGAGTAATCGAGCTTCGTGCCGGTCGCGAGATCGGCGCGGATGGCCTCGATCAGCTCGACGATGACCTCCTTGCAGTCACCGACGATCGGAACGTCGGCGTGCCGGTTCTTGCCGATCTCCGCCGGGTCGATATCGGCGTGGATGACCTTGGCGTCGGGCGCGAAGGAGTCGAGCTGCCCGGTCACGCGATCGTCGAAACGAGCACCGAGGGTGATGAGCAGATCGCTCTTCTGCAGTGCGGCCACCGCGGCGACGTTGCCGTGCATACCGGGCATTCCGCAGTGCAGGTTGTGGCTGTCGGGGAAGGCGCCGCGGGCCATGAGCGTCGTCACGACCGGGATGCCGGTCAGCTCGGCGAGCTCGAGCAACTCGGCTGACGCCTCGGCCTTGATGACACCGCCGCCGACGTAGAGCACGGGGTTCTTCGCATCGGCGATCAGTCGCGCGGCTTCGCGGACCTGCTTACCGTGCGGCTTCGTCACGGGACGGTAGCCGGGCAGGTGCATCTCCGGCGGCCAGCTGAAAGTGGTCTGCGCCTGGAGGATGTCCTTGGGGATGTCGACGAGGACAGCACCGGGACGCCCCGACGAAGCGAGGTAGAACGCCTCGGCCAGGATGCGCGGGATGTCGGCGCCGTCGGTGACGAGGAAGTTGTGCTTGGTGATCGGCATCGTGATGCCGGAGATGTCCGCTTCCTGGAAGGCGTCGGTGCCGATGAGGGGACGACCGACCTGGCCGGTGATCGCGACGACGGGCACGGAGTCCATCTGCGCATCGGCAAGCGGGGTGACGAGGTTGGTCGCGCCCGGACCGGAGGTGGCCATGCACACGCCCACCTTGCCGGTGGCCTGGGCGTATCCGGTGGCCGCGTGGCCGGCGCCCTGCTCGTGCCGGACGAGCACGTGGCGCACGCGCCGCGAATCGAAGAGCGGATCGTAGACGGGGAGGATCGCGCCGCCGGGAATACCGAATACCGTGTCGACCTCGAGTTCCTCGAGTGCGCGGACCACCGACTGCGCGCCGGTGACCCGCTCGGGGGCGACCTGGCGTCGGTTGGCGGGCTGCGCTGCTGCAGCTGCGGGAGTCGGGGTAGCGGACCCCGGCTTGCGCGGCGAGGGTTGAGGCCGTGCGGTTGGTGCGCTCACTGCGAATTCCTCTGATTCTGCTCCGGGCAACAAAAAACCCTCGTCAGCGAGTTGCTGTACGAGGGTGGCGCGTCGTGGGCGAGTTGCAGGATGCGGCTCAGGCGACGACGCGCCGGCCGATTACGAGCAACCCATTCTGATTCACGCGCTCGACGTTAAGCGCATGGTGTCCAGACAGTCAACTTGGTGCGGTCGACCGTCCCAGAATGTGAGATGCCGCGGCTGCAGTGCGAAGATGTAGAGGTGTCATCTTCCCAGCAGCCCGTGCCACCTTCTCCATCATCCCACACGCCCGATTCGACGACGCAGGTCATCCAGATCTCGCGCCTGTCCTTCGTCGCATGCGGCATCCTGTTCCTCGCGCTGGCCTCTCCCGCCCTCGCGTGGCCCGCAGCCTTCGCCTGGACCCTGATCATCCCGTTCCTCGTCGCCGCATGGGTCGTCCGTGTGCGGACCGTCGTCGGCCCCGAGGGCATAGTCGCGCGCTCGACCTTCTCGACCACCACCTTGAAGTGGGATTCTCTCGACGGCCTTCGGTTCCCGAAGCGGGGCTGGGCCCGCGCACGGCTCACCGACGGCAGCGAGGTCGCGCTGCCCGTGGTCACCTTCGGCCGCCTGCCACAACTGTCGGAGGCGAGCGGAGGCCGTATCCCCGATCCGTATGCGGCAGCCCGCCGGGCAGAGGAAGAAGAGGCCGACCGCGCCGAGGCAGCACCCGATCCCGTTCCGGAAGCCGACATCAACGACGATGCTGCCACCGTCGAGAAGACCGACGAGCCCACCGTCGAGAAGAAGGACGAGTCCTCCTGAGCCGTGCGACCGGACGCGAATAGCCGCACCCGACAGCACGCGAGTAGATTCGTCGGTGCCGCTGCCCGGCTCCGCCCAGCCCGGCGACCGGATGCGGCCAGGCCGATTGCGCACACAGCCACCGTCAAGGAAGTCAGCCCATGCCCCCGTTGAGGTCACGCACCACCACCGTCGGACGAAATGCTGCAGGAGCGCGCTCCCTGTGGCGCGCGACCGGCCTGACCGATTCCGATTTCGGCAAGCCGATCGTCGCGATCGCGAACTCCTACACGCAGTTCGTGCCGGGTCACGTCCATCTGAAGGATGTCGGTGAGATCGTCGCGAAGGCGGTGCGCGAAGCCGGTGGCGTCGCACGCGAATTCCACACGATCGCCGTCGACGACGGTATCGCCATGGGCCACGGCGGCATGCTCTACTCGCTGCCGAGCCGCGAAATCATCGCCGACTCCGTCGAATACATGGTCAACGCACACACCGCCGACGCACTGGTGTGCATCTCGAACTGCGACAAGATCACCCCGGGCATGCTCAATGCCGCGATGCGCCTGAACATCCCGACGATCTTCGTCTCGGGTGGCCCGATGGAGGCCGGCAAGGCCGTCGTGGTCGACGGTGTCGCGCACGCACCCACCGACCTCATCACCGCGATCTCCGCCTCCGCCAGCGAGGCCGTCGACGACGCGGGTCTCGACGAGGTCGAGCGCAGCGCATGCCCCACCTGTGGTTCGTGCTCGGGCATGTTCACGGCCAATTCGATGAACTGCCTCACCGAGGCCCTCGGTCTCGCGCTGCCCGGCAACGGCTCGACCCTCGCCACCCACGAGGCGCGACGCGCCCTGTTCGAGACCGCCGGCACGACGATCGTCGAGGCGGCCCTGCGCTATTACCGGGACGACGACGAGTCGGTGCTGCCGCGCAACATCGCGACCCCGGCCGCCTTCCGCAACGCCATGGCGCTCGACGTCGCGATGGGCGGCTCCACGAACACCGTGCTGCACACCCTCGCTGCCGCCCAGGAGGGCGAGGTCGACTTCGACCTGTCGACCATCGACGAGATCAGCCGCCGTGTGCCGTGCCTGGCGAAGGTGTCCCCGAACTCCGACTACCACATGGAGGACGTGCATCGCGCCGGTGGCATCCCCGCGATTCTCGGCGAATTGCGGCGCGGCGGCCTGCTCGAGACCGACGTCTCCACCGTCCACACCGAGAGCTTCGACGAATGGCTCGACACCTGGGACATCCGCTCCGGTAAGGCATCCGAGACGGCCCTCGAACTCTTCCACGCCGCGCCGGGCGGTGTCCGCACCACCGAACCCTTCTCGACGAACAACCGCTGGTCGTCGCTGGACACCGACGCGGCCGGCGGCTGCATCCGTGACATCGAGCACGCCTACACCGTCGAAGGCGGCCTGTGCGTGCTGCGCGGCAATCTCGCGCCGGACGGCGCCATCCTCAAGACTGCGGGTATCGACGAGGATCTGTTCCACTTCGAAGGGCCGGCCTTCGTCGTCGAGTCGCAGGAGGAAGCCGTCTCGGTCATCCTCGGCAAGAAGATCAAGCCGGGCGACGTGGTGGTCGTGCGCTACGAGGGTCCCGCCGGTGGCCCCGGTATGCAGGAGATGCTGCACCCCACCTCGTTCCTCAAGGGCATCGGCCTGGGCAAGGTCTGCGCCCTGATCACCGACGGCCGCTTCTCGGGCGGCACCTCGGGCCTGTCCATCGGCCACGTCTCCCCCGAGGCCGCATCCGGTGGTGTCATCGGCCTGGTCGAGAACGGCGACCGCATCCGCATCGATGTCGCGACCCGCACCCTCGAGGTGCTCGTCGACGACGACGTCCTCGCCGATCGACGCGCCAAGATGGAGGCCTCCGAGCGCCCGTGGCAGCCCGTCGACCGCGAACGAACGGTCTCGAAGGCGCTCCGTGCGTACGCAGCGCTGGCCACTTCCGCCGACAAGGGAGCCGTCCGCCGCGTGCTGTGAGGCGGACCGAGTGCCGACGAGGAGGGGCCCCGCGATCACCGGGGCGGGTTCACATGATCGTCGCAACACTCTCAACGAGAGGTTGCGACGATCATGTCGTTTGCGGAGGACTGCGACCGGTTCGGTAACCATCTGG